>NZ_JBEOVW010000024.1:0-100710 GCF_040295705.1 Micromonospora sp. NPDC002717 | reverse complement strand
CGGGCGCCGGGGGCGCGCTCTGGGCGGGCCCCGCCCCCCCGCGGGGGGGGGGCCCCCCCGGCGGGGGGGGGGGGGCCCCGGGGGGGGGGGCCCCCCCCCGCCCGGGGGGGGCCCCCCGCCCCGGTCAGCCGTCGACCAGGCGGCCGTCGCGGAGGGTGAGGACGCGGTCGGCGAGGTCGATCAGGGCCGGGTCGTGGGTGGCGACCAGCGCGGTCATGCCCCGCGCGTGCACGACCGCCCGGATCAGGTCCATGATCGCGCGGCCGGTCTCCGAGTCGAGCTGGCCGGTGGGCTCGTCGGCGATCAGCAGGTCGGGCTCGTTGGCCAGTGCCCGGGCCACCGCCACCCGCTGCTGCTGCCCGCCCGACAGCTCGTACGGCCGCTGCGCGGCGTGCCCGCCCAGGCCGACCAGCTCCAGCAGCACCGCCACCCGCTCCTCCCGCTCGGCCGCCGGCACCCGCGCCAGCCGCAGCGGCACGCCGACGTTCTCGGCGGCGGAGAGGATCGGCACCAGCCCGAAGGTCTGGAACACGAAGCCGACGGTGCCCCGGCGCAGCTCCAGCAGCTCCCGCTCGCCGACCCCGGTCACGTCGTGCCCCGCCACCACCACCCGGCCCGAGTCGGGCCGGTCCAGCCCGCCGACCAGGTTCAGCAGGGTGGTCTTGCCCGCCCCGGAGCGGCCCCGTACGGCGACCAGCTCGCCCCGCCCGGCGGAGAAGGACACCTCCCGCACGGCGTGCACCGCGTGCTCGCCGCGGCCGAACGTGCGGCTGACCTCCGTCACCCGGACCACCTCGTCGGTGACCGCGACGCCCGCCACGCTTCCGCCGGGCCGCCCGTCCGCGACGTCCCCGGAGCGCCCGTCCGTCACCGTCCCGCCGGAGCGCCCGTCGACCGTCGCCCCGTCGTACCGGCCGTCCGCCATCACGTCCCGCTCGCTCATGATCCCGCCCCGCTGCGCTCGGCGCGGCCGACCGGCCCGGCCACGCGGTACCGACTGATTCCTGGCCCGCTCACTGCGTCGCCTCCCGCTCGTCCCGCGCCCGGTCGCCCGGCCGCACCTCCACGTGGTCCGGCTCCAGGTTGAGCCGCACCCGGTCCCGCAGCGACAGGGCGTCGACGAAGGACGCCGGCAGCTGCATCCGGCCGGTGCGGTCGAGCACGGCGTACTCCTCGCTGACCAGCTCGGTGCTGCCGTCCGCGCCGATCCGCGCCGTCCGGCGTACCTCGGAGGCGGTCCGGCCGTCGCGGATCGCGACGGTCCGGCGGACCTGGGTGGCCACGGCGTGGTCGTGGGTGACCACCACGATGGTGACGCCGAGTTCGGCGTTGATGGTGCGCAGCGCCCCGAACACCTCGGCGCCGGTCGCCTCGTCCAGCTCACCGGTCGGCTCGTCGGCGAAGAGCACCTCGGGGTCGTTGGCGACCGCCACCGCCACCGCGCAGCGCTGCTGCTCGCCGCCGCTGAGCTGCCCCGGCCGCCGGTCGGCGCAGTGGCCCACGCCGACCAGGTCGAGCAGTTCCCGCGCCCGCTCGCGGTTGGCCCGCCGGCCGCCCCGCCGACCGGCCAGCCGCATCGGCAGCTCGACGTTCTCCAGCGCGGTCAGGTACGGCAGCAGGTTGCGGCCGGTCTGCTGCCAGACGAACCCCACCATGTCACGCCGGTAGCTCAGTCTCCGCCGTGCGGAGAGGTTGAGCAGGTCGTAGTCGCCCACGCGGGCGATGCCGGCGGTGGGGGTGTCCAGCCCGGAGAGGATGTTCAGCAGGGTCGACTTGCCGGAACCGGAGGCGCCCACGATCGCCACCAGCTCGCCCCGGTCGATGACCAGGTCGAGCCCCTGCAGCGCGACCACCTCCACCCCCTCGGTCTTGAAGATCCGGACCAGCCCGTCGCAGACGATGTGCCCACGCAACAGGTCCCGGCCACCGGCCCGCTCCGCCGCACGCTCGGCGGCCCGCTGTTGCAGGGCGGCCAGGTCCGGCACGGCGGTGGTCTCCGCGGTAGCGGTCATGTCAGCTCTCCTCTCCGAGCCGGAGCACCTCGCCGAGGCGCATCCGGCGGTTGTTCAGGGCCTCGACGGCGACCGCGAAGCCGAGTGCGACCGCCCCCAACGCGACGACCCCCGCCGCCAGGCCGGGCTCGAACGCCACCCGGACCTCCACGCCGTCGGTGAAGGCGGACAGGCCGAGCACCGGCGTGAGCAGCAGCGGCAACACCGTGCCGACCAGCGCGCCGGTCACCACCGAGACGCCCACCAGCGGGGCCAGTTCCACCACCAGCAGCCCGCGCCACTGGCGCCGGGACAGGCCGAGGGTGCGCAGCCGGGACAGCACCTGGCCGCGCTCCCGGGCGCCGGCGAGCACCGTGAAGGCGATCGCGAGCAGGCCGAGCGCCGTCCCGCCGGCCGCGCCGGCGGCGAACCCGAAGGCGAGCACCCCGTTCGCACCGCCCTCGCCCACCTGCCGGCGGGTGTCCGCGAAGGTGAGCACCTCGACGCTGCGCAGGCGCTCCCGGCCGACGACCGTCCCGCCCGTCTGGAAGCGGGACTGCCCCGCGTCGCCGACCCGGCGCAGCGCCTCGACGTCCAGCCCGTCGCCGACGACCAGGAAGCCGGTCGGCACGGCGGCGTAGTCCCGGCGGGGCAACGACTGCCAGGGCAGGATGACGAACCGGCCGCCGCCCGCGCGCAGCAGCGGGAAGCTCTCCGTCCGCTCGGCGACCCGGAACTCGTACCGTTGGCCCTGGGCGCTGACGAAGGCGGAGTCGTCCAGGCCGGCGTCGGCCAGCTCGGCGGCGACCGCCGGGGAGACCACCGCGGGCAGCGGCCCGGCTCCCCCGGCGGGGGTGCGCAGCGCCGCGGGCACCGTCACGTCGACGCCGGCCTGGCTGACCATCCGGGCCAGGGCGGGGCCGTCGACCATGAGCACGGTGACGCTGCCGAGCCTCGTGTCGGTGCCGACCGCGTCCTTCGTCAGGCGCTGGCCCGCCTCGTGCAGCACGGGGCTCGCGGCGCGCACCCCCGGCAGCCGCTCCAACTCGGCGCCCGTGTCCGGGGCGATCCGCTCCCCCACGATCAGGGCGTCGGCGGGGACCGCCCGGCTGGCGGCCCGGTCCCGGCTCGCCTCGATCCCGGCGGCCGTCACCGCGCAGAACGCCGCCGTCGCGATGGCCAGCACGACGACCACCAGCGGTACGGCGACGACCGAACGGCCGGCCCGGGCGGTACCGAGGAAGGCGACGCTGCCCCGGGCTCGGGCCGCGAGCCGACTGACCAGCCGCAGCGGCCACGGGTACAACCGCATCGCGACCACCGCCGCGGCGACGGCCAGCAGCACCGGGACCGAGACCAGCAGCGGATCGACCTCGCCGGGAGTGAGGCCACGGCGGCGCAGCAGCACGACCGCGAGACCCGCGAGGACCAGCAGCGCCGCCTCCACCGTGAGCCGACGCACGGAGGGGCGCGCCCGGACCAGGTCACGCCGCCCGGTGCCGCCGGTGGAGACGGCGAGGGTGGCCACCGGCAGCGCCGACGCCACCAGGACGGTCGCGACGACGGCGAGCCACCAGGTCTCCCCGGGCGCCCCGGGAGCGAGGCCGCCGAGCAGCCAGCCGAGCGCGGCGGCGGGCGGCACCACCAGCAGCGCCTCGGCCAGGCTGCGGCCCGCGTTCGTGGTGGCCGCCCCGCCCCGGGCACGCAGCAGGACGAACTCCGCCCGACGCCGGCGCACCAGCAGCCCGGCGGCCAGCGCCACGAGGCCGGCCAGCGTGGCCAACACTCCCGCGGCGATCACCCCGAGCACCGTCCGGGCGCTGTCCACCTCGGCGGCGAACTCCCGCAGCGGGATGTCCAGCCCCTGGATGATGTCCCGGCCGGCCGACTGCCGGGTCGTCTGCTGGAGGCCGTCGATCACCTGGTCCAGCTCGCGGACGTCGATGCCGTCGGCGCCCAACCGGTAGCGCCAGCTGAACGACATCGGCCAGCCGGCGACGGCCTGGCGGTCCAGCGCCGCGCCGTCGACGACGCCGACGATGATGAAGGGTTCGCCGTCCCCCTCCGGCTCGACGATCCGCAACAGCGGCGGCAGGCCGTCCCAGAACCCGTCGGTGCCGGCGCGGGGCTGGAAGAGACCGACCACGGCGACCTGGACGGGGGGCATGGATTCGAAGGGTGAGCCGGCAGTCGGCGCGGCGAGGGTGAGCCGGCTGCCGAGCCGCAGGTTCAGCTTGCGGGCGACGTCCTCGGCCAGCGCCACCTGCACCGGCTGGCCCTTCGGCGCGTCGGCCGGCCAGCGCCCCTCGACCAGGGTGCCGGCCTCCTCGACCCCGGGCACCGCCCGCAGGCCGAGGTCGACCAGGAGGTTCTTCGCCGCCAGGTCCGGGCCTCGCACCCGGCTGGCCGCGGTCTCCGCGGTGAACCACCGCTGGTCGACCATCCGGCGTACGACCGGCGGCAGTCCGGCCTCCAGCTTCGCCAGGTCGCCCTGGTGCGTGCCCACCAGGGAGGCATCCCTGTTCGTGTCGACGAGCGGCCCGGTCGAGTACGTCACGTCGCGCTGCTGCGGTGGCACGGCGCCCAGGTGGGACCGCAGGCCCTGCTGGGCGTGATCGTTGACGATCCTCGGCACGCCGCTGATCACCAGCATGGCGACCAGCGTCAGCGCCGCGAGCAGCAGGAACTGTCCGCCGTACGCCCGTACCCGGCGGGTGACCGCCCCGATGCTCACCACGCCCCGTCTCCGCTCCTGGTCGTCCCTACGCTCCACCCGGTCACCGGTCTCCCCCGATCCGCAGCTGCGCCACGGCCACCCGCTGCCGGATGCCGAGGGCGATGAACGCGCTGAAGGCGAGTGCCGCCAGCAGCAGGCCGAGCGCGGTCAGGCCGATGGGCAGCCAGGGCACCACGAAGGCGGCCTCCGGCACCGGCCGACCGGCGGACGGCGTGAGGATGACCAGCGGGGCCATGGTCGCGCCGACCGCGGCGCCCAGTAGCAGGCCGACGCCGACGCCGATGCCGGCCAGGAAGGTCTGCTCGGCCAGCAGCGCCCGGGCCAGCAGCCGGGGGCTGGCGCCGAGCGTGTGCAGCACGGCGAACTCCCCCAGCCGGTGCCGGGCGGTCGCCCAGACGTCGACGACCAGGCCGACCAGCGCCAGCAGCACCGAGCCGAGCGCGGCGGCGAGCAGCCCGGTGCGGGCCCCCTGCCAGTACGGGTCGCCGGCGGCCCGCTCGGCCACCTCCCGCCGGTCGAGCAGCGTGGTGCCGGCCAGCTCGGCCGCCCCGCGGGCCGCCTCGGCGTGGCCGTCGCCGTCGGTGCCCAGCCACCACTCCGCGACCGGCCGGACGGCGCCCCGGTCCCGGATCAGCCAGTCCGTCGCCGCCGGCAGGTCCAGCAGCACACCCGCGCCGGCCGAGGAGGGCACCTCGTCCAGTTCGCCCACCAGCGTGACCGGCAGCGTCGCGCCGGACAGCACGAGGTTGACCGTGTCACCGGTGCGCAGACTCAGCGCGTCGCGCACCGCCGGGGTCATCAGCGCGGGTACCGGCCGGTTCTCGGCGGCCGGCACCAGGGCGAAGCGGCTCGGCGGCTGGAACGCGAACCGGCCCCCCGCCAGGTACTCGATCTTCCGCTCGGCGCTCAGGCCGGTGGCCGTGACGTTCGCGCTGACCGGTTTCCCCTGGCCGTCGGCGGCCACCCACCCGCCGGCCAGCGACGCCGGCTGGGCCGCGCCGTCCGCGCCGACCAGCCGCAGGTCCGACACCTCCAGGCGGTACGCCCGCCCGCGCGCGTCCCCGCCGTCGATCTCGAAGCCGGACAGCCGCACGGCGCCCGCCCCGTCGGGGACGGCGACGGTGAACGGCACCGGCCGGCCGTCGCTGCCACTGCTGCCCGCCGGAATCCGGAAGGCCAGCCCGTCCGCCCGGGTCAGCAGCACCCAGAGACCGATCTGGTGCGGCGTGACGGCGTCCCGCACGGGCGTACGCACGGTGCCGGTGAGGGAGCGGGTGCCCGCGGGCAGGTCCATGCCGGCGGGCGCGCCGCGCGCCCGGGTCAGCCGGTCCAGCAGCGCCGGCACCGGCTCGTCGGCCAGTCGCTCGTTGAGCCGCAGCACGCCGGCCGCGCCCGCGGCGTCCAGGCTCACCACCGTCGTCGGCAGGTCGTCGCGGCCGAGGCGGATCTCGTCCCGCCAGGCGGGCAGCACCCCGTCGACGCCGGGCAGCACGCCGAGCTGACCGGCCCGGTCGTCGGGCGCCGCGCCGGTGCGCTCGACGACCCGCAGGTCGGCGCCGACGGTGTGCTCGGCCTGGTCGCCCTGCGACCGCTCCCCCGTCGTCACCAGCGACCAGGCCAGGGTGCTGCCGCCGACGGCGAGGGCGAGCAGCAGCACCGGGCCGGCGTGCGGGCGCCGGCCGGCCTGCCACATGCCGAACATCGTCGCCGTCCACGGCCGGCGGTCGACGAACCGCTCGGCGAACCGGGTCGCGGGCGGCAGCAGCCGCAGCGCCACGACCGCGCCGGCGAGCACGCCCAGCGTCGGCGCGGCGACGAGCAGCGGGTCGACCCCGAGCCGCCCGCCGGCCCCGGTGACCGGCGAGGAGTACTGGCGCAGCTGCGTCCAGGCCAGCACCGCGAAGCCGACCAGCACCAGGTCGAGGCTGGCCCGCTGGACGGTCGCGGCACGGGTGGGACGGGACCGGGCCGCCATGTCGGCGACGTACGTGCCGGCCCCCCGCAGCGTCGGGACGACCATCGCGACCAGGCAGCCGGCGGCGGTGGCGGCCGCGGCGGCCCAGACCAGCGTGGTGTTCCCCGAGGAGAGCGCCAGCGGGGCGGCACCGTCGGTGCCCACGTGCCGCAGCGCCTCGCCGGCGATCAGGGGCCCCAGCACGCCGGCGGGCAGGACGACCAGCGCCGCCTCCCGGGCCGCCAGGCCGGCCAGTTGCCGCCGGGCGGCGCCGCGGGCCCGGAGCAGGGCGGTCTGGCCCCGCCGGTCCTCGTGCAGCAGTGCGGCGACCAGCACCAGCGCGTACCCGCCGAGGACCACGATCAGCAGCAGCGGGGTGGCCAGCGAGGAGCGCCCGACCAGGTCGGCCCGGGCGACGCGGTCGAGCAGCCGGTCGATCGCCGTGACGGTCTGGGCCGAGGAGCCCAGCCCGGCCGCCTCGGGCACCTCGGCGACGGCGGCGCTCAGCGCCGCCCGCACGTCGAGCAGCCGGCCGGCGCGGGCCACGGCCGCGAGGTCCGGCTCGACCACCCAGGACGCCGACACCGCGCCCGGGTAGGTCGCGACGAAGTCGGCCCGGTCCAGCACGAAGGGCCCGTACGAGGTGCCGGAGTCCGCCGCGCTGCCGGCGCCCACCCCGGGGGCCAGCAGCCAGTACGGGTCGGCCGCGTCGCGCGGGCGCCACGTCCCGACGAGCACCACCTCGCTGGTCTTCTCGGACCTGCGGTCCAGCATCGGCACCCGGTCGCCGGTGGCTATCCCGAGCGCGCCGGCGACCTTCTCCGGCAACGTCACCTGCATGGGGGACGCCCCGGGGGTGGGCCACGCGCCGCTGCTCAGCTCCGCGTGGCGGGGCAGGTCGTCGAGGGTCGCGAGGCTGGCGAAGACCGGGTCGTCGTCCTCCCGGACCACCGGGCCGAGGTCGCCGGTCAGCTCGCGGCCACCGCCGTAGCGGGCGGCGTCGACGGTGATCGGCGCACCGCCGAGACCGGCGGCGAAGCCGTCGCGGACCGCCCGGTCCCGGGTGGCGAACTCGGTCGCGTCCCGGCCGGCCGCACCGCTGACCAGGACGCTGCGCTCCTCGAAGGACGCCCCGGTGAGCAGGGCGCGTTGGCCGGCCTCGACGGCCCGGCGGTTGTAGTCGGAGAGGCCGGTGACCAACGCGACCGCCACCAGGGCCGCGACCACCGCGGCGAGCAACAGCCCGCGCGCCTCGTGGGCCCGCCTCCACACCAGCTTCATCCGATGCCCTCCCCTGGCCCGCTGTCGGGCCGACGATCAGGGAGAGGGGCGACGGTCCGGGAAAGGTTCGCGCCCGTTACTTGATCGTTACCAGATCGGCGGCGGTCCATCGTCGGGGCGCCCGTGCCGCCGGGGGTCCGGGAACACCTGGCCCGGGGCGACAAGATCAAGGCCATCGCCGCGTACCGGAAGGCGACCGGCGCGGACCTGCGCTCGGCCAAGGAGGCCGTGGAGGCGTACGCCGACCGGCGGTGACGGCCACGCCGCCGGGCGGCAGCACGAGAGCCCGGCGCGGGCCGGTCAGCGGGGGCGGTCGCGGTCCTTGGAGGGCTGCACCCGCTTCGGCTCGCCGGGCATCTTCGGGTGGTCCGGCGGGTACGGCATGTCGCCCTGGCCGGCGGCGGCGTCCCGGTCGGCCCACTCCAGCAGCGGGGTGATGTCCCACGCCGCGTCGTCGATGCCGGCGTGCGGGTCGCCGCGTTCGGCCAGCCGGGCCGGGACGCTGCGCAGGTCGAAGTCGTCCGGGTCGACGTCGGGCAGCTCGTCCCAGGTGACCGGGGTGGAGACGGTGGCCCGGGCGTTGGCCCGCAGCGAGTACGCGCAGGCGATCGTGCGGTCCCGGGCCATCTGGTTGTAGTCGACGAAGACGCGGGTGCCCCGCTGCTCCTTCCACCAGGCGGTGGTCACCAGCTCCGGCCGGCGCCGTTCCAGCTCGCGGGCGAGCGCGATGGTGGCCCGGCGCACCTCGGTGAACGTCCAACGTGGCGCGATCCGCAGGTAGACGTGCACGCCGCGACCCCCCGAGGTCTTCGGCCAGCCGGGGACGCCCAGCTCGTCGAGGAGCCCGCGCAGCTCGCCGGCGGCGGCGACCGCGTCGGCGAAGTCGGTGCCCGGCTGCGGGTCGAGGTCGATGCGCAGCTCGTCGGGGCGGTCGACGTCGGCGGCGCGCACCGGCCACGGGTGGAACACGATGGTGCCCATCTGGGCGGCCCACGCCACGTGGGCCAGGTCGGCCGGGCAGAGCTCGGCGGCGCTGCGACCGCTCGGGAAGCTGATGGTGGCCGTCTCCACCCACGGCGGCACGCCCCGCGCGGGCACCCGCTTCTGGAAGAACGCCTCCCCCTCGACGCCCTCGGGGAAGCGCTGCAACGTGGTGGGACGCCCGCGCAGCGCGCGCATGATGCCGTCGCCCACGGCGAGGTAGTAGTGGAAGACGTCGGCCTTGGTGAAGCCGCGCTGCGGGAAGATGACCCGCTCCGGACTGGTCAGCCGTACGGTGTGCCCGGCCACCTCGATCTCTTCGGCCGCGGCCTTCGTGCCACCCATTGCGCGACCATATGCCACACCCCCGACGTCCGACGTACCGTTGGCGGGTGAGTCTTGACGAGAGCGAACTGCCCCGCACCGAGGAAGAGTGGCGGGTCCGGCTCAGCCCCGAGGAGTTCCGGGTGCTGCGGGAGGCCGGCACCGAGCGCCCGTGGACCGGCGAGTACGTCGACACGAAGACGCCGGGGATCTACCGCTGCCGGGCCTGCGGCGCGGAACTCTTTCCGAGCGACACGAAGTTCGACTCGCACTGCGGGTGGCCCAGCTTCGACGACGCCATCCCGGGCGCGGTCAAGGAGATCGAGGACCGCAGCCTGGGGATGAGCCGCACCGAGATCCGCTGTGCCCGGTGCGACAGCCACCTCGGTCACGTGTTCCGGGGCGAGGGCTTCACCCCCAGGGACACCCGGCACTGCGTCAACTCGGTCTCCATCCGACTGGAGCCGCGCGCCGACGCCTGACGCGAGGGCGCCGCTGGGTCGGGCGGCCGGGCGACCCCGACCACGGGCCGCCGGGTCAGCGCCGGGCCGCCGCCAGCCCGGCCAGGAGCGAGACCTCGGCCGTACGCGAGCGCTCGACGCGTCCGGCGAGGTCACGCACCCTCGGGTCGCTGCCGACCGCCAGGTGCGCCCGGGCCAGGTCGGCCGCCGCGCCCTGGTGGGCGCCGAGCACGTCGAGCAGGACGCGGTCGACCTCGCCGTCCGGGGCGGCCCGCAGGCGGGCCAGGTCCCCGGCGGCGGTCCCGTGGTCGTGGTCGTGCCGCTGGGCTGCCCCGGCGGGCCCGGCGTCCCGCAGCCAGCCGTGCATCGTGGCAAGCTCGTCGGACTCGGTGACCTCGATGGCGGCGACCAGGGTACGCAGCTTCCGGTCGGTCACCCGGTCCCGGCCGAGCCGCACCATCTCCAGCGTCTGCTCGGTGTGCGCCGCCATGGTGGTCAGGAAGACCACGTCCAGCCCGCTCAGCGCGCCCCCGGTGGCCGTGGCGGGCGCGGGCGCGGGGGGCGCCGGGGGTGTCCCCGCGCCGCAGCCGGACGCCAGCAGCAGGGCGGCGAGCAGGGCGACCGTGCGCAGCCGTCGCATGACGTACTCCGATCCGGGGGTGGTGACGGGTGCGGCGGGCGCCGGGGGCGGGCCGCACCCGTACGGTCAGACCTGGGTCCAGAGCGCCGGCACGTAGGGCGGTTCCCAGCCGGGGATCGCGGTGTGCGCCTGCCGGCAGCGGTACGTCAGCCCGCCGTAGGTGACCTGGTCGCCGGCCTGGTACGCCCGGCCCGCCGTCCAGCTGCCGCCCGGGGCGGGAGGGGTGGTCGGGGAGGCGGTGGGGGTCGGGGTGGGCGACGGGGCCGGCGGCGTCGGGCTCGGCGTGGGCGACGGGCCGCCGCCCCCGCCGACCTCGAGGTCGACGCAGGAGTAGAACGCGTTGGCGGTGTCCGCGATGTTCCACACGGCGAGCACCTTCTGCCGTCCGGACCAGCCGCTCAGGTTGACGGTGTGCGAGACGGTGGCCCCGGGCTGCCGCCCACCGCCGTCGAAGACCGCCACCCGGGTGCCACCGACGAAGTACTCCCAGTTGCTGGTGGCGTGCCGGGCGGTGTTGGTCCAGGTGAAGGTCACCGAGGAGCCGACCG
Organism: Micromonospora sp. NPDC002717; assembly: GCF_040295705.1. Classification (NCBI taxonomy): domain Bacteria; kingdom Bacillati; phylum Actinomycetota; class Actinomycetes; order Micromonosporales; family Micromonosporaceae; genus Micromonospora; species Micromonospora sp. NPDC002717. Next base: position 89,793 of record NZ_JBEOVW010000024.1, on the reverse strand, counting down.
CGGTGGCGGGCCAGCCCCGGCTGTCGTCGTTCAGGACGGCGAAGTGGGCGATCCCGGCGTGGCAGTTGCGCAGCCCCTTCGGGCCCTCCACGCTCTGCGGCTCGTACTTGATCTGCCCGCAGTCCGGGACCCGGCCCTGGGCGCAGAGCGCCTGGCGGCTCGGCGGCCCCGACACGTAGCCGTGGGCCTGGGCGGGCGCCGCGACGGCCAGGGTGGAGACGACGGCGCCCGTCGCCACGAGCGGGATGGTGATTCTTCGGCGCATGGTGGCAGCTCCTTCGGAACTTCGGGCCGGTGAGGTGCCACCCAACATAAATTAAACCTTCTTAACAGTAAAGACTCCTGTCGATAAAAACATCGGCGACCCTCAGCGCGCCGCCCCACAGAGCAACAGCAGGCCGCCCCGCTCGTCGATCCGGTCGGCGGAGTCGTCGCCCAGCCACACGCCACCGCTGGCGAGGTAGCGGAAGCGGTACTCACCAGGGCCGAGCCGCACGGTGACCGTACGGGCGCCGTCGCGGCGCGGGAACACAACAGCCGACACGCCGGGGGCGACACGCCGCCGAATCCGACCGGCTCGACCGTTTCGACCGCCAGAGCCGCGCGCGTACCGCAGGCTTGGGAAAACGTGTCCTGTTTCGGGGGGTTATGTCGTGGCAACCTGCGAGGTCTGCGGAAACGACTACTGGATGGCGTTCGAGGTGCGAACCGTCAGCGGCGACGTGCACACCTTCGACTGCTTCGAGTGCGCCGTGCACAAGATGGCACCGATCTGCGAGCACTGCCAGATCAAGATCGTCGGGCACGGGGTAGAGGTGTCCGGCCGGTTCTTCTGCTGCGCGCACTGCGCCCGGTCGGAGGAGGGCGCCCAGGGCGCCGAGATCCGCGACGCGGTGGGCGCCCGCCCCGCCTGACGCGGGTTCACCGGGGGGCCGCCGTCGACGGGGTGATGCGGCGCGGCGATCGGGCCGGGCGGGACGCCCGGGACTGCACGACGATGGCGGCGAGGACGACCAGCCCGCCCGACAGCTGCGCCGGGGTGAGTTCCTGGGCGAGCACGAGCCAGCCCAACGCCGTCGCCACCAGCGGGCTGAGCAGGCCGAGGAAGGTGACGGTGGTGGGTGTGAGGGCGCGGATGCCACGGAACCAGAGGGCGTACGCGAGGGCGGAGCCGACGAGCGTGAGGTAGCCGTACCCGATCAGGTTCCCGGCTGTCAGCACCGCCGGCGGGGGACCCTCGACCAGCACGGCGACCGGAAGGAGCAGCAGGCCGCCGGCGGCGAGCTGCCAACCCGTGGTGGCCAGCAGCGGCGCGGGCGACGACCACCGCTTGCTGAGCACCACGCCGCCGGCCATCACCACCGCGCCGCCGAGCGCGGCGGCGACGCCGACGCCGTCGAGGCGGGCGTCCGCCCGCAGCACCAGCAGCCCGACCCCGGCCACCCCCGCCGCGCCGGCGAGGACGGTACGCGGGGTCAGCCGGTCGCCGAGCACGCCGGCGGAGAGCGCGGCGACCAGGAGCGGCTGCACCGCGCCGACGGTCGCGGCGACCCCGCCCGGAAGCCGGTACGCGGCGACGAACAACAGCGCGAAGAAGAAGCCGATGTTCAGGGCGCCGAGCACCGCCGCCCGCCACCACCACGCGCCCCTGGGCAGTTGCCGGGTGACCGCGACCAGGAGGAGGCCGGCGGGAAGGGCACGCACCACCGCGGCCAGCAGCGGGCGCTGCGGGGGCAGCAGCTCGGTGGTGACGAGATAGGTGGTGCCCCAGATCGCCGGGGCCAGCGCGGTCACGCCGAGGACGAGCGTTCGGTTCTTTAGCACTGAGATAATTTAGCTCAGCGCTAAGGTAAGTCCCGAGGTGTCCGCCGTGAACTACCTCACCACTAAGGCACCGCTGCTAGGGTGATCGGATGGCCGATCACGTCGACCGGGTGCTGGAGCAATGGGCCGCCCAACGACCGGATCTGGACGCCTCCCCGATGGGGGTGTTCGGTCGCCTGTCCCGGCTCTACCGGCTCACCGGGGCGGAACTGCACCGCACGTTCAGCGCGCACGGCCTCGACTCCGCGTCCTTCGACGTGCTCGCCACGCTGCGCCGCAGCGACCCGCCCCACCGGCTGACCCCGACCCAGCTGATGCACTCGTCGATGGTCACCTCCGGCGCCGTCACCCAGCGACTCGACCGGCTCGAGGCACGCAACCTGGTGACCCGCACCCGCAGCGACACCGACGGCCGCGCGGTGCAGGTCGGCCTCACCGACGAGGGACTGGCGCTCATCGACCGGGTCCTGCCCGACCACGTCGCCACCGAGAACCGGCTGCTCGCCGCGCTCACCCCGGCGCAGCGCGACACCCTCGCGGACACCCTGCGGACCCTGCTGGAGTCACTCGGCGACACGCGCAGCCCCTGAGTCGATCTACCATCGCCGCATGCCGCCGCAGAACCTTCCGGTCCGGGTCGCCTCGTTCGCCGACCTGGACGCCCGCACCTTCCACGACCTGCTCCGGCTCCGGATCGACGTGTTCGTGGTCGAGCAGGCGTGCCCGTACCCGGAACTCGACGGGCGGGACGTCGAGCCCGGCACCCGGCACCTGTGGCTCGACGACGGCGGCGCGCCGACGGCGTACCTGCGGATCCTCGCCGACCCGGGCGGCGTGGCGCGGATCGGGCGGGTGGTGGTCACGCCGCGGGCACGCGGCGGCGGGCACGCCGGTCGGCTGATGGCGGCGGCGCTGGAGGTGGTCGGCGACCGCCCGTGCGTGCTGGAGGCCCAGTCCCACCTGGTCGACTTCTACGCCCGGCACGGCTTCGCCGTCAGCGGCCCCGACTACGTCGAGGACGGCATCCCGCACACCCCGATGCGCCGGGAAGGCATCGCCCAACGCCAACAGACATGACTGCCTCCGGGCAGAGCGGAGCGCCGGGCCGCCCGGCGGGCCAGCCCTCCTCCGGGCGCTGTCGAGCTGCCCCACCGGTGAGACCAGCGCCGGAAGGGCCGCCGCCCCACCGGACGGGGCAGCTCGACAGCGCGGTGCGGGCCGGTCTCGGGCCTACGTCAGACGAGGCCGTTGACGATGTCGGCGACCGAGCGGCGGCGGCCGGTGTAGAACGGGATCTCCTCCCGGACGTGCCGGCGGGCGCCGGAGCCCCGCAGGTCGCGCATCAGGTCGACGATCCGGTGCAGCTCGTCGGCCTCGAACGCCAGCATCCACTCGTAGTCGCCGAGCGCGAACGAGGCGACCGTGTTGGCCCGCACGTCGGGGTAGCCGCGGGCCATCTTGCCGTGCTCCGCGAGCAGCTCGCGCCGCTCGGCGTCCGGCAGCAGGTACCACTCGTAGGAGCGGACGAACGGGTAGACACACAGGTACGGGCGCGCCTCCTCGCCGGCCAGGAACGCCGGGATGTGGCTCTTGTTGAACTCCGCCGGCCGGTGCAGCGCCATCTGGGACCAGACCGGGGTGAGCGCCCGCCCCAGGGTGGTGCGACGGAACCGCAGGTACGCGTCCTGGAGGTCGTCGCTGGAGGCGGCGTGCCACCAGATCAGCAGGTCCGCGTCGGCGCGCAGGCCCGAGACGTCGTACGTGCCGCGGACGACCACGTCCTTGCCGGCCAGTTCCTCGAAGAGGGTCTCGACCTCGCCGGTGACGTTCTCACGCAGCGACGGAAGTGGGCTGCTGGCCCGGTACACCGACCACATGGTGTAGCGGATGCTGGCGTTGAGCTCCCGCAGCCGGGCCGCGTTGGTCTGCTCGGTCATGTCCCCGATCCTCCCAGTGCTGTGATGATCTCTTCGGCCGCCGTCTCGCCGGAGCGGACGCAGACCGGGATGCCGACGCCGTCGTACCCGGCGCCGGCCAGGACGAGCGTCGGGTGGTGCGCCCGCAGGACCGCCCGCGCGGCGGCCACCCGGTCGGCGTGACCCGGGGTGTACTGCGGCAGCGACCCGCCCCAGCGCTGCACGTGCCCGGCGACCGGGGTGGGCAGCGGCACACCGAGCACCGCCGACAGTTCCCGGTGCACGGTGGCGACCAGGTCCTCGTCGGTGCGCTGCACCTGCCGCTCCTCGCCGTACCGGCCGACGGAGGCGCGGACCAGCGCCAGCCCGTCCGCCCGGCGCAGGTGCCCCCACTTCGTGGTGAAGAAGGTCGACGCCTTGATCAGCAGCCCCTCGGTGCCGGGCACCAGGAAGCCGGACAGCTCGGGCAGCTCCGGCGCGGGCAGCGCGAGGGTGACCAGCGCGACGCTGGCGTAGTCCAGTTCGCCGACGCGCTCGGCCGCCGCCGGCGCCGGACCGCCGAGCAGCCGCGCCGCCGGCCGGGCCGGCACGGCCAGCACCACGGCGTCGACGTCGACCAGCTCCGGGGCGCGGGTCGGGCCGACGGTCAGCCGCCACCCGGCCCCGGTCGGGGTCAGCTCGCGCACGGCCGCGTCCCGCCGGATCGTCGCCCCGCTCGCCGCCGCCGCGGCCTGGACCAGCGTGCTGAGCCCACCGGCCAGGGTGCCGAAGACCGGCGTACCCGGCGACCGGGGAGCGGCGGCCTGCGCGGCGCGCACCGCCCCCACCAGAGTGTGCTCCACCCGGGCGGCCCGGGCCAGCGCCGGCATGGTGGTCGCCAGGGACAGGTCGTCGGCCCGGCCCGCGTAGACGCCGCCGAGCATCGGGTCGACCAGCCGGTCGACCACCTCGTCGCCGAACCGGGCCCGGACCAGCGCGCCGACCGAGACGTCGTCGTCCGCGCCGAGCAGCGGCCGGCCGGCGTCGGTGTCGGCGTCCGCCGCCGGGCGCGCGACCGTGGTCACCCGCTCCAGATCCCCCGGTACGCCCACCAGCGTGCCGCCCGGGATCGGGCGCAGCGCGCCGTCGACCACCAGCGCGGCCTGCCCGACGGTGGGGTGCACGATGCGTTCGCCCAGGCCGAGCCGGCGGACCAGGGCCACGGCGGCGGACTCGCCCCCGGCCGGGTCGCGCATCAGGAACGACTCCGCCCCGAACTCCACCGCCGAGCCAGCCAGCTCGCCGGTGCGCAGCTTGCCGCCGAGCGCGCCGGACTGCTCGTACACGGTGATCTCGGTGTCGGCGGGGGCGCGGTCGCGCAACCGGACCGCGGCGGCCAGCCCGGCGATCCCGCCGCCGACCACCGCCACCCGCCACGGCGCCCGCATGCCGCTCAGCCCCTGCCCGCCGGCTCGGCGGACAGCTCGTGCACCAGGGCCACCACCCGGGTCAGCACGTCGGGGTCGGTCTCCGGCAGCACGCCGTGCCCCAGGTTGAACACGTGCCCGGGCGCGGCCCGGCCCTGCTCCAGGATCCGGCGCACCTCGCCCTCGACGACCGGCCACGGCGCGAGCAGCACGCACGGGTCGAGGTTGCCCTGCACGGCCTTGTCCGGGCCGATCCGGCGGGTCGCCACGTCCAGCGGCGTACGCCAGTCGACGCCGACCACGTCGGCGCCGGCCTCGCCCATCGCGCCGAGCAGCTCGCCGGTGCCCACCCCGAAGTGGATCCGGGGCACGCCCGCGTCGGCCAGCTCCGCGAGCACCGCGGCGGAGTGCGGCAGCACGAAGCGGCGGTAGTCGGCCTCGGACAGCGCGCCGGCCCACGAGTCGAAGAGCTGCACCGCGGAGACCCCGGCGGCCACCTGGACCCGCAGGAACTCCAGCGTCACCTCGGCCAGCCGGCGGCAGAGCGCGTGCCACAGCTCCGGCTGGCCGTACATGAGGGCCTTGGTCTTCGCGTGGGTGCGCGACGGGCCGCCCTCGACCAGGTAGCTGGCCAGGGTGAACGGCGCGCCGGCGAAGCCGATCAGCGGGGTGTCGCCCAGCTCGGCGACGAGCAGCCGGACCGCCTCGTCCACGTAGGAGACGTCGTCGCGGGTGATCGGCCGGATCCGTTCCACGTCGGGCAGGGTGCGCACCGGCTCGGCCACCACGGGGCCGGTGCCGGGCACGATGTCCAGGTCCACCCCGGCGGCGGCGACCGGCACGACGATGTCGCTGAACAGGATCGCGGCGTCCACCCCGTGCCGGCGTACCGGCTGGAGGGTGATCTCGGTAACCAGCTCGGGGCGGCGGCAGGACTCCAGCATCGCCACGTTGGCCCGGATCTCGCGGTACTCCGGCAGCGACCGGCCGGCCTGCCGCATGAACCAGACCGGGGTGTGCGGGACGGGCCGACGCCGGCAGGCCCGGACGAAGGGCGAGCCGGCCGGTCCGCCGGAGCGGAGGTCTTCGTCTCGGGCGTCGTCGCCCGTCGTGGTGGTGGTCATCGCGGCCATCGTGCCACGCGGCATGCGCGCGGCAGCGGGCAGCGCCGCCTTTTGTGACCCCCGTCAGCCCGCCGGGACGAAGGCGCCTCCGGCGGGGCTTCCCCGGCCGCCGGGCCGTCGCACGCGGGCCGCGGGAGGGCCGGCTCCCGGCGTGCCGTTTCCGGCGGCGGCGGGTCGCCGGGCATAGGCTGCCGGCATGGCCCCCCCGATCGCGCTCCCGGAGACCTTCGCCCGCGCGGTCGCCGGGCTGCGGTCCGCGGCACCCCGGTCGGAGATCGTGCTGGAGGAGATCGGCGCGCCGCAGCGCCTCGCCCCGTACGCCTTCGCGCTCTCCGCCACCGTCGTGCGCGACGACGACGAGGTGGCCTCCGGGCGACTGATCCTGCTGCACGACCCGGCCGGGCACGAGGCGTGGCGGGGCGACCTGCGGCTGGTCACCTACGTGACGGCGGAGCTGGAGGTCGACCTGGCCGCCGACCCGCTGCTGCCCGGAGTGGGCTGGACGTGGCTGACCGACGCCCTGGACGCGCAGGACGCCGGTCACACCGCGATCGGCGGCACGATCACCCAGACCATGTCGACCCGGTTCGGCGACCTGGCCGGGCCGCCCGCGGCCGGCGACATCGAGATCCGCGCCTCCTGGACACCGGTCGACGACGACCTCGCCCCGCATCTGCTCGCCTGGTGTGCGCTGCTGGCCTCGACCGCCGGGCTGCCCCCGCCCGGGGTGACCGCGCTGCCGGAGCGTCGCCCCGCCGGCGCGGCCTGACCCCGCGACGGGTCACCTCACAGATACTTCTCGGCCTCGTTGCAGACCTTGTCCATGCCCTGGACGGCCTTGTCGTAGGCCGCCTTGTTGCCGGCCGCCGCCGCGCCGAGCGCGGTGGTGAGCTTGTCGAGGCAGTTGGCGATGACCTTCTTCTGCCGGGCCTGCTCGTCCCGGTCGTTGCGGGTGCCGGTGAGGTCCTGCTCGGTGTCGCCGAGCTTGTCCTTCACCGTCTGGAGGTCGACCTTGAGCTTCTCGATCTCCTTGCCGTTGGCCGCGATGGTGCCGTCGCGCTGGCTGACCTCGCTGGCCATCTTCTTCTCGGTGCGGTCCAGCTCGCTGCTCGTGCTGACGAACAGGCCGGTCATCACCCCGCCGAGGACGAAGAGCAGCCCGGCCACCACGGCCAGGACCAGCACCTTGCGGCTCTTGCCGGCACCCGGCGCGGGGGCGCCGAAGGGCGGGGCGGAGCCGGGCGGGACGGACATCGGCTGCCCGTACGCCGGCCCGGACGCCGGGGGCACGGACATCGGCTGCCCGAAGGCGGGCGGTACGGAGACCTGGCCGGCCTGGGGCGCGGCGGCCGGCGTGCCGGCCGGGGCGTAGCCGGACCCGGCCGGCGGCGCGGACTGCGGATAACCGGCGGAGCCGGCGGGCGGCGCGGACTGCGGATAACCGGCGGACCCGGCGGGCGGCACGGACTGCGGGTAGCCGGCGGACCCGGCGGGCTGGGCGCCGTACTGCTGCGGTACGGCCGGCTCGGGGGTGTGCTGGCGGGGAGTGCCGTAGGTGGTGCCGTAGGTGGTGCCGTGCGGGGCGCCGCCCGACGGCGGCTGACCGGGCGCGGCCGGCGGCTGCGGCGGGTACGGCGGGTAGCCGCCCGGCCCGGTCGGTGGCTGGGACATGTCGTTCTTCCTCCACGTGAGCTGGTCCGGGTGGCATGGTCGCCGGACCGGGTGGGTACGGATCGGGTGCTGACCGGGTCAGCAGATCTTGAAACCGTCGCAGGCGACCTTGATCGGCACGGCGAGGCCGATCCCCTCGGCGTCGCGGGCCTTGGCGGTGGCGATGCCGACCACCTGCTTGCTGCCGTTGATCACCGGGCCGCCGGAGTTGCCGGGGTTGATCGGGGCGTCGAACTGGATGACGGGACCCTGGCCGCCGCCCGCCTCGCGGAAGGCGCTCACCACGCCGGTGGTGACGCTGTCCTCCAGGCCGAGCGGCGCGCCGACGACGACGATCTGCTGCCCGGACTTCACGGCGGCCGGCGCGGCGACCAGGCCGGTGAACTTGCCGGTGGTCCGCAGGTGGGCGACGTCGTTCGCCTCGTCGACCCTGACGATGGTCGCCGGGAAACGCTGGTCGGTGCGCTCCAGGAAGACCTCCCGCTCGCCGGCCTCCCAGACCGACTCCACCACGTGGTAGTTCGTGAACAGGTTGGTGCCCCCGCCGGCGGCCGGCTTGCCGATGGCGAACGCCGTGCCGGTGGAGTTGCCGGCCCGGACCCGGAACACGCTGGGCAGCACCGCGCTGGCGACGGCCTCCGGGTTGAACGCGGCGCCCGCCTGCTTCTCCAGCGCCTCGGCCCGGCTCTCCAGCCCGTCGAGCCGGGTCCCGTCGCCCGCCTGCGCCGCGTCCAGCCGGCGGTCGGTGTCGCCGAGCCGGTCCGAGAGCCGGTGGATCTGGTACGCCTGCACGCCCGTCACCACGGCCAGCAGGCCGGCGAGCACGAGCGCGGTGACGGTCAGCCAGCGGCCCCGGGAGGCCGGCGCGGCGCCCGCCTGGACGGGGCCGGCGGGGTACGGCTGGGCCGGCCCGGCGGCCGGCGGCTGGCCGGGCACGGGCGGCTGCCCGGGGGCGCCCGGGGACGCCTGCCCGGCGGCGGGAGGCCAGCCGGCGCCCGGGGCGACTCCGGCGGACGTCGGGCCGCCGGGGGCTGTCGGGGCGGCGGACGGCGCGCCACCCTGCCCCCAGCCGGCGGGGGCGACCGGGGCGGCGCCCCACTGGCCCTGTTGCTGCGGCGGTGACCAGGTCGTCCGCGGCGGCGCGGCGGGGGCCTGCCCCGGGACGTTCGGCGGGTACGCCGGCGCGGGCGGCTCGATCCGGGGCGGCAGCGGCCCCGGCCGGTAGCTCCCGTCGCCCGGCCCCGCCGGACCCGTGTCCGCCGACCCGTAGCCAGCAGTCATGATCGCCTTGCCCTCCCCGTAGCCGCCCCGCGGTGTCCCGGGGCCTGATGATGCCGTACCGGCGCAAACGGCTCGATGGACCGTACCTGCGCGAAAGGGGTTTGTCTTCCCCGATGTCCGGCTGGGGTAAGGACCCGGCCGACCGTCCGATCGACACGCACCGGACCGGCTGCACCCGCCGGATCGCGTCGCGCACTAGGGTTGTCAGGTGACCGACGAACCACCCCTGCGCCGTCGGGCCGCCGAAAGCCGCACGGGAAACGAAGCGCACCACCCGCCGTCGGCCCGGCCGGAGCCGGAGGACGCGGGGACCGAACCGCACGCCGACGGGCCCGTTCCGCTGACCGCCCCGCGCGAGGGCACACCCCAGCCGGCGGCCACGCCGGACGAGCTCGCCGAGGTCGTGGCCCGCTTCGCCGCCGGCACCGGCCCGGTCGCCCTGGACGCCGAGCGGGCCTCGGGCTACCGCTACAGCCAGCGGGCATACCTGGTGCAGCTGCGCCGGGCCGGCTCCGGCACGGCGTTGATCGACCCGCTGCCGCTGCCCGACCTGACCGCCCTCGACGAGGTGATCGGCGAGGCCGAGTGGGTGCTCCACGCGGCCAGCCAGGATCTGCCCTGCCTGGCCGAGGTGGGGCTGCGCCCGCGCCGGCTCTTCGACACCGAACTGGCCGCCCGGCTGGCCGGGTTCGAGCGGGTCGGCCTGGCCGCGCTGACCGAGCAGCTACTCGGCTACAGCCTGGAGAAGCACCACTCGGCCGCCGACTGGTCGAGTCGCCCACTCCCGGAGTCCTGGCTCACCTACGCGGCGCTGGACGTGGAGATGCTGGTCGACCTGCGCGACGCGCTCGACGAGGAGCTGACCCGGCAGGGCAAGTCCGCCTGGGCGGCGGAGGAGTTCGCCGCGCTGGTGCGCACCGGCGCCCGGCCGCCCCGGGTCCGCGCCGAGCCGTGGCGCCGCACCTCCGGCATCCACCGGGTGCGCGGGGCGCGCGCGCAGGCGCGCGTGCGCTCCCTCTGGTACGCCCGGGACCAGATCGCGGCCCGACGGGACGCCGCCCCGGGGCGGGTGCTGCCGGACTCGGCCATCGTCGCGGCGGCCGAGCTGGACCCGAAGGACGAGAAGACGCTGCTCACCCTGCCCGGATTCGGCGGCCGCTCGGTGCGGCGGCTGGCCCGCACCTGGCTGGCGGCGCTGGACGACGCCCGGCAACTGCCGGAGGACGCGCTGCCGGTCGCCCCGACGGTCGAGGGTCCCCCGCCGCCGCACCGCTGGGCCGAGCGGGACCCGGTGGCGGCAGCCCGGCTGGCCCGGTGCCGGGAGGTGGTGGTCCGGATCGCCGGGGCGCACCGCCTGCCCCCGGAGAACCTGATCACCCCCGACACGATCCGCCGCCTGGCCTGGGTCCCCCCGGAGGAGATCACCGAGGAGACCGTGACAGAGACGCTGCGCGGCTTCAACGCCCGCGAGTGGCAGATCGCCCTCCTCCTCCCCGACCTCACCGAGGCCCTCACCGACCCACCCCCATCCCCCTGACCCCCGCCCCTCCCTCCCCCGCCACCTCGCCGTTGATCATGAGGTTGTTGTCGCCCCGGTCGGGGCGACAACAACGCGCGCACCGGGTGGGGACGGGGCCAGGGGGGCGGAGGTGGGGTGGGTGTGGGGTTGGCCACATGGGAGTGGGTGCCGACGGTGGTTACTGGCGAGTAGCATCCGGAGGAACACGCCCGTGCCGGCGACCTTCATTCGGTCCGTCGTGCCGCCTGTCGGCGCGGAGGCCGAATCATGGTCGAAAAGGAGGCTCCAGTGCCCCGTGAAGTCCGGGATGTCGTCTTCGTCGACGGCGTCCGCACCCCCTTCGGCAAGGCGGGTGGCATGTACGCCAACACCCGCGCCGACGACCTGGTGATCCGCTGCATCCGCGAACTGCTGCGCCGCAACCCGCAGCTGCCGCCGGAGCGGGTCGAGGAGGTCGCCATCGCCGCCACCACCCAGATCGGCGACCAGGGCCTGACCATCGGCCGGACGGCCGCCCTGCTGGCCGGCCTGCCCAAGACCGTCCCCGGTTTCGCGATCGACCGGATGTGTGCCGGCGCGATGACCGCGGTGACCACCGTCGCCAGCGGCATCGCCATGGGCGCGTACGACGTCGCCATCGCCGGGGGCGTCGAGCACATGGGCCGCCACCCGATGGGCGAGGGCGTCGACCCCAACCCGCGGATCGTCGCCGAGAAGCTGGTCGACCCGTCCGCGCTGGTCATGGGTGCGACCGCGGAGAACCTGCACGACCGCGTCCCGCACGTCACCAAGGAGCGCACCGACGCCTTCGCGCTCGCCTCGCAACAGAAGACCGCGAAGGCGTACGCCAACGGCAAGCTCCAGGACGACCTGGTGCCGATGGCGATCCGCGACGCCGACGGCGGCTGGGGCCTGGCCACGGTGGACGAGGCGCCCCGGGACACCTCGCTGGAGAAGCTCGCCACCCTGAAGACCCCGTTCCGCCCGCACGGCAAGGTCACCGCGGGCAACGCGGCCGGCCTGAACGACGGCGCCACCGCCAGCCTGCTCGCCTCCGAGGACGTCGCCCGCGAGCTGGGCCTGCCGGTCGCCATGCGGCTGGTCTCGTTCGGCTTCGTCGGCGTCGAGCCCGAGGTGATGGGCGTCGGCCCGATCCCGTCGACCGAGAAGGCGCTGCGCCTCGCCGGCCTGACCATCGACGACATCGGCCTGTTCGAGCTGAACGAGGCGTTCGCCGTGCAGGTGCTCGCCTTCCTCGACCACTTCGGCATCGCCGACGACGACCCCCGGGTCAACCCGTGGGGCGGCGCGATCGCCATCGGTCACCCGCTCGCCTCCTCGGGCGTGCGGCTGATGACGCAGCTCGCCCGGCAGTTCGCCGAGCACCCGGAGGTCCGCTACGGCCTCACCGCCATGTGCATCGGCATCGGCATGGGCGGCACCGTGATCTGGGAGAACCCGCACTGGGAGGGTGGAGACAAGTGAGCCTCGCCGCACCGAACGAGGTTGTCACCAAGGCGCTGCTGCGCTCGGTGAACGTACCGGGGCTGGACCGGCCGGCCGCCCTGATCACCCTGGACAACGGCTTCGACCACACCAAGCCGAACAGCTTCGGCCCGGGCGGCCTGACCAGCCTGGACGAGGCGATCACCGCCGCCGTGGCGGCGAACCCGGCGTTCATCGCGGTCACCGGCAAGCCGTACGTCTTCTGCGTGGGCGCGGACCTCACCAGCCTCCCGCAGCTCGCCGACCGCGAGCAGGCCCTGGAGATCGGCCGGCTCGGCCACCGGGTCTTCGCCCGGCTCCGGGACAGCGAGATCCCGACCTTCGCCTTCGTCAACGGCGCGGCGATGGGCGGCGGCCTGGAGCTGGCCCTGCACTGCCACTACCGGACGCTCTCCGGCGGCGCCGCGGCGCTGGCCCTGCCCGAGGTCTCCCTCGGCCTGGTCCCCGGCTGGGGCGGCACCCAGTTGCTGCCGAACCTGATCGGCATCCCGGCGGCGACCCAGGTGGTCATCCAGAACCCGCTGATGCAGAACAGGATGCTCAAGCCGAAGCAGGCCGCCGAGATGGGCATCGCGGACGTGCTGCTGGAGCCGGCGGACTTCCTGGAGCGGTCCCTGGAGTGGGCCGCCGGCGTGGTCCGCGGCGAGGTCACCGTGACCCGCCCCGAGGTCGACAAGGACATGTGGGCGGGCGTGCTCTACTTCGCCCGGTCGACCCTGGACCAGCGGCTGCACGGCGCGGTCCCGGCCGCGTACAAGGCGCTGGACCTGCTGGAGACGGCGAAGGACGCCGACTTCGCGACCGGCACCGCCGCCGAGGACGAGGCCCTGGCGGACCTCGTCTTCTCGGAGGAGCTGCGCAGCGGCCTGTACGCCTTCGACCTGGTGCAGCGGCGGGCCAAGCGGCCGGCCGGCGCGCCGGACAAGGGCCTGGCCCGGCCGGTCACCAAGGTGGGCATCGTCGGCGCCGGCCTGATGGCCAGCCAGCTCGCCCTGCTCTTCGCCCGCCGCCTCCAGGTGCCGGTCGTGCTGACCGACCTGGACCAGGCCCGGGTCGACAAGGGCGTCGGCTACGTGCACACCCAGATCGAGAAGGCCGTGAGCAAGGGCCGGATGGACAAGGGCACCGCCGCCAAGCTGTACGGCCTGGTCAGCGGCTCGGTCGACAAGGGCGTCTTCGCGGACGCCGACTTCGTCATCGAGGCCGTGTTCGAGGACCTGAACGTCAAGAAGCAGGTCTGGGCCGAGCTGGAGAAGATCGTCAAGCCGGAGGCCGTGCTGGCGACGAACACCTCGTCGTTGTCGGTCACCGCGATGGCGGCCGAGCTGGAGCACCCGGAGCGGGTGGTCGGCTTCCACTTCTTCAACCCGGTCGCCATGATGCCGCTGCTGGAGATCGTCCGGGGCGAGCGGACGGACGACGCCACCCTCGCCACCGCCTTCGCCGTCGGCAAGCAGCTCAAGAAGTCCTCGGTGCTGGTGAAGGACGCGCCGGCGTTCGTGGTCAACCGGCTGCTCACCCGCTTCCTGGGCACCGTCTTCGCGGCCGTCGACGCCGGCACCCCGCTGGACGTGGCGAACAGCGCGCTGGACCCGCTGGGCCTGCCGATGCGCCCGCTCGCCCTGCTCCAGCTCGTCGGGCCCGCTGTCGCGTACCACGTGGGCGGCACCCTGCACGCCGCGTTCCCGGACCGGTTCGGGGTCAGCGAGAACCTCAAGCGGATCGCCGACTCCGGTCAGCCGATCGTCGTCGACGACCAGGTCAACGACGAGGTGGCGAAGCTGCTGGTGGTCGGCGACCAGCCGCTCACCGCCGAGCAGGTGCGCCAGAACGCGCTCGACGCGCTGGCCCAGGAGATCCGGCTCATGCTCGACGAGGGCGTCGTCGCCGAGGCGCAGGACATCGACCTGTGCATGATCCTCGGCGCCGGCTGGCCGTTCCACCTGGGCGGCGTCACGCCGTACCTGGACCGGACGGGCACCTCGGAGCAGGTGACGGGCCAGCGGTTCCTGCCGCGCGGAGTCGCCAGCCTGCCCGCCTGAGTCCACCCCGCTCCCCCGCGTTCGCGGTGGTTGCCCCGTCCAGCTTGGATGGTGGCGGCCACCGCGATCGTCGTTGCGGCCCGCCCGGCCGGGAAGCGGATAGCGGGACGCAGTTGTGGCTGGCTACCATCACGCGTTCGCAACGTCGCCTGGAGCTGATCCATGTCCTCACCGCCGGTCGATCCCTGGTCCGGGCAGCATGAGCACGACACCCACTACGACTTCCACCCGCCGCAGCCGGACAGCTATCCCGTGCCGCCAGCGGAGGGCTGGCCGCCGGCGGGCGGGCAGCCGCCGTACCACGGCGGCTGGTCCGCCGCGCCGGCCTCCGGCTCCCCCGCGGCCCCGTACCCCACCCAGCCGTACGGCGGATATCCCGTCACGCCGCAGGAGGGCTTCCCACCCGCCCCGCACGCCGGCTACCCGCCGCAGTACGCCGGCGCGCCCCAGCCGGGTGGCGGGCCCGCACGGTCGCACCTCAACCTGGTCCTGACCCTGGGCATCGTCGGGCTGCTGGTGCTCTGCCTCGGCGGGGGTGCCGTGGGCTACGTCGCCCTCTCCGACAACGACACCCCGGTCGTGAACCCGACGCCGACGGCGACCCCGGCGTCGAGCGCCACGCCGAGCGCCCCGCCGTCGTCGGAGGCCGCCCCGTCCCCGGAGACCAGTTCCACCCCCCGGATCCGGGTCGTCACGCCGGAGACCCTCGCGGGCCGCCCGCAGAGCACCGAGCCGACGCTGAAGAAGCTGGCCGACGACATGGTGCGGGAACTGAAGACCTCGGTGCCGCAGGCGACGGGCGTGGCCGGCGCCTTCTACGGCAGCGCCGACGAGCGCGACATGGTCATGGTGGTCGCCGCCTCCACCTTCGTGCTCAACCCCGAGCGTGAACTCGACGACGCGGTCAAGGGGATCTCCAGCGAGTTGAAGGTCAAGAGGCTGACCAGCATCGCCCCGGGCCCGAACGGCGGCGAGGCCAGGTGCGGCGACGGCGAGTCCGCCGACGTGCCGCTGGGCGTCTGCGCGTGGGCCGACCACGGCAGCGTCGGGATCATCGTGATGTTCTTCTCGTCCTCGGCCGCCGCGGCGGCGGAGTTCGTCGAGATCCGCGGCCAGATCGAGCAGAAGTACTGACCGCCTGGCACGGAGGGGCCCGTCACCACCGGTGACGGGCCCCTCCGTGCCAGCTTGCCGCGTCAGCCCGCCGCGGCCGCCCGCTCGGCGGCGCTGCGCAGCACGCAGAACTCGTTGCCCTCGGGGTCGGCGAGCACCACCCAGCCCGAACCGTCCGGGCGGATGTTGTCGGAGACGTGGGTGGCGCCGATGCCCAGCAGCCGCGCCACCTCCTCGTCCCGGGTCCGGTCCGCCGGCTCCAGGTCGAGGTGCAGGCGGTTCTTCACCTCCTTGCCCTCGGGCACGGCCAGGAAGAGCACCTCCGGGCCCCCCGGGGGCAGCAGCATGGCCTCCGGGTCACCGGGGAAGTCGTCCGGCTGCCGGGGGCAGTCGAAGACCTGCGCCCAGAAGCCGGCCAGGGCGTACGTGTCGCGGCAGTCGATGCCGATGTTGTGGATGGTCGCGCTCACTGGTGTTCCTCCTCTGTCGACGCACCCGCCCGCTCCGCCGCGCCGCGCAGGACGCAGAACTCGTTGCCCTCCGGGTCGGCGAGCACCACCCAGCCCGTGCCGTCGGCACGTCGCTGGTCGTCCACCAGGACCGCGCCGAGCCCGAGCACCCGCTCGACCTCCTGGTCGCGGGTCCGACCGGCCGGTTGCAGGCAGACGTGCACCCGGTTCTTGACCGTCTTGGCCTCGGGCACCTGCTGGAAGAACACGCTCGGGGTGGTGTCGCCACCCGGCGGCAGCAGGACCGCCTCCGGGTCGCCCGGTGCGTCGTCGGCGTGCCGGGCGTAGCCGAGCACCGCCGACCAGAAGCCGGACAGGGCGTAGGTGTCGTGACAATCGAAACTGATGTTGTGGATCCGTGGATACACGGGTTCCTCCGCTGGGGATGGAGGCGCCCCGGATGCGTGAGGGTCAGCCGGCGAGACGGGGCGCGGAGATCATGATGGTGAACATTCGACGCACCCCCCTCCGGATGTCGGGCTGACGGCATGATCCTTTCATCGGGCCGGCCCGCCCCGCAACCCCCGGTGCCGCGTCACCGCCCGGCGGCCGGTTCCTCGGCGGTCACCGCCGGGGCGGCCTCCGCCGCCGGCAGGGTCACCGTGACCTCCAGCCCGCCGCCGGGCTGGGCGATCACCCGGACCGTGCCGCCGTGCGCGTCGCAGACCGCCCGGACGATGGAGAGCCCGAGGCCCGAGCCGCGCGCGCCGGTGCGCTCCCGGCCGCCGCGCCGGAACGGCTCGAACAGGCCCGGCACGTCGGCCTGGTCCACCTCGAAGCCGGTGTTGCCCACCACCAGCCAGGACCGGCACCCGTCCGAGCCCGTACGCACCCAGAGCCGGCCGTGCAGGTGGTTGTAACGCACCGCGTTCTCGATCAGGTTGCCGGCCAGCCGGTCCAGCAGCCCGGGGTCGCCGACCACCGGCGCGGACTCCAGCGAGGTCTGCACCCGCAGCCCGATCCGCTCCACCTCCCGGCGTACGGCCGACAGGGCGTTGGCGGTGCCGGCGGCGAGGTCGCACTCAGTGCGGCGGCCGAGCCGGCGGCCCGCCTGGGCCTCGCTGCGGGCCAGCACCAGCAGGGCGTCGACGAGCCCGTTGGCCCGCTCGGAGGCGTCCCGCACGACGGTGGCCATCCGGCGGTACTCGGCGGCGTCCGCCTCGTCGTCGCTGAGCGTCACGTCGATCTCGGTACGCATCACGGCGAGGGGGGTGCGCAGCTCGTGCGAGGCGTTGGCGACGAAGCGCTTCTGCGCCTCGAACGCGGCGGCGATCCGGTCCAGCATCGCGTCGAACGTCTTCGCCAGCTCGGCCACCTCGTCGTCGGCGCCGGAATAGCCGATCCGCTGGTCCAGGGTGGTCTCGCCGAGCCGCCGGGCGGTGGCGGTGACCTGGTGCAGCGGGCGCAGCGCCCGCCCGGCCACCGCGTACGCCCCGGCCACCCCGACGACGCTGATCGCCAGCAGCGCCACCAGGCCCTTGACCAGCAGCTCCGTGCTGGCGGCGTCGACCAGTTGCCGCTGCCACTGCGCGGCGTCCAGCGACCGCCCGTCGGCCAGCACCACGGTCGTGCCGGGGAGCAACTCGTCGGTCGGGCGCAGCGCGTCGCGGACCAGCAGCCAGGCCAGCAGCACCAGGATCGCCCCGGCGCCGACCAGCAGCACGCCGTTGAGCAGGGTCAGCCGCAGCCGCAGGGTGGGCCGCAGGCGCCTCCGCACGGCCGGGTCCTTCGGTTTGGACCGCGGGGCCCGCGACCCCGGCTCACTCCTCGCGCTCACCGTGCCACCTCCGCCGTGCGGTAGCCGGCGCCGACCACCGTCTCGATCAGTGGGGGGTCGCCCAGCTTCTTGCGCAGCGTCATCACGGTGACCCGGACGATGGTGGTGAACGGGTCGGTGTTGGCGTCCCAGACCCGCTCCAGCAGTTCCTCGCTGGAGACCACCGCGCCGCGCGCCTTGAGCAGCTCGCAGAGCACGCCGAACTCCTTGTTGGTCAGGTCGACCGGCTGCCCGCCCCGGGTGGCGACCCGGCGGGCCGGGTCGAGCACCAGATCGGCGAGTTCCAGCACCGGCGGCGCGGCCGGGGTGGCCCGCCGGCCGAGCGCCTGCACCCGGGCGACCAGCTCGTCGAAGGCGAACGGCTTGGGCAGGTAGTCGTCGGCGCCGAGCTGCAACCCCTCGACGCGGTCGGCGACGGTGCCGCTGGCGGTCAGCATCAACACGCGGGTGAGCGCGCCGGAGGCCGCCAGGTCCGCGCAGATCTGGTCGCCGTGCACGCCGGGCAGGTCCCGGTCCAGCACCACCACGTCGTAGCGGGTGACGAACGCCATCTCGTGGCCGCTGTCACCGTCGTAGGCGACGTCCACCGCCATGCCCCGCTTGCGCAGCCCCCGCACGATCGCGTCGGCGAGGTTGCGCTCGTCCTCGACCACCAGTACCCGCATCCCGGCCTCCTCGCGCCCTGACCACCCGACAACCTAGTGCGGGCCGCCAACCCGGGCCGCACCCGCCGTCCGGGCCGACCACCGTTGCAGAAAACCTTCGTCGTACGCGATGCTTCCGGCATCAACCTTCGTGACGGACGGGGAGACGCATGACCGACGCGGCGCCGACGGCCGGGCGGGACGTCGCCTACCGGGGCTTCCGTCTGCCGGACGACGCGGACCGGGGCGTCCTGGCCGGGCTGCGCGCCGCCCCCGGGGGGCTCGAACTGGCCGACCCGGTCGACCGGCTCGACCACACCGACGCCGACGGCCGCACCCGCCGGTACGCCGCGGGCAGCTGGACCTCGCCGCCCGTGCCGGCCGGCTTCGCCGCCCGCGACGTGGTGCCCTCGTGGACCGGGCAGACCCCGGACGGCTGCTGGCTGCGGGTGGAGCTGCGGGGCTGGCACGACGACGCCCCGGCCACCGGCTGGTACGTCCTCGCCGACTGGGCCGCCGACGACGAGACGTTCCGCCGGACCTCCGTCCCGGGGCAGCGCGACGCCGACGCCCGGGTGGACACGGACACCCTGCTGGTCACGGGCGCGACGGTCACCGGCTGGCAGGCCCGGGTGACCCTGCTCCGGCCGGCGGACGGCGACACCGGCGGCACGCCGGTGCTGCGCACCGTCGGGGCCGTCGCCTCCGCACCGCGCACGGAGGCCGCGGCGACCCGGCCGGCGGCCGAGGGTCCACCGTCCGTGGCAACCCCGCCCGGCGTGGACGCCCGGCCCGCCGGAGTCGCCCCGGCCCCGGCCGCCGCACCCGGTGCCGCCCGGACGACGCCGGCCGCCTGGGGCACCGTGCTGGACGTGCCGCGCTACTCGCAGCGGCTGCACGCCGGCGCGCACCCGCAGTGGGGCGGCGGCGGGGACTCCTGGTGCAGCCCCACCTGCACGTCGATGGTGCTCGCCTTCTGGGACGCCGCCCCCGCCCCGGACCGGTACGCCTGGGTGACCCCGGCCGGCCCCCGCCCGGTGGTGGTGCACGCCGCCCGGCACTGCTACGACCACGCCTACGCCGGGGCCGGCAACTGGCCGTTCAACACCGCGTACGCCGGGCTGCACGGGGTGGACGCCTTCGTCACCCGGCTGCGCTCGCTGGCCGAGGCGGAGGCGTTCGTGGCGGCCGGCATCCCGCTGATCGTCTCCGCCGCGTTCACCGCCGGCCAGGTGCCCGGCCTGGACTACGACACCGCCGGGCACCTGTTGGTGCTGGTGGGCTTCACCGACACCGGCGCCCCGGTGCTCAACGACCCGTACGCCCCGGACGACGACGGGGTGCGCCGGACCGTCGACCGGGACCGGTTCGAGGCCGCCTGGCAGGCCGGCAGCGGCGGGGTGGCGTACGTGCTCCGGCCTCCCGGCGTGCCGCTGCCCCCGGCGCCGGAGCAGCCCAACTGGTGACCCGGCACCCGGGGCAGCCCGACGGGTGACCCGGCGGCGCGGGCCGGACGACCATCCGGCGTGCCCGGGCTCAGCCCTCGAACCGCCAGACGCCGTACTCGCCGGTGCGCAGCCGGCACAGCACGGCCTCCGTGCCGCCCCGGCAGTCCCCGGAGGCGTCCCTGAGCAGGTCGACCACCCGGGACCGGCCGGCCACGACGTCCAGCTCGCCGACCACCAGTCCGCCGCCGGATGCGGCCGGCCGCACGGCGAGGAGCCGGTCGCCGTCCTGCCACGGCATCAGCTGCCACGTGCCCAGGTCGGCGACCTGCCGACCGGTCGCCGCGTCGAGCACACTGAACCGCTCTCCGGTCGCCCCCGGCGCGAGCGCCAGGAGCCGCCCGTCCCGCCCGGACAGCACCCCCAGCCATCCCTCCGCGGTCCAGCGGAGCGCGCCGGTGGCCGGGTCGAGGGCACGGAACCCCCCGGTCTGCCCTGCGGCGCAGAGCAACTCGCCGCAGTCGATGACGTGCTCGACCAGCGGCACGCGGGCCGCCCACCGCGGTCGCAGCCCGTCCAGCCCGTACGCGGTCACCACGCCGGCCCGAGCGACCAGCAACAGGTCGTCGATGACCGTCGGCTGACCGAACGAGGGCTGCCCGTCGAGGCGCACGTCCGCCGCGTGCAGCAGGTCGCCCGAGCGGGGGTCGCGCACCTCCGCCCTCCCGTCGGCCGTGACCAGCACGATCCGCTCGACCAGCCCGTCGCGGAGGCCGAAGCGCACCCCCTCGGGCGGCGTCGGCACCGACCAGAGCGCCCGCCCGGAGGCCGGGTCCACCGACTTCAGGGCGTCGGCGTCCTGCATCAGCAGCGTCCCGGCGACGTCCGCCCAGTGGTAGCCGGCCTGTCGCCAGCGCTCCCGGCCGGTGGCGGGGTCGAGGGCGATCGTCTGGCCGAGGCTCTGGTCCCCGGTGACCGAGAACAGCACCACCCCGGGCCCGGTCTGCACCTGCCAGAACCGGCCCGGCGCGAGGAGGCGGGCGCGCCACAGGGGAGCCGGCGCCCGGCCGTCGGCGGGGGTCCGGGCGGGCAGGGCGTAGGCGCGCACCTCGACGGTCCCCCCGGGCTCCCCCTCGGCCGGTTCGACCACGTAGAACCGGTCGCCGTCGAGGAACGCCTCGGACCCGACGCGGGCCGGCACGACGACCGAGACCCGCTCCGGTGCCGGAGCGGCGCCCGCCAGGGTGGCCACGAGCAGCGCGAGCACCAGCGCGATCCGCAGCGGCCGCCCGACGGCGCGGGGCGGGCGGGGCAGCGGCGCCTCGCCGTCCGGCTCGTCGCGCAGCTCGCCGAGGTCGATCAGGGTCATGCCCGCCCCTCCCCGCCGGTCATCCGGGCAGCTCCCAGACTCCGTACGCGCCGCCCTCCCGGCGGCAGACGACGAGCGACCCGTACGCGCCGCACGCCCCGACCACGCCGTGCAGGGCCGCCAGCACCCGGATGCCGTCCCCCCGCTCGTCGAGCCGGCCGACCAGGACCCGCCCGTCCCGCTGCCGACGGTGCAGGACTGCGCGGTCCTCCCACGGCGCCAGGTCGCCCAACTGCCAGCGGCCCAGCTCCCGCACCGGGCGACCGGTCGCCGCGTCGAGCAGCACGTGTTCCGCCACACCGCCGCGCGGATAGCCAGCCGCCAGCAGCCGATCGCCCACGGGTGTCAGCAGCGGCCAGTCGTCGGCGCGCCAGCGGGCACTGCCGGTGGCGGGGTCGAGCAGCCGCAAGCCGCGCCCGCCGTCCTCGACGCAGATGACGACGCCGCACCCGAAGGCGTACGGCCGGTCGGACGGGCCGCGCGGCGCGCTCCACCGCCGGCGCAGGGCGGCGGTGTCGTAGGCGGAGAGCACACCGGGCCCTTCGGACACCAGGACCAGGTCGTCGGTGACCCCGAGCACCTCGGGCGGCCCGGCCGTGGCGGGCAGGGCCGCCGCGCGCCGGACGTCGCCCGAGTCCGGGTCGCGCAGTTCCAGCCGCCCGCCGTCGAGCACCGTCAGCAGCGTCACCCGGCCGTCCCGGGCCGACCAGTGCAGGGCCTCCGGGGACAGCCGCAGCGTCCGGCGGACCGCACCGGTGGCGGCGTCGACCGACCGCAGCACCGGCACCCCCGGCCGGGTGCCGGCGACCCCCCACACGAGCAGGTTGCCGGCCGGCGTGGCGCCGTACAACTGCCCGTCGACGCGCCAGCGCACCGCGCCGTCGGCGGCGGCGAGCCCGACGACCTGCGGCCCCGCCGGCTCCTCCGGCTTCTGAAGCACCACCACGTCGCCGACGCGCACGACGGGGAAGGGACCCACCGGCCCGGTCAGCGGCAGCTGCCACAGTGGACGGCCCGAGGGCAGTTGATGGGCGGCCACCCGGGGGCCCGGGCCGGGGCCGCTCGCCGCGTCGGGCCCGGTCCGGTCGACCACCAGCAGCAGGTCGCCCGCGACGACGACGTCGGCGTCCGGGCGGGCCGGGATGACGGCGCCGGGCGGCTGCGCGGCCCGGGGCGCGGCAGCGGTCAGCACGGCCGAGCAGAGCAGGGCGACCAGGGCGGGTACCCAGCGGCGGACCGTCCGAGCAGGCCCGGGGTCGACCGGCGGCGGGACGTCCCGCCGCTCGCCGAGGTCGATGACCGTCACGTGCTGTCCTCCCCGTCACACTCCCGCATGGACCGGCAAACCGGCCGGGGAGGCACCGGCCCGGCAAAAGCGACGCATCCGCGCCTGTACGATGGCGCGTCGTGGCTGTGCCGGTGATCGACCCCTCGCTGAACTCCGTCTCCGCGCCCGTCGCGGCCGAGCCGTCGCGGCGGCCCCGGCGGAGGCCGGCCCGCGCCGACGTACTGGCCATCGGAGCCTATGTCCTGCTCGGCGTTCTCGTGTGCCTGAACTACTGGGTGGACGTGCAGAACCGGGTGTCGTCGCACCTGCCCACCGACCACAGTTGGTTCGAGTGGCTCTTCTCGCACGGCGCGTACTCGGTGCGGCACCTGGAGAACCCGCTGTTCACCGACCGCCAGAACGCCCCGGACGGGGTGAACATGATGGCGAACACCTCGCTGCTCGGGGTGACGCTGCCGCTGGCGCCGCTGACCATGCTCCTCGGCCCGCAGGTCATGTACGCGCTCTACCTGGGCGCCGCGCTGGCCGCGACGGCCGGCACGTCGTACTGGGTGCTGTCGCGGCACCTGGTGCGCTCCCGGGCGGCGGCCTTCGTCGGCGGCGCGTTCCTCGGCTTCGCGCCCGGCATCGTGCACCACGCCAACGGTCAGCCCAACTTCGTCTCGAACTTCCTGCTGCCGCTGATCGTGCTGCGGGTGTTCCGGCTGGGCGAGCCCGGCCGGTGGCGGCGCAACGGCGTCGTGCTCGGGCTGCTGGTGGCGTACCAGATCTTCATCAACGAGGAGATGCTGCTGCTGACCGCGCTGGCCTGCCTGGTCGCCGTGGTCGCGTACGCCGTGATGCGGCCGGCGCGGACGCGGGCGGTGGCCGGCACCTTCGCCGCCGCGCTCGGCGTGGGCGGTGGGTTGGCCCTGCTGCTGACGGCCTACCCGATCTGGTTCCAGTTCAACGGCCCGCAGTCCTACCGGGGCCTGCAGGGCGGGGTGTTCCACAACTGGGGCGAGGACCTGGCGGCCTTCGTCACCTTCGCCCGGGACACCGTCGCCGGGGACGAGGCGGTGGAGAAGACCATCGGGCTGACCGAGCAGAACACCTGGTTCGGCTGGCCGCTGGTGCTGCTGTCGCTGGTGGCGCTGGTGCTGCTGGTCCGCCGCTCGCTCGCGGCCCGGATCGTGGCGGTGCTGGTGGTGGTCTTCACCGTGGCCTCGATCGGCCCGAAGGTGCGCCTGAACGGGGTGGAGACCGAGACGGACGGCCCGTGGTCGTACATCCCCGACGACCTGCCGCTGGTCGAGATGATGATGCCGACCCGGCTGGCACTGGTGGTGGGGGCGGCGGTCGGCGTGCTGCTCGCGCTGGCCTGGGACGCGGTGGCCCGCGACGGCCGCCCGCCGGTGCCGGCCCCCCGCGTCGGCGACGACACCACCGGTGGCGTCGGGCCGCGCCGCCGGTGGCTCCGGCCGGTCGGGTACGCGGCCGTCGCGCTCGCCGTCCTGCCGCTCGTCCCCCGCCCGCTGCCGGCGCAGCCCGTCGAGCCCCCGCCGCACTTCATCACCGCCGGCGGTTGGCGCCCGTACGTGCCGGCGGGCCGGACGCTGGTGCCGGTGCCGATCCCGAGCAACGTGCACGGCCTGCCCACACTGCGCTGGAGCGCCCTGACGCAGCACGCGTTCCCCATCCCCGGCGGCTACTTCATCGGGCCGAACGAGCTGGGCGAGGGCGTCTTCGGCGCGCCGAACCGGCCGACCAGCACCCTGGTCTACACCACGATGGACTCCGGCGAGGTGCCCCCGCTCACCGACGAGAACCGCCGCCAGGCGGTCGAGGACCTGCGCTTCTGGAAGGCGTCCGTGGTCGTCCTCGGCGCGCACCCGCGCGAGGCGGTCCTCCGGGAGCTGATGACCGCGCTGATCGGCCCGCCGCAGCGCGTCGACGACGTCTGGCTGTGGGACGTCCGCCCCCTGGTCGGCTGACCCGTCACCCCACCAGCGGGCGCACGTCCCAGACGTAGGCGCCCGCGACCTCGCGGCCGGGGCCGAGGAGCGCCTCGACCGTACGCCGGACCGGGTCGCCGTGGTGCAGTCCACCCTGGACCACCACGGCGGCGCGCCAGTGGCGCAGGTCCTCGACCGCGCGCCGGCGGTCGGCGTCGGTGACCGCCGGCACCTCGCCGGTCTCCGCCGCCCGGCGCAGTAGCACGGCCGTGGGACGATCCGGCGCGCCCCAGCGGGCGGCCGGGTCGTCGGCGGCGCGGGGGCCGATGAAGTAGCCGCCCGGCGCCGGGAAGGCCAGCCCGGTGCGGGCCGACCAGAGCATCGCCGGGCTGACCCCGGCGCCAGTCACCGGCGGCACCGGCACCACGGTCCGACCCGGCGGGACGTACGCGCGCCAGCCGCCCTCGGCCACGAAGGCCGGCACCGGCCAGGCCGGCACGGTCCGGATCGGGGTGGGGAACAGCGGCAGCAGCGCGGCGGCCACCGCCCCGCCCCAGAGCAGCCGCACCGGCACCCCGCCCGGCCGTGGTTCGGCCCCGGTGGCGGCGCGGAGGCGGTCCAGGGAGAGGGCGAGCAGGATGCCCAGCACCGGGATGCAGACCAGCGGGAAGCGCGCCGGCACCGCGAGGTCGAGCAGCGGCAGCTCCGCGACCAGCCGGTACGGGCCGGGGATGCCAGTGGCCGCGCCGTCCAGGCGCACCTGCGCGCCGAGGGAGAGCAGCGCGAAGAGCACCCCGCAGACGGCCAGCGCGCGGACCGACGGCCGGCGCCACAGCCAGATCACGACCACCACGGCGAGCACCAGCAGCCCCGGCCCGAAGAAGGAGTTCTCCTCGGTCGGGTTCGGCGCGAGCAGGCCCGGCAGGTGGTCGTCGCCGAACACGGTCTGCCGGGCGGAGGCGGTGAACGACGCGGCGTCGAGCTGGTAGCCGTACGTGTGGAAGGGCATCCCCCGGTAGTGGCCCGGGCCGAAGAACTGGAACCACAGCGGGTACGCCAGCAGCGGCAGCGAGACCGCCACGCCGATCCCCAGCCGCACGAGCAGCGCGGGCGCCGACCGGCGGGCCGCCGACCGCTCGGCCACCGCGTACGCGAGCGCGAACGTCCCGGCCGCCAGCACCAGGAAGACCAGCACCTCCTCGCCGAGGAAGACCTGGTACGCCACCAGCAGCCCCAGCAGCGCCCCGTGCCGCACCGCCCGGCGCGGGTCGGGGTGGAACACCAGCGCCAGGATCGCCGGCACCAGGAACTGCGCGGCCATGTGCAGGTGCGCCCCGGCCTGCGCGACCATGCCCGGGGCGAAGCCGCAGAACAGGCCGCCGACGGCCGCGGCCACCCGGGAGTCGACCAGCCGGCGGCGCAGCAGGACGTACCAGGCGGTCGCGGTGCCGGCGAGGCAGCCGACCACCGCCACCAGGAACGCCGCCTGCGAGCCGAACAGCAGGGTGACCGGGGTCAGCGGCACACCCAGGCCGAGCACCGACGTGTTGGCCATCAGGTTCACGCCGTCCGGCGCGTTCAGCGCCGAGCTGTACAGCGGGTTCTCCAGGCCCGTCACGGCCCGGGCCGCGCGGGCCAGCATCCACTCGAAGAGGATCTGGTCCCCCGCCTGGTGGAACAGCCGCCCCGGCCGCCCCCACTGGCCGACGGTCAGCAGCACCGCCAGGGCGAGATAACCGGCGACGACCAGCGCGTCGGCGGCGCGGGCCGGCAGCCGGCGCGGGCGCCGGGCTGGTGCCGCGTCGACGGTGCCGGTCGCCGCCGGGGCGGCCATCAGGCCGGCTGGTCGGTCAGCGCCCGGACGTCCCACACCCAGACGTCCAGCTCCCGGCGGCCGGGGCCGACCAGTTGCTCGACGGTGCGCCGCAGCGGCTCGGCGTGGTGCTGGTCGACCGGGAGCACCAGGATGGCCGCCCGCCAGTGCCGCAGCTCGTCGAGCGACCGGCGGCGCTGCCGGTCGTCCAGTTCGGGGGTACGGCCGGTCGACGCGACCTCCTCCAGCAACTGCCCCACCCCGCTGGGCCGGCCACCGAAGCGGCCGGGGTCGCCGGTGTTGCCGTTGCGCGGGGCCAGGAAGTAGCCGCCGGGGATCTTGAAGTCGAGGTTGGTGGACGCGGCCCAGCGCATCCCGTGGGTGTGGCCCATGTTCGGCACCGGGATCGGCACCAGGGTCTGGTCCGGCCCGACGTAGCCGCGCCACCGGTCGGCGGTGATGAAGTCCGGCACCGGCGGGCGCGAGGTGACCTTCAGCGGCATCGGCGCGATCGGCAGCAGCGCGAGGACGAGCCCGGCGACGGTGAGCGTACGCAGCGTCCGCGGCTCGACCGGCAGCGCCCGGGAGCGCTCGACGGCCAGCGCCAGCAGGATGCCGACCACCACGCCGGTGATGAGGCCGAACCGGGTCGGCACCACCGCGTCGAGCAGCGGCAGCCGGACCAGCCACTCCCACGGCCCGGTGACCAGCTCGCGGTCCCACCAGGACACCCGCTCGCCGAGCGAGAGCACGGCGAAGAAGACCCCGGTCACGGCGAGCGCCCGGACCAGCAGCTCCCGCCGCAGCCAGGCCACGATGCCGACGGCGATCAGGGAGAGGCTCCAGCCGAAGAAGGCGTTCTCCTCGGAGTAGTTCGGGGCGAGGTTGATGTTCGCGCGCTCGTTGCCGCCGAGCGTCGGCGAGCCGGGGGCGAAGAACGCGGCGATGTCGTTGCCGTAGTCGCGGACCGCGTCACTCAGCCCGTGGTACGCCATCGGCCCGGCGAACTGGATGTAGAGCGGGTACGCCAGCAGCGCCCCGGCGACGACGGTGCAGGTCGCCAGGGCCTTCGCCAGCGGCCGCCACGCCGCCGACCAGAGCGCCGGACGCTGGGCGAGCACGGCGAGCAGGAACACCCCGCAGGCCAACGCCGTGAAGAGCAGGATCTCCTCGTTGATGAACGCCTGGACGGTGACCAGCAGGGCGAGCACCAGACCGTCGCGCCACGGCCGCCGGGACCGGGTGATGACCAGCACCCGCCAGACGATGAACGGCAGCAGGAACTGGGAGATGATGTTGGGGTGCCAGTTGGCGTGCGACAGCATCGCCGGCGAGAACCCGCAGAACCAGCCGCCGACCGCCGCCGCCAGCGGGCTGCGCACGACGTGCCGGGAGAGCACGAAGTACCAGGCCGAGGCGGTGCCGGCGAGGGCGAGGGTGACCAGCACCACGAACGTCACGGCCGGGCCGAAGAGCAGGGTCACCGGCACCATCGGGATGCCCAGCGCGAGGATGGCCGTGTTGGCCATCAGGTTGACCCCGTCGGGATAGTTGAACTGCTCGGTGAAGAACGGGAACTCGCCGTGCAGCACCACGCGTACCGAGTGGGCGAGGAAGAACTGCACCTGGGCCGGGTCGCTGCTGTAGAGCGAGGCCACCCGGCCGGCCGGGTCCACCCAGATCTGGCTGGTCACCCAGACCGCGGCGAGCAGGAACAGGCCGAAGACCACGAGGTCCTGCCGGCGTCGGGCCCAGCGCCGCGGCCGGGCGGGGGCCGCCCCGTCGTCCGCCGCCGGCGCCCCGGCCCCGCCGTCCGCCGCCGGCGAGGTGCCGGCGACGGTCTTCGACGGCGTTCCGGCGGCGGCGTCGACCTCGGCAGCGGCGACCGACGGCCCGGTGGCCTCGGCCGGGGCCCGGGTGGCGGGGACGGGTGCGCCGCCGTTCGACGTACGGTCACCGGCGTCGCCGCCGTCGGGCCGGGCGGCGGGGTCGGACGCGGAGGCCGCGGCGGCGTCGGATTCCGGCGAGGATTCGGCGCGGGTCTCGGCAGGCGTCACAGTCGGCGGAGTCTACCCGAGCGGGACATTCGCCCTGAAACCACGTCAGCGTCCACTGTGGCGCGTGTCGGCCGGCCGTGCGACCTGCGGCCGGTCGGCGGACGAGGCGCCGCGTCCGGGTGATCGGACATCTCGTACTATGGCGCTTTCCGTAGACCACGGCTGAGGCGATCGAGGGGGCGTACAGGTGGCTCCAGTCCGCCGGCGCGGCATCACGGCCACCGCACTGCTGACTCTGCTGCTCACCGCGACAGCCTGCGGTCCGGTCGCCGACCGGCAGCCGGGCGACCTGCGGGTCGGGTACGACAGCCTCGACGGCGACCTGGCGGTGTGGCCGCCGCGCGGCGCGCTCGCGGGCGACGCCACCGTGACCGCGGCGGTGACCGGGGCGGTCCGCGACTGGCGGTCGCCGGCCGAGGACCGGGTGCACCTGCCCACCTCCGGGATCCTCTGGTCCGGCGAGGTGGACGGCGCGCCGCTGGTGCTGGTGGCCGCCGACGTGCCCGGCGAGAGCGCGTCCTGGCTGCTCCAGGTCACCGCCGACGGCGGCCGGTACGCGGTCACCCGCGCCGCCGAGTACACCGACCCCGGCTACCTCGTCTACTCCGACGTGCTTCCCGTGCACACCGGCGCCGGCCGGCGCTACCTGACGTCGAGCCGGGTCGAGCGGCTGCTCGGGCCGGACGGCCGCGCGCTGCGCAACGTCGACGGCCTCACCGAGCCGGTGGACGTGCCGGCCTGCCGGGCCGTCGGGGTGACCGCCACGCTGAAGGCTACCGAGTCGCTGCCCCGGGGCCGCTCCGCCGACCGGCTGCTCGACCTGGGCACCGGCACCACCGACCCGCGCTATCCGCTCGTGCGGGACGAGAGCGGCTCCGGCAAGCGGGCCCTCAAGGGCCTCGACACCTGCGTGCTCGCCGGCGAGGAGGGGCCGTTCGGCAGCGTCCCCCGCCGCATCGGCGACCGGGACGCCCCGCGCTCCACGCCGTCGTCCTGGCCGATGTCCAAGCTGACGGTCCGCACCCTGGGCGAGGTCGCCCTCGGCGGCGGCGAGCCGGCGGAGCTGGAGCAGCTCAGCTGGGAGACCGCGGACGGGACGATGACCGCCGTGGTCTACCGCCCGTCCGACGGGGGCCCGCCGGTGCTCTCCCCCGCCGACCGGTCCAGCCCGTTGCAGGCGTACGCGCTGCCGGTGCCGGGGCAGCCATTGGCGGTGCTGAGCTGGCGGTCCACCCGGGACAGCTCGCTGTCGACGCCGCCGGAGACCCCGCGCCTGGTGGACCGGCCCGGCCTGGTCGTCGTGCCGATGCCGGCCCGCTCGGAGACGTTCAGCCTGGCCGGCGCCGAGAAGACCCACTACCGCTCCCTCGGCGGGCGCTGACCCACCCTGCCCCTGCCCTGCTGGCACCCCCCGGGGGGGGTGACGACACGGCGGCGGCGGGTGGCCCGGGAGGGCCGCCCGCCGCCTGCGTTCGGTGCGTCAGTTCTGCGCGGTCGCGTCGTCGGCGGTGATGACCGGCTCGACCGGCTCGACGTCCAGCCGGGAGATCCAGCCGGTGACGTCGCGGGCCACGTCCTGGGCGGTCAGGCCGAGGTCGGCGAGGATCTGCGCGCGGGTGCCGTGCGGGTGCCAGTCCGCCGGCACGCCGAGGTCGCGCAGCGGCACCCGGATGTCGGCGTCCCGCATCGCCTGGGCGAGGGCGTCGCCGACGCCGCCGACCCGCACGCCGTCCTCGACGGTGACC
Organism: Micromonospora sp. NPDC002717; assembly: GCF_040295705.1. Classification (NCBI taxonomy): domain Bacteria; kingdom Bacillati; phylum Actinomycetota; class Actinomycetes; order Micromonosporales; family Micromonosporaceae; genus Micromonospora; species Micromonospora sp. NPDC002717. Next base: position 59,810 of record NZ_JBEOVW010000024.1, on the reverse strand, counting down.
ACGAGGCGGTGCCCGGCGGCCAGCTCGACCAGCTCGGCCGGGACCGGCCGGACCCAGCGCGGATCGACCACGGTGACGCCGTAGCCCTGCTCGGCGACGCGGGCGGCCACCTCCATGCCGAGGTGCCCGAAGGAGCCGACCGCGACCAGCAGCACGTCCGTACGCGCCGACTCGGCCAGCACGTCGACGGTGCCGATTCGGCGCACAGCCGGCAGGTCGGCGGCGACGGTGCCGGTCGGGAACCGGACGATGGTGGGGCCGTCGTCGACGGCCACCGCCTCGCGCAGCTCCTCGCGGAGGGTGGCGGCGTCGCGGGGCGCGGCGATCCGCAGGCCCGGCACGACCCCGAAGACGGACATGTCCCACATGCCGTAGTGGCTCGGCCCGTCGGGGCCGGTGATCCCGGCCCGGTCCAGCACGAAGGTCACCGGCAGCTTGTGCATCGCCACGTCCAGCAGGACCTGGTCGAAGGCGCGGTTGAGGAAGGTCGCGTAGACCGCCACCACCGGGTGCAGCCCGCCGAGCGCCAGGCCGGCGGCCGAGGTGGCCGCGTGCTGCTCGGCGATGCCCACGTCGTACACCCGGTTCGGGTGCTTGCGGGCCAGCTTGGCGATGCCGGTCGGCTCGGCCATCGCGGCGGTGATGCCCACCACGTCGGGCCGCTCGTCGGCGATCGCGACCAGCTCGTCGGCGAAGACGTGGGTCCACTTCACCGAGGGGGCGGCCACCAGCTTGCCGGTCTCGATGTCGAAGGCGCTACCCGGGCCGTGCAGGCAGTCCGCCTCGTCCTCCTCGGCCGGGCGGTAGCCGTAGCCCTTGCGGGTGACGGCGTGCACGATCACCGGGCCGCCGAAGTGCTTCGCCGCGCGCAGCGCCGACTCGACCGCCACCACGTCGTGGCCGTCGACCGGGCCGACGTACTTGATGCCGAGGTCCTCGAACATCGCCTGCGGGGCGACCGCGTCCTTGATGCCCTTCTTGACCGCGTGCAGCACCTCGTACATCGGCTTGCCGACCAGCGGCGTCGAGCCGAGCGCGTCCTTGACGGTGTCGAGGACCTTCTCGTAGCCGGGGTTGAGCCGCAGCGAGGAGAGGTGGTCGGCGAGCCCGCCGATGGTCGGCGCGTACGACCGGCCGTTGTCGTTGACCACGATGACGAGCGGGTTGCCGGCGGTCGCGATGTTGTTCAGCGCCTCCCAGCACATGCCGCCGGTGAGCGCGCCGTCGCCGACCACCGCGACGACGCTGCGCTGCTCGCCCCGCAGGGCGTACGCCTTGGCCAGCCCGTCGGCGTAGGACAGGGCGGTGGAGGCGTGCGAGTTCTCGACCAGGTCGTGCTCGCTCTCGGCCTGGCTCGGGTAGCCGGAGAGGCCGCCGCGCTGGCGCAGCTTGTCGAAGCCGACCTGCCGCCCGGTGAGGATCTTGTGCACGTACGCCTGGTGGCCGGTGTCGAACAGGAGCCGGTCGCGCGGCGAGTCGAAGACGCGGTGCATGGCCAGCGTCAGCTCGACCACGCCCAGGTTGGGGCCGACGTGCCCGCCGGTGCGGGAGACCTTGGCGATCAGGAAGTCACGGATCTCCGCGGCGAGGATGTCCAGCTCCTCGGCGGACATCCGCTTGACGTCCTGCGGACCCCGGACGGTGGCCAGCAGCCCGGCGTGGTGGACCGTGCCCTCTTCAACACTCATGACGGAAGAGTCTATCGGCCGCCGCACAGTCCGCAGCCTGGCCGGGATCATCGCCGCCCGGTCGGGGTGCTGAGCGCCCGGTCAGCCGCGGATCCGCCCGGCCCGCTCCACCCGGCCGGGCGAGGCCCCCGGCCCGCCCGCCGTCGTCAGGGGCGGATCCGCAGCCGGCGGGGCGCGGCGGCGGCCGGCGCGTGCCGGCCCGCCGGCCCGGACGGGGTCCAGGAGCCGAGCACGGCTGCCCGGGTGGCGCCGGTCACCGAGGGCAGCGCCCCGGGCAGCCCGTGCCAGGAGAGCCAGCCCAGCAGCGCGAAGGCGTACGCCTCCTTGGCCTGCGCCGGGACGCCCAGCTCGTCGGTGGTGCGCAGCCGCCACCGCCCGGCCCCGAGCGCGGCCAGCCGGGCCATCAGGGTGGGGTTGCGCACCCCGCCGCCGGCCGCCACCACCTCCGCGACGCCGTGCCGGTCGCACTCGGCGGCCACCACCCGGGCGGTCAGCTCGGTCAGGGTGGCCAGCACGTCGTCGGCGGGCACCGGCTCGCCGAGGGCGGCCAGCCGCGCGTCCAGGTAGCCGGCGTGGAACAGCTCCTTGCCGGTCGACTTGGGTGGCGGCGCCGCGTAGTACGGCTCGGCGAGCAGCGCGTCGAGCAGGCCGGGGTGCACCCGGCCGGCCGCCGCCCGGGCGCCGTCGAGGTCGCAGGGCCGGCCCAGGAGGCGCCGGGCCGCCGCGTCGAGCAGCGCGTTGGCGGGCCCGACGTCGTACCCGAGCACCGGCGCGCCCGGCGCGACCACGGTGAGGTTGGCGATGCCGCCCAGGTTGAGCGCGGCGCGCGGGGCCGCGCCGTCGGCCGGGTCGAGCAGCAGCGCGTCGAACGCCGGGACCAGCGGCGCGCCCTGCCCGCCGGCCGCGACGTCCGCCGAGCGCAGGTCACTCAGCACGGGTACGCCGACCCGGGCGGCCACCCGCGCCACCGTGCCCAGTTGCAGGGTGCCCCGGGCCCGCCCGCCGTCGACCCAGTGGAAGACCGTCTGCCCGGGCGAGACCACGGCGTCGACCGCGCCGCCGGCCAGCTCGACGCCGACCGCCGCCGCCTCGGCGAAGACCTCGCCGAGGCGGTTGTCCAGCCGGCAGACCGCCTCGATCGTGGTGGCCTGCGGCGGCAGCAGCGCCCCGATCTCGGCGCGCAGCGCGTCGTCGTAGTCGAGGCCGCGATGCCCGAGGGGGCGCAGCCACAGCGTGTCGCCCTCGACGGTGAACTCGGCGGCGGCCACGTCCACCCCGTCGTACGAGGTACCCGACATCAACCCGACGATCTTCATCGGGTCAGGCTAGCGGGCGGCTCAGCCGGGCGGCAGGAGCAGACCCACCAGCTCGACGTGCTGGGTCATCGGGAACAGGTCGAAGCCGCGCAGCGCGGCCAGCCGCCACCCCGCCCCGGCGAAGGTGCGCACGTCCCGGGCGAAGGCGGCCGGGTCGCAGGCCACGTACGCGACCGCGCGCGGGCCCGCGGCGACGACGTCCCGCACCACCCGGGCACCCGCGCCGGAACGCGGCGGGTCCAGCACCACCACGTCGACCGGGCCGGTGATCCGGCGGCGCGCGAGCGCGGCCTCCACCCGGGCCGGCACGATCTCGACCCTGGGCAGGTCGCGCAGGTTCTCCCTCGCCGCGGCGACGCCCTGCTCGGCCGACTCCACGAGGGTGACCCGGCCGGCGTCGCCGACCCGGCCGGCCAGCGCGGCGGCGAAGAGGCCCGCCCCGCCGTAGAGGTCCCAGGCGGTCTCCCCCGGCCGGGGGTCGAGCAGGTCGAGGACCGCGTCGACCAGGGTGTCGGCGGCGGCCGGATGGACCTGCCAGAACGACGACGCGGGCAGGACCCACTCCCGGCCGGCGGCGACCTCGCGGACCCGCTCCGGGCCGCGCACCGGGCGCGGCACCCCCTCGGCGACGGCCGTCACCGCCACGTCCCCGCCGGTGGAGGCCACCGTCTCGACCCCGTCCGCCGCCGGCCAGCGCGCTCCGCTCGGGGCCAGCACGAACAGCTCCTGGATCGCCGGGTGGGCGATCAGGCAGCGGTCGATCGGCACCACCTCGTGCGAGCGGTGCTTGAGCAGCCCGGCCCGGCCCGCGGCGTCGACGGCGTACCGGACCCGGGAGCGCCAGCCGAGCGGCCCGCCGGGCAGCGCCTCCACCCGGACGCCCAGGGCGTCCACCTCCGCGTCGGTCAGCCCGCCCAGGCGGGTGAGCTGCTCGCGCACCACCGTGGCCTTCCAGCCGAGCTGGGCGGCCGGGGCGACGTGCTGCAGGTCGCAGCCGCCGCACCGACCCGGCTTCGCGTACGGGCAGGGCGGCTCGACCCGGTCCGGGGCGGCCTCGAGCACGGTCACCGCGTCGGCCCGGACGAACCCCTTGTGCACCTCGGTGACCTCGGCGACCACCCGCTCGCCGGGCAGCGCGTGCCGGACGAAGACCACCTGGCCGTCCACCCGCGCGACGCAGTGCCCGCCCGGGGCGACCGCGCCGACGGTCAACTCGACCCGCTCGGCCTCCTCCAGCCCCCGGCCGTCCCGCGCCCCGGTCACCGCTCACCCCCACCGCTCGGGCCGCCCTCGCCGGGCGGCGCGGACACGACCGGCGGGACGCTCGGCGGCAGGGTGCCGCGTGGCGCCACCCGGGGCCCGCGGGCCGGTCCCCGGCTCAGCGTGGCGTCCAGCCGGTCCAGGTCCTTGCTCGCCGTCGAGGCGAGCTGCCACGGCACGCTGGTCACCATCACGCCCGGCTCGAACAGCAGCCGGCCCTTGAGGCGCAGCGCGCTCTGGTTGTGCAGCAGGTTCTCCCACCAGCGCCCGACCACGTACTCCGGGATGAAGACCGTGACCACGTCGCGGGGCGACTCGCGGCGGACGCCGGCCACGAAGTCCAGGATCGGGCGGGTGATCTCCCGGTACGGCGAGTCGACCACGGTCAGCGGGACGGGCAGGTCCCGCCGCTCCCACTCCGCCTGCAGTTCCCGGGTGTCCTTGTCGTCGACGTTGACGGTCACCGCCGTCAGCGTGTCCGGCCGGGTGGCCCGGGCGTACGCGATCGCCCGCAGCGTCGGCTTGTGCAGCTTGCTGACCAGCACGACGGCGTGGTTGCGGGCGGGCAGCACGGCGCGGCCCTCGTCCGGCGGGGTCAGCTCCGTGGCGACCCGGTCGTAGTGCCGGCGGATGGCCAGCATCAGCACGTAGATCATCGCCATGGCGGCGATGGCGATCCACGCGCCGAGCAGGAACTTCGTGACCAGCACGATGACCAGCACGGTGCCGGTCATCGCCATGCCGAAGGCGTTGATCGCCCGGGACCGGAGCATCCGCCGGCGCGCCTGCGGGTCCCGCACGGTCCGCAGGTGCCGGTTCCAGTGCCGGATCATGCCGGCCTGGGAGAGGGTGAAGGAGACGAACACGCCGACGATGTAGAGCTGGATGAGCCGGGTCACCTCGGCCTGGAAGCCGACGATCAGCACGATCGCGGCGACGGCCAGGAAGAGGATGCCGTTGGAGAAGGCCAGCCGGTCGCCGCGGGTGTGCAGCTGCCGGGGCAGGTAGCGGTCCTGGGCGAGGATCGAGCCGAGCACCGGGAAGCCGTTGAACGCGGTGTTCGCGGCCAGGAAGAGGATCAGCGCGGTGACCCCGGCGACCACGAAGAGCAGCACCGAGCCGGAGCCGAAGACCGTCTCCCCGAGCTGGGCGGTGACGGTCTTCTGCACGTACCCCTCGGGGCCCGAGACGATCTGCAGCTCCGGATCCTCGACGAACTGCAGGCCGGTGAGCTTGGACAGCCAGATGATGCCGACCAGCATGGCCACCGAGATGGTGCCGAGCAGCAGCAGCGTGGTGGCCGCGTTGCGACTCTTGGGCGCCTTGAACGCCGGCACCCCGTTGGAGATCGCCTCCACGCCGGTCAGCGCCGCGCAGCCCGAGGAGAAGGTGCGCAGCAGCAGGAATACCAGGGCGAAGCCGGTGACGCTGTGCTCGGCCTGGATCTCCAGGCCGGCGCTGGGCGCCCGCAGGTCGTCACCGAGCACGAAGACCCGGACCAGCCCGGTGAGCAGCATCCCGACCATCACGATGATGAAGCCGTAGGTGGGGATCGCGAAGGCCGTGCCGGACTCCCGCAGGCCGCGCAGGTTGACCGCGGTGAGCAGCACCACCGCGGTGACCGCGATGAGCACCTTGTGGGTGGCCACGAACGGCACCACCGAGCCCAGGTTGGCCACCCCGGAGGAGACCGAGACGGCGACCGTGAGCACGTAGTCGACCAGCAGCGCGCTGGCCACCGCGACGCCCGCCCGGGGGCCGAGGTTCACCGTGGCCACCTCGTAGTCGCCGCCGCCGGAGGGGTAGGCGTGCACGTTCTGCCGGTAACTGGCCACGACGGTGAGCATCACCACCACGACGGCCAGGGCGATCCACGGCGAGAAGAGGTACGCCGAGGCACCGGCGATGGAGAGGGTCAGCAGGATCTCGTCCGGCGCGTACGCGACGCTGGAGAGCGCGTCGGACGCGAAGACGGGTAGCGCGATGCGCTTGGGCAGCAGCGTGTGCTTGAGCCGGTCGGACCGGAACGGTCGACCGAGGAGCAACCGCTTCAGCAGCGAGGTGGGTCTGGCCACAACCGCCAAGAGTACGACGACCCGGGCGGTCGGCGCGGGGTGGCCGAGCACGGGGCGGTGAACCGGCGGAGTACCGTCGGTCCCCGCCCCCGCCGGGAACGTGGCAGGCTCGCAGACGACACGCTCACCGGTCGGGCGGTTGCGCACCTTGAGGAGGGACGCGGTGCATGTCGTGATCATGGGTTGTGGCCGGGTCGGCTCGACCCTCGCCCACAGCCTGGAGTCCCGGGGCCACTCGGTCGCGGTCATCGACCAGGACTCCGACGCCTTCCGCCGGCTCGGCCCCGAGTTCGCCGGGATCACCGTCACCGGCGCCGGTTTCGACGGCGAGGTGCTCCGGCAGGCCGGCATCGAGCGCGCGGACGCCTTCGCGGCGGTCTCCAGCGGCGACAACTCCAACATCATCTCGGCCCGGCTGGCCCGCGAGACGTTCGGCGTCTCCCGGGTGGCGGCCCGGATCTACGACCAGCGCCGGGCGCAGGTCTACGAACGGCTCGGCATCCCCACCGTGGCCACGGTCCGGTGGACCGCCGACCGGATGCTGCGGCACCTGGTGCCCGAGGGGAACGTGGAGATCTTCCGCGACCCGACGAGCACGGTGTCGATCGTCGAGGTGCCCGTGCACAAGGACTGGATCGGCCGGTCGGTGCTCGCCCTGGAGGAGGCGACGGGGGCCCGGGTGGCGTACCTGATCCGCTTCGGCATCGGCACGCTGCCGACCGTGTCCACCGTCGTCCAGGAGGGTGACCAGCTCTTCATGCTGGTCACCGACGACATCGCCGGGACGGTCACGTCGGTGGCGGCGGCGCCGCCGGAAGGAGGGCTCTGAGCCATGCGCATCGCCATCGCCGGCGCCGGCAACGTGGGCCGCTCGATCGCCCAGGAGCTGATCGACAACGGCCACCAGGTGATGTTGATCGAGCGCCAGCCCAAGATGCTCCGGCCCGACCGGGTGCCCGCCGCCGAGTGGGTGCTGGCCGACGCGTGCGAGCTGACCAGCCTGGAGGAGGCCAACGTCGCCGGCTGCGACGTGGTGGTCGCGGCCACCGGGGACGACAAGGTCAACCTGGTGGTCTCGCTGCTGGCCAAGACCGAGTTCGCGGTGCCCCGGGTGGTGGCCCGGGTGAACCGGGCCGAGAACGAGTGGCTCTTCACCGAGCAGTGGGGTGTCGACGTCGCGGTGAGCAAGCCGCGGGTGATGGCCGCCCTGGTCGAGGAGGCGGTCACCGTCGGCGACCTGGTCCGGCTGATGACCTTCCGGCAGGGCGAGGCGAACCTCGTCGAGATCACCCTGCCGCCGACCGCGCCGTACGTCGGGCAGCCGCTGCACGCGGTGCCGCTGCCGCGCGACTCCGCGCTGGTGGCGATCCTGCGCGGCAAGCGGGTGCTGGTGCCCAGCCCGGACGACCCGCTGGAGGCCGGCGACGAGCTGATCTTCGTCTGCACCGCCGAGGTCGAGGACGCGGTCCGCGCGGTGGTGCTCGGGCCGGACAGCGTGGAGCGGACCCGCGAGCAGCGCTGACGACGCGGCGGCGAGCATCCGCCCGCGGGGCCCCTCCACCCGGGCCGACGTGCCGCACCGGGCCGTCGGCCGCCGCACTCGGCCACTCGGCCGCGGCACCGCCGTGCCGGCCTGGCCGGGGTGCGGGCGCGGACCGAGTGGGCGCGCCCGTCAGCCGGGCAGCGGGGCGGACCGGGGCTCCCGGGTCACCCGGCGGACCGTCCAGACCGTGATCAGCAGCAGCAACGCGTACGGCGGGTAGCCGAGCGCCAGCCGGGCGACGCCGAGCGCCGTCTCCATGTTGGCCGCGGCGGCCTCGTTGCCGGCGTCGTCGAAGTGGCGGGCGGCGAGGTAGAGCGCCGCCTGCACGCCGACCTTGGCCAGCCAGACGACGCCCCAGAGCACGGTCAGCCCGGTGAACGTCCGCACCAGGCGCGGGTCGTCGCGCCACTCGGAGCGCCCCTTGGCCACCAGCACCGACCAGATCCACCCCACCAGGGGCTGCCGGACGGCCGCCGAGACCAGCAGGGCCAGCCCGTAGCCGATGCCGTAGAGGATGCCGGGGAGGTAGAAGTCGCGTTCGTCGCCGGTACGCCAGGCGATCGCGGCGCCGATGGCGACGCCGAACAAGCCGTTGACCGCGTGCCGGACGGGCCGCCGCTGGGCCAGCCGGAGCCCGGCGATCACCAGCGCCACCGCCACCGAGGCGATCACGGCGGGCCGCAGCTCACCGACGACGTTGGCCACCACGAAGACGACCACCGGGATGCTGGACTCGACCAGGCCCCGCCAGCCGCCGAGTTGGTCGGCCATCTGCTCGGCGAGGGTCGGCAGCTGCTCCTCGTCCTCCGGACCGCTCTCCGGCTGCGCCGCCCGGTGCTGTCCCGTCGTCATCGCACGCCTTCCGTCCGCCGCGCCCACCGGGTCACTTCGGCGGTTCCAGCTCGTAGTACGGGTTGTAGATCACCTTGCGGTCGTCACGCACCGCCACCCGCCCACGGGCGGTCAGGTGCCGGCCCGGCTCGATGCCGGCGATGTGTCGCCGGCCCAGCCACACCAGGGTCACCACGTCGCTGCCGTCGTAGAGGTCCGCCTCCAGGGTGGGCAGGTTGGTCCGCGGGGTGTAGACCACCGTGCGGAGCCGGCCGGCGACCGACACCACCTGCCCGCGCAGGCACTCCCCGACCGGCACACCGCCGTGCTCGGCGCACTCCCGGCGCAGCTCCTGCGCCTCGATCTCCGCCTCGCTCGCGGTGAGTCGTCGCAGCATGCGGCGCAGCGAGCCCCGGTCCTCGTCGGTCGACATGACCTCCGCGTCACCCTCTCCACGCTGGCCGGCGCTGCCGGCACGGGCCCGGCACCCGGCGGCGCCGGGACCGTGCCGCCAGCGTACGCCGACGGGACCGGTCCCGGCGTCGCCGGTGACGGGCGGTCAGGCCTCGCGCGGCCCGGGAGCGGGGTTGCCGCCGGCCGGCGCCCCGGCACCGGCCTGGTCGGCGACGTCGCGGGGCAGCCGCAGCGGCAGTGGCTCGCGCACCGGCTTCGCCTCCTGCCCCCGGTCGACCACCAGGCCGTCGAGGCACTCGGCGAGCGGGCCGGCGGCGGCCGGGTTGGTCGCCGCCTCGCCCTGGTAGACGCCGCGGACCATCCAGCGCGGCCCGTCGATGCCGACGAACCGCAGGTCGGTGATCCCGTCCTGGGTGCGCACCCGGGCGTGCAGCTCGGTGCCGTACTCGCCCTCGACCTCCTGGGCCGCCGCGCCGTCGTTGAACAGCGACTGGCGGATCTCCTCGCGCACCTCGTCCCAGATGCCCTCGGAGCGCGGCGCGGCGAAGACGCCGAGCTGGAGCGCGTTCTGGCCGTGCACCAGCACGACCTGCTGGATCACGCCCTCCGGGTCCGCCTGCACCCGCACCTCGACGTCGCGCACCGCGGGGATCTGCAGGCTGCCCAGGTCGAGCCGCTGCACCCCGGCGGGCGCCTCCGAGACGTCGTACGGGCCGCGTGCCAGGGCCGCCGGGGCCGACTCGGTGGAGTCGAGGACCTCGGTCGTCCGCTCGTCACGGGCGTTCCGTCGGGCATCGTCCCGCTTACGGGAGAAGATCACTGCGCCAACCCTCCGCTGTTCGCACTCACCCTGCCACCTCTTCCGTCCGTCCGCCTGCCCGGTCCCGCTCGTCCGGCCGCCCGGTCGGCGCGTCCGGCGCCCGGAGGGCCGCCGGGGACGGCACCAGGCCGGCGTGTCCGCCGGTGGAGCCGTGCCCGCCGGTCCCACGCCGGGACGTGGGCAGCTCGGCCACCGGCTGGAAATCGGCCCGCGCCACCCGCTGGACAACGAGCTGAGCGATCCGATCGCCACGGGAGATCTTCGCCGGCGCCTCCCGATCATGATTGATCAGGTTGACCAGGATCTCACCCCGATAGCCGGCGTCGACCGTACCGGGCGCGTTGAGCACCGTCACGCCGAGTCTGGCCGCGAGCCCCGATCGGGGGTGGACCAGGCCCACGTACCCCTCGGGCAACGCGATCGCCACCCCGGTCGGGACCAGGGCCCGACCGCCGGGTGGCAGCTCGACGTCCGCGGCCGCCACCAGGTCGGCCCCGGCGTCACCGGGATGGGCGTACGCCGGCAGCGGCAGCTCCGGGTCGAGCTGCCGTACGGGCACGGGTACGACGTCGGTCACGGTTCCCCTCCTCCGTCCGGTTCGTGGGGTGACCCTGACATCCTGCCGGTTCCGCCGGCTGCCGTGCGCCGTACCCTGGCAGGAGTGAGCCTGTCGCCATCCTCGCCGTCCCCGGCGTCGCCCGCTGCGGCGCCCCCGGAGCACACCGAGCGGCTCGGCCTGCCCTGGTGGCTGTGGCTGGGCGGGCTGGCCGCGGCCACGCTGCTGGCCGTGGAGCTGTGGATGGGCGCCCCCGGCGTGCGAGCCTGGCTGCCGTTCGTGGTGCTGCTGCCGGCGACCGCCGCCGGCCTGGCCTGGCTGGGCCGGATCCGGATCGCGGTACGCGACGGCGAGCTGCGGGTGGACGACGCCCGGCTGCCCGTCCGGTTCGTCGCCGACGTCGTCCCGCTGGACGCCGCCGGCCGGCGTGAGGTGCTCGGGGTCGGGGCCGACCCGCTGGCGTTCGTGGTGCAGCGGCCGTGGGTCCCGGGCGCCGTCCAGGTGGTCCTCGACGACCCGGCCGACCCCACCCCGTTCTGGGTGGTCAGCACCCGCCACCCGGTCGAGCTGGCCGAGGCGGTCCTCGCCGCCCGCGACGCCGCTCGTTCCTGAGCCGCCTCCGCGCCCGTCCCGCCGCCCGGCTGTCCGGCGCTCGCCCCCGGCCCCCGGGCCTGGCCCTCCCGCATCCTTCCCCGGCCCTGGCAGGGCGTCAGGCGGGGCCGGGCAGGGCCGGCGGGCCGCCGGGTAGGGCGGGGCTCCTGCGGCGCAGGTCCCTGCGGAGCTCGTCGGCCATCGTCCGGGTGGCCCGGCGGTTGAGGTAGCTCGCCACCGCCGCCCCGGTGAGGAAGGGGCCGAGCGTGGTCAGGTTGCGGCCGAAGCGCTTGAGCAGCATGTCCCGCAACTCCTTGCGGGCGGCGGTGCCGAGCACCGCGCCCACCCCGACGCCGGGCATCATCGGGTTGATCCCGCGCTGGCCGGCCCAGGACTGCACCAGCGTGACCGCCCGCTGGGTGCCGCCGGGCGCCAGCGGCACCCCGTAGACCTCGTGCAGCTCGCCGATCAGCTTGAGCTCGACGGCCACCACGGCGACCGTCTCGGCGGCGAGCAGCACCGGCGCGGAGAGCAGGGTCGGGGCGACGGCCCACTCGACCGCGGCGACTCCCCCGCCGGCGGCGCCGATCCCCGCCGTCGTCCGCGCGGCGTTGCGCACCAGCCGTTCGGCCAGCGCCTCGCCGTCCAGGCCGTCGAAGTGGCGACGCAGGGTGGCCAGGTCCCGCACGGGCACGTGCGGGGCGATCTCGGCGACCGTGTCGACCATCCACCGGACGGCGGTCTTCGGCTTGAACAGGTCGCCCAGCCCGCGCGCCCGCGCCTGCCCGACGAGCCGGCCGAGCAGTTGCCGCCGGCGGGCCGGTGCGACGTCGTCGGCGGTCAGGGCCGCGACGGTCGCGCCCAGCTCGTCGTCCGAGCCGGGCACGGTGTCCGCGCCGGGCACGGCGTCGCCCCGGCTCCCGTCCGGGTCGCCGTCGCGTGCGCCCTCGGCGCGGGTCCGGTCCGCGCCGCGCGTGCCGCGGGGCTCGCTCCGCTCGCTCATGGGTCCGACCTCCCGAATGAACTGTCGCCGGCGTGGCGGCACCCGTCACGAGTGAAGCAGGTCCCCCGCCGCGTCGCACGGCAACTCGGGCAGCGGCGGCCCCACGAGGGAGCCGCCGCTGGTGGAGGCGCGCCGTGTCAGACGCACTCGCGGCAGATCAGCTCGCCGTTGCGCTCGACCGCCAACTGGCTGCGGTGGTGCACGAGGAAGCAGCGGGCGCAGCGGAACTCGTCCTGCTGCATCGGAAGCACCTTGACCGTGAGTTCCTCGTCGGCCAGGTCGGCGCCGGGCAGCTCGAAGCTCTCGGCCACCTCGGCCTCGTCGACGTCCACGGCGCCCGACTGTGAGTCGACGCGTCGGGCCTTGAGCTCTTCCAGGCTGTCCTCGCCGAGGTCGACCTCGTCGCGACGCGGGGCGTCGTAGTCGGTGGCCATCGGTTTCACTCTCCCATATCGATGTTGTCGCTTCCGGTTGTAACGCCGGACGACGCTGTTTCGGTTCCGCTGGCCGGCCACCACTTGTGTCGGTCACCCGACCCGAAGACAGCACGGACGGAGACCTCCGGAGGAACCCCCAGCGAGCGCGGAACCTTACCCCCCCTTTGGGCGAGGCATGTATACCGCCCTCGTGGCTGAGATGTACGCCCCCGCACGCGAAGTTGTTCCCAATGTGACTCAGGCGACACGAAGATAGGGGTAGTAGTACCCGGTTCCCGGATGGCGCGCCGGCATGTCGGACTGTTTCCACGCGACGGCCGGACAACCGTTAACCTCAGCGGCGTACTCGACGGCCGGCGGGGCGGCCCGACCGCCGGCGGCCGCCGCCACCCACCTCTGTCCGGGGAGCACCCTGATGAGCTTTGCGCGAGTGCGAGCACTCGTTGTCGTCGGCCTGCTGGCGGTGCTGGCCCTGGTCTTCGTGGTGGTCGCCATGGTCCGCGACACCCAGGGCGACAGCGGCCTCGCCGGCGGCTGCCCGGAGGGCTGGCCGATGGCCGACGTGACCCTGCGCGAGCCCAAGGACGTCAAGATCAACGTGCTGAACGGCACGGACCGGATCGGCCTGGCCGGCGCCATCGCCGACGACTTCCGCAACCGGAAGTTCCAGGTCAAGAAGACCGGCGACGAGAAGAAGCAGATCGACGACATCGCGGTGCTGCGCTACGGCCCGAAGGGCGTCGGCTCGGCGCACCTGCTGCGGGCGTACTTCCTCGACAACGCCGAGTACGAGTACGACGCCAAGCGCACCGACGACGTCGTCGACGTGGTGCTGGGCAGCGGCTTCCAGCAGCTCGCCACCACCACCGAGGTCAACCAGTCCCTGGGCGACCTCGGCGCGCCGGTCGCCCCGGCGGGCTCCTGCCCGACGCGCGAGGACGACTGACGCACGGTGCCACGCCCCGGCCCGGCCGGGGCGCTCACCACGCCCGTACGACGCGGGAGCCGTACCAGCCACGTCGAGGGCCGTACCCGGTCACGTGAGGGCCACACCGGCCGACGTGGCCGCCGGAGATCTCCGTCACGGGCCGCCGGAGGCGTCCAGGTCGGCGAGACGGTCGTGCAGGGGCTTGAACAGGGCCGACGGGGCGGCGATCACCAGGTCCGGGCCGGCCGGCAGCCCGCCCAGCCCGGCCACCAGCAGCCCCGCCTCGGTGGCCACGAGGGCCCCGGCGGCCTGGTCCCAGGCGGCCAACCCCTTCTCGTAGTAGGCGTCCACCCGCCCCTCCGCCGCCAGGCAGAGGTCCAGCGCGGCGGCGCCGAGCCGGCGGATGTCGCGGACGTGCGGGATCAGCTCGGCGACCACCCGGGCCTGGTGCGCCCGGCGCGCCGGGTCGTAGCCGAACCCCGTGGCGACCAGCGCCTGGCCGAGGTCGGTCTCGGTGGAGCAGCGCAGCCGCTCACCGTCGCGCCAGGCGCCCCCGCCGGCGGTGGCGGTCCACTCCTCGCCGGTGTTGACGTTGCGCACCACCCCGGCCACCACCTCGCCGTCGACCTCGGCGGCGAGCGAGACCGCGCAGTGCGGGATCCCGTACAGGTAGTTGACCGTGCCGTCGATCGGGTCGATGATCCAGCGCACCCCGCCGGGGCCGGTCGGGCCGGTCTCCCCCGCCCCGTACTCCTCGCCGAGCACGGCGTCACCCGGGCGCAGCCGGCGCAGCGCGTCGACCACCTGCCGCTCGACCGCCCGGTCGGCGGCGGTCACCACGTCGGTGACCGTGCTCTTGGTCGCGGCCACCGAGACGCCCTCGACCCGCATCCGGTACGCGGTCGCCGCCGCCTCGCGGGCCACCTCGACCGCGATCTCCAGCAGCTCCGCCGGCGCCGAGCGGTCCATCGTTCGTCCCCTTCCCGCACGGCCGGGGTGTTCCGGGTCACGCGCGGTACCATCCTTACAAAGTCCACATCTACGTCGAATCGGCGGTCCCCGCCGCCGGTCCACCGTGCGGCGACGGATGATCGCCGCAGACGGCGTTACAATTCACCCCTGCCCACGCTGCGACGGACCGCCAACGACCGGCCGGCCCGGGACACGGGGGTCCTTCAACCACATCGCCCGGCAAGGTGCACCGCTCTGCGTCGGACGACCCGGCCGTGCTCGCTCTTCGCCTCCGGAAGGTCATTCGTGACAGAACCCCGCCAGACCGGCGCCGACGTTCGCTCGCTCACCGACACCCTGATCGCCCACGCGCAGAGCGCCGGCGGCCAGCTCACGTCGGCCCAGCTCGCGCGCACCGTCGAGTCCGCCGAGGTGACTCCGGCCCAGGCCAAGAAGATCCTCCGGGCGCTCTCCGAGGCGGGAGTGACCGTGGTGGTGGACGGCTCGGCGAGCACCCGCCGCCGCGTCGCCGCCGCCCGCTCGGCCACCCCGGCGTCCCGGGCCACCACCGCCAAGACGACCAAGAAGGCCGCCGCGCCCGCCCCCAAGCAGGCGCCGGCCGCCGACGAGGCCCCCGCGCCCGCCCCGCGCAAGGTCGCCGCCCGCAAGGCCGCCGGCACCACCGCCGAGGTGGCCGCCAAGGCCGCGGCGCCCGCGAAGGCGACCAGGTCCACCCGGGCCACCAAGGCCACCGTCGCCGCGGCGGCCGGCGCCAAGCCGGCCAAGGCCGGCGGCAAGGCCAAGGGCGAGGGCGCCGAGGGCGACATCGACCCGGAGGAGCTGGCCGCCGAGATCGAGGACGTGGTGGTCGACGAGCCGGCCGAGCTGGCCCAGGCCGCCGAGACCGACGCCGCCAACTCGGCCAGCGACAACGACTTCGAGTGGGACGACGAGGAGTCGGAGGCGCTCAAGCAGGCGCGCCGCGACGCCGAGCTGACCGCCTCGGCCGACTCGGTCCGGGCCTACCTGAAGCAGATCGGCAAGGTCCCGCTGCTCAACGCCGAGCAGGAGGTGGAGCTGGCCAAGCGGATCGAGGCCGGGCTCTACGCCGCCGAGCGGCTGCGCGCGGCCGAGGAGGGCGAGGAGAAGCTCACCCGCGACATGCAGCGGGACCTGCTCTGGATCTCCCGCGACGGCGAGCGCGCCAAGAACCACCTGCTGGAGGCCAACCTCCGGCTGGTCGTCTCGCTGGCCAAGCGCTACACGGGTCGCGGCATGGCGTTCCTCGACCTCATCCAGGAGGGCAACCTCGGCCTGATCCGCGCGGTCGAGAAGTTCGACTACACCAAGGGCTACAAGTTCTCCACCTACGCCACCTGGTGGATCCGGCAGGCGATCACCCGCGCGATGGCCGACCAGGCCCGCACCATCCGCATCCCGGTGCACATGGTCGAGGTGATCAACAAGCTCGGCCGCATCCAGCGCGAGCTGCTCCAGGACCTGGGCCGCGAGCCCACCCCGGAGGAGCTGGCCAAGGAGATGGACATCACACCGGAGAAGGTGCTGGAGATCCAGCAGTACGCCCGGGAGCCCATCTCGCTGGACCAGACGATCGGCGACGAGGGCGACAGCCAGCTCGGCGACTTCATCGAGGACTCCGAGGCCGTGGTCGCGGTCGACGCGGTGTCGTTCTCGCTGCTGCAGGATCAGCTCCAGCAGGTGCTGCAGACGTTGTCCGAGCGTGAGGCGGGTGTGGTACGCCTGCGCTTCGGCCTGACCGACGGCCAGCCGCGCACGCTCGACGAGATCGGCCAGGTCTACGGCGTGACCCGGGAGCGCATCCGGCAGATCGAGTCCAAGACCATGTCCAAGCTGCGTCACCCGTCGCGTTCGCAGGTGCTGCGGGATTACCTGGACTGATCGCGATCGTCAACCGAACGTGTCGTTTTGATCACCTGACGTGCAACGTCGGAAGGTGATCGTTCGGTTGCACGATTGTGATCGTTGACGTGGCACCCTTGGTGCACGGCACACTGTCCCTGCCATGTGTGACCTCGGTCCCCCGCGGGCACACAGGGAAGGCAGCGCCGGGACAGGGTGTTGCACGATAGGTGAGCAACGACCGAAGAGATTGTTCATCGGTGACGACCAGAGGAGGAAGGCGATGACCCCGACCCTCACGCCGCCGCCCGAGACGGTGGCTCCCCCAGCCGCCGATGAACGGTGCGACCGCTGCAATGCTGCCGGCAAGCTCCGGATCACTCTGGCGGGTGGGAGCGAGCTGGTGTTCTGTGGGCACCACGCGAACAAGTACGCGGAGGATCTCGTGAAGATCACCGTGCGGTACGCGACGGACCCGGAGTTCAGCTGGCGTGGCGCCGATCTGATGGCGAACTGAATCCGCAAACCCACGACATAGCCGGCCGGAGGCCCCCCAACGGGGAGCCTCCGGCCGGCTTTTGCGTACCCCCGCCCCTGCCCCACAGCCCCGGCGCGGGCGGAACGGATCGCGCGGCTTGTCCACGGGCCGCCCGACGGGCGCAGCGGGCACGGGCGGCGCGGAGCCCGCGGCCGGGCTCACGAGCGGCCGACGGGCCCAGGGGGACGGGCGGGGCGGATCCCGCAGCCGGCCCCACGGGCGGCCTGACGGGCGCAACGGGCACGGGCCGGGCACCGGCGGAGCCGACCGCGCACCGCCGGCCACGGGCGGCCTGACGGGGCAGGGGGCGCGGACCGCGCGCCGGGTCCACGGGCCACCGCACGGGGCGTGCGGGGGCCGTCCGCCGTCAGAGGGTCTGGACGGTGGCGATGCGCTCCTCGAGCTGCTCGATCGTGGCCTGGGCGCTCGGCGGGCCGCCGCAGAGGCGGCGCAGCTCGGCGTGGATCTTTCCGTGCGGCTGCCCCGTCCGGTGGTGCCGGGCGGCCACCAGAGCGTTGAGCTGCCGACGCAGGGCGACCCGGCGCTGGGCGGCACTCATCGGTGCCGCCGGCGCCGCGGACGGCTCAGCGGCCGACTCAGCGGGCCGCGCGGCCCTCCGGCGCTGGGCGGCGAGCTGCTCCTGCTGCCGCTTGGTCAGCAGCATGGCGACCTGGTCGGCGGTCAGCAGCCCGGGCAGGCCCAGGTACTCCTCCTCCTCGGGGGTGCCGGCCTGGGCGGCGGTGCCGAACGAGGCGCCGTCGAAGATCACCTGGTCCAGCTCGGCGGTCGCGGAGAGTGCGGCGAAGCGCTTCTCCAGCTCGCCGCTGGCCTGGTCGTCACGCTGGGCGCGTTCCAGCAGGTCGTCGTCGAAACCCTCGCGGTCCTTCGGCTTGCCGAGCACGTGGTCCCGCTCGGCCTCCATCTCGCTGGCCAGCCCGAGCAGGTGCGGCACGCTGGGCAGGAAGACCGAGGCGGTCTCCCCCTCGCGGCGGGCGCGGACGAACCGGCCGATCGCCTGCGCGAAGTAGAGCGGGGTGCTGGCGCTGGTCGCGTACACCCCGACCGCCAGGCGGGGGATGTCGACGCCCTCGGAGACCATCCGGACCGCCACCAGCCACCGCTGCTCGGACGCCGCGAACGTCGCGATCCGCGCGGAGGCCCCCACGTCGTCGGAGAGCACCACCGCCGCCCGTTCGCCGGTCAACTGCTCGATGAGCTTGGCGTACGAGCGGGCGGTCTGCTGGTCGCTGGCGATCACCAGCCCGCCGGCGTCGGGCATCCCCGCGTTGCGCAGCACGGTCAGCCGGGCGTCGGCGGCCCGCAGCACCTGCGGCATCCAGTCGCCCGCCGGATCCAGGGCGGTACGCCACGCCTGCGCGACGAGGTCCTGGGTCATCGGCTCGCCGAGCCGCGCCGCCAGCTCCTCCCCGGCGTTGGTGCGCCACCGGGTCTCCCCCGAGTACGCCAGGAAGAGCACCGGGCGGACCACGCCGTCGCGCAGCGCGTCGGAGTAGCCGTACACCGAGTCGGCGCGGGAGCGGAGCAGGCCGTCCCCGCCCCGCTCGTACGTGACGAACGGGATCGGGTTGTCGTCGGAGCGGAACGGGGTGCCGGTGAGCATCAGCCGCCGCTCGGCGCCCTCGAAGGCCGCCTTCACCCCGTCGCCCCAGGAGCGGCTGTCCCCCGCGTGGTGGATCTCGTCGAGGATGACCAGCGTGCGCCGGGTCAGGGTGCGCCGCTTGTGCACCTGGGGTGCAATCCCCACCTGCGCGTACGTCACGACGGCGCCGTGGAAGTCGGCGGAGGAGTGCAGGTCGGCGTTGCGGAAGGCGGCGTCGAGCTGGATGCCGACCCGGGCCGCCGACTGCGCCCACTGGGTCTTCAGGTGCTCGGTCGGGGCCACCACGGTGACCGCCTCGACGGTGCCGTCGGCGAGCAGCTCGGCCGCGATCCGCAGGGCGAAGGTGGTCTTGCCGGCGCCCGGGGTGGCGACCGCGGTGAAGTCGGGGTCGCGCCGGCGCAGGTACTCCACCAGTGCCTTGCGCTGCCACGCGCGCAGTGCCGGAAACGTCTCGATCGCCGGCAACCGGGCCGCCACGCGAAGCTCCTCTCCGACCGCCTGATGGCGGACCCCGGCCGAGGGCCACGGGTGCCGCCGCCCATGAAAACGCCTCCGCGCCGATGGTGCCGCGAAGGCCGACTCAGCATAACCAGCGGGGCCCGCCCGACCCAGCCGACACCACGCGGCTCACATCCGCCGCACCCGCGACCCGACGGCATCGCCTCGGTGGACGACCCCGCGATCTTGCACCTTCGGCCCCCGCTTCGCACCTTGAGCGGCATGTGACCGGGCAGAAATTGCGGGATCGCGGGCGCAGGCGTGGTGGCGTGGCCGTGGGGTCGGGGTCAGGGGTGGGGGCCGGGGCTGTGGGTACGTGGGGGGCGGAGGGTGGCGATCGGAGCCGACCAGCGCCTGCGCAGGGCGACCAGGCGGAACAGGAAGACGAACGCCGCCGCCGCGGTCAGCCAGGCGGCGTTGGCGTGCCCGAACGCGTCCAGCAGCGCCACGGCGATCGAGCCGGCGAGCGCGGCGACCGCGTAGATCTCGCGCCGCAGCACCACCGGGATCTCGGCGGTGAGCAGGTCCCGCCCGAGGCCGCCGCCGATCGCGGTGAGCATGCCGATCACGCACGCCCCCACCGCCGGCACCTGGGCGTCGAGGGCCTTGACCGTGCCGGTGACGGTGAACAGCCCCAGCCCGGCCGCGTCCAGCACGAGCACGGTGGTGCGCAGCCTGGCGAGCTGGGGGTGCAGCCAGAAGACGGCGGCGGCGGTGACGGCGGCCGTGGCGGCGTACCGCCAGTCGGCGAAGGCCAGCGGCGGCACCTCGTCGATCGCCAGGTCCCGGAAGATCCCGCCGCCGAGCGCGGCGACGAAGCCGACGAAGACGACGCCGAAGAGGTCGAGCCGCTTGGCCACCGCCGCGGAGGCCCCGGAGGCGGCGAAGACCGCCACCCCGGTGAGGTCGGCGAGGAGCAGGGCGGTGGAGGTGGTCACCGCCGCAGGTTACGTGGGCGGCCGTCCCGGCCGCCCTGGTTCACTCGGCGTACGAGTCGTAGATCTCCTTGCACTTCGGGCAGACCGGCGAGCCGGGCTTGGCGGCCTTGGTCACCGGGAAGGTCTCCCCGCAGAGCGCGACGACGAAGGTGCCCATGACGGCACTTTCGGCGATCTTCTCCTTGCGCACGTAGTGGAACATCTCGGGACCGGTGTCGGCGTCCTTCAGCTCCGGACGCTCGAGAACCTGTGTGCTCACTTCTACACCTCCGACCGTCAAGTCTGGCAGGTCACCGCGGCCCGGTCCACTTCAGGCCACCCCCGGCGGAGGCCGTACGGTGGTGACGTGACCGACTTTCACATCCACTACGGCGCCGAGGTGGCCGAGGCACTGCGCGCCGGACGCCCCGTCGTCGCCCTGGAGAGCACCATCGTCTCGCACGGCCTGCCCCGGCCGGACAACCTGCGGGTGGCCCGGGAGATCGAGCAGGCGGTCCGGGACGCGGGCGCGGTCCCGGCGACCATCGGCATGGTCGGCGGCCGGCTCGTGGCGGGCCTGGACGACGCGGAGCTGACCCGGCTCGCCACCGCCGACGGGGTCGCCAAGCTCTCCGTACGCGATCTCGCCGTGGCGGCGGCCACCGGCGCGGACGGCGCCACGACCGTGGCCGCGACCAGCGCGGTGGCCGCCGCCGCCGGCATCGGGGTGTTCGCCACCGGCGGCCTCGGCGGGGTGCACCGGGAGGCCGCGCAGACCTTCGACGAGTCCGCCGACCTGGTCACCCTGGCCCGGACCCCGATCGCGGTGGTCTGCGCCGGCGTCAAGTCGATCCTCGACGTGGGCGCCACCCTGGAGCGGCTGGAGACCCTCGGCGTCGGCGTGGTGGGCTACCGGACCCGGCGGTTCCCCGGCTTCTTCATCACCGACGGCGGCTTCGACCTGGACTGGTCGCTGGACTCCGCCGAGCAGGTCGCCGACGCGCTGGCCGCCCGGGAGCAGCACGGCGTGCACCACGGCGGCCTGATCGTGGCCAACCCGCTGCCGGCCGACGAGCAGCTCGACCCGGAGCTGCACGACCGGACGCTCGCCGACGGGCTGGCGCTGCTCGAGCGCGACGGGGTGACCGGCAAGGCGGTGACGCCCTACCTGCTCGCCCACTTCCACTCGGCGACCGAGGGGGCGAGCCTGGCGGTGAACGTCCGGATCATCCTGCGCAACGCCGACCTCGCCGCCCGGATCGCGGTCGCCGCAGCCGCCCGTCGCGCCGACGCATGACCGCAGGCCGCGTCCTCGTCGTCGGTGACCTGATCACCGACGTGGTGGCGGTGCTGGACGGGCCACCGGCCACCGGGTCCGACACACCGGCGGCCATCCGGTTCAGCGGCGGCGGACAGGCCGCCAACACCGCGGCCTGGCTCGCCGCCCAGGGCGTGCCGGTGACGTTGGTGGGCGCGGTCGGCGACGACGGGCAGGGACGGGAGCGGGTG
Source organism: Micromonospora sp. NPDC002717 (assembly GCF_040295705.1). Taxonomy (NCBI): domain Bacteria; kingdom Bacillati; phylum Actinomycetota; class Actinomycetes; order Micromonosporales; family Micromonosporaceae; genus Micromonospora; species Micromonospora sp. NPDC002717. The sequence goes on along the minus strand of NZ_JBEOVW010000024.1, from coordinate 38,433 downwards.
GCCGAGCTGGAGCGTGCCGGGGTCGACTGCGCGGTGACGCGGCACCCGGAGCACGCCACCGGCACGGTCATCGTGCTGGCCACCGCCGGGGAACGGACGATGATCACCGAGCGGGGCGCCAACCTGCGGCTGGCCCCGGCGGACGTCGACGCGGCGCTGGCCGCCGCGCCGGACGCGCGGCACCTGCACCTGTCCGCGTACACCCTGCTGGACGCCGAGTCCCGCCCGGCCGGGCTGCGCGCGCTGGCCGCCGCCCGCGAGCGCGGGCTCACCACCAGCGTCGACGCGGCCTCCGCGGCGCCGCTGCGGCGGGTCGGCGCGGCGGCCTTCCTGTCCTGGGTACGCGGGGTCGACCTGCTCCTGGTCAACGCCGACGAGGCGACCGTGCTGGCCGGCGGGCTCGACCCGGCGGCGCAGGGGCGGGCGCTGTCGGCCTCCGCCCGGCGGATCGTCGTCAAGCAGGGCGCGGCGGGGGCGGTATGGGTGGACCGGGACGCCACGGTCGCCGTGGCGCCGGCCCGCCGGGTGGCGGTGGTGGACGTCACCGGGGCCGGGGACGCCTTCGCGGCCGGGCTGCTGGCCGCCTGGCTCGCCGGCGCGGACCCGACGGTGGCGCTGCGCCGCGCGGGCGACCTCGGTGCCATGGCGGTCTCCCAGGTGGGCGCGCGCCCCACTCCCTGACCCGAAACCCGCGCCCCGCCCCGCTCGCCGGGCGGGAGCGGGTCGGTCAGGGCTCGGCGTCGATCACCTTGTGCGGCCGCTCCTCGGCGGTCAGGCTCATCGGCGGGGTCTCGTCGCGGTGCCGCGGCTGGAACCGGGACGCCAGCCGGTGCTGCTCCTTCGGCGGGCGGTCGTTCGCCAGCAGCACCGCCAGCCAGGGGATGAGCACCATGCCGAGGGCCACCAACGGCAGCCAGAGCCAGAGCAGCGGGGCCTGTACGCCGACCAGGACGGCACCGACGATCACGCACGCCACCCGGATCCCCATCATCAGCACGTAGCGCCGCTGACGGCTGGTGAGCTGGTCGTCCTGGCTGCGCGAGGCGTCGGTGATCAGGATCGGCTGGTACGCCTGACGCTTCACCACGGACCTCCTCGAGGGGGTTACGCCTCATCCTGTCACCTCGAACGCGTGATCAGCGAAAATCGGCGCAGCCGGGTTCGTGTTACATCCGTGGTACGCTCGCGCCGTGGGCAGCAGGTTCAGCTTCACCGACGAGGCGTTGGCCAACCTGAGGGTCTACGACGTCACGCCCGGGGAAGTCTGGGAGGCGCTGCACAGCACCCGCCGGGTGATCCGTCACCTGTGCGACGACGTGATGGTCGTCTACGCCGCCGCCCGCCGGGGGCGCCGACTGGCCGTGCTGCTCGCCGAGGCCGACGGCACCGACAACGACTGGGACATCCTCTCCGCCCGCGAGCTCAGCGACGCCGAGGCGAAGCGCTACGACGAGGCCGTGCGGAGATCTCGCCGATGAGGAGGCGGTGACGATGAACCGTAACGACGCGACCAAGCAGTTCCACAGCGGCGGTGACCGGCTCGCGGAGCTGATCGACGAGACTCAGCCGGTGGAGCTGCCCACCCCCGACACCGAGACCCCCATGGTCAGCCGCTCGGTGCGCCTGCCCCTGGAGACGTACGAGCGGGTCCGCGCGGCCGCCGACGCCCGCGGCATCGGGGTCACCACTCTGATGCGGCAGTGGATCGAGGCCGGCCTGGCCGACCTGGACGACTCGGCGACGGTCTCCCTCGCCGACGTCCGGCGGGCGCTGGCCGCCCTGTCCCGCCCGACCGCCGCCTGACGGCGCGGCGCACCGAGGCAAACCCACGACCGCCTGACGTCACCGCACCGAGGCACGAGGCACACTCACGACCGCCGCCTGACCTCGGCCCGCACGGGGTCGCCCGGGGACTCCCGTCCACCGGCCTCGCCACGCGGGCAGCGGCGTCAGCCCTGGGCGGCCTTCGCCTTCGCCGCCGCCTTCACCTGCTGCTTGTAGTCACGCACCCGGCGCAGCGATTCCGCGTCGACGACGTCCGCCACCGACCGGTGGGCGTCCAGGTCGCCGTACCCGCCGGCCGCCTCCCGCCAGCCCTCCGGCGTGACCCCGAACCGCTTGCCGAGCAGGGCAAGGAAGATCTGCGCCTTCTGCCTGCCGAAGCCGGGCAGCTCGGCGATGCGGCGGAACAGTTCCCGGCCGTCGGCGACGTCGGACCAGAGCCGGGCGGCGTCGCCGTCGTACCGGTCGACGAGGACCCGGCACACCTCCTGCACCCGGGCCGCCATCGCCTTCGGGAACCGGTGCAGCGCCGGTGGCTGGGCGAACAGGGCCACCAGGGCCTCGGGATCGTGGTCGGCGATCTCCCGGGCGTCCAGGTCCCGTCCGAGGCGCTGGGTCAGCACGTACGGCGAGGAGAAGGCCTTCTCCATCGTCACCTGTTGGTCGAGGACCATCCCCAGCAGCAGGGCCAGCGGGCTGCGGTCCAGCAGCCGGTTGGCCTCGGGGTCGATGGGCAGCGCGAGCGTCATGGGACCATCCTGCCCAATGGCGGAGGCCGGGCGAAGGGGCCGCGCCGATCCGCCCGCGCCTTCCGTGCCGGCGGCCACCGGCACCGGGCAGGGCGTCGCCGCCCGCCCCGGAGTGTGCCCGGCCGGCGCCCCTACGCGGGTGACCGCCGGGTGCCGGGCCGGACGAGCCCGAGGTCGTAGGCACGGATCGTCGCCTGCACCCGGTCCCGCGCACCCAGCTTGCCCAGCAGGGCGTTGACGTGCGCCTTCACCGTGCCGGTCGCGACGCCCAACTGCGCGCCGATCTCCGCGTTGGTCAGCCCGGCCGCCAGCCGGACGAAGACCTCGCGCTCCCGTGCGGTGAGCGCGGCCAGCTCGGCGGGCTCCGCCGGCGGGGTGAGTGCCCCGGTGGCGAAGGCGTCGATCAGCCGGCGGGTGACGGTGGGGGCGAGCAGCCCGTCGCCGGCGGCCACCACCCGGATCGCGTGCAGCAGGTCGACCGGTTGGGCGTCCTTGAGCAGGAAGCCCGAGGCGCCCACCCGCAGCGCCTCGAACACGTGGGCGTCCAGGTCGAAGGTGGTCAGCACCAGCACCCGGGGGCCGGCCGGGTCGGCGGTCAGCCGGGCGGTGGCGGTGAGGCCGTCCATCCCCGGCATCCGGATGTCCATCAACACCACGTCCGGTCGGCTCCGGGCGGCCTGGTCGAGCGCGTCGGCGCCGTCGGCGGCCTCCCCGACCACCGTCAGGTCCGGTTCGGCGTCGACGATCGCCGCGAACCCGGCCCGGACCACCGGCTGGTCGTCCACCACCAGCACCCTGATCATCGCGCCCCCTCCGGCACTCGTTCGCCCCGCTGCCCGGGCCGGGCGGCGACCACGGGGACCGGCGGCAGCGGCAGCCGCGCCCGCAGCTCGCCGCGGCGCAGCGCGAGCCGGCCACCGAGCGCGTCGACCCGGGCCCGCAACCCGGCGACGACCAGCGGGTCCGACACGGTGGGCAGGCCCGTGACCGACACCCGCAGCTCACCGCCGGTCAGCCGCAGCACCACCCGGGCCGGCCCGACGCCCGCGTCCAACGCGGCCTCCACCAGCCGGTACGCCGACACGTCCACGTCGGTCGGCAGGGCCGGCACGGTCGCCGGCGCGTCCAGCAGGACGTCGCGACCGTGCGCCTGCCGCGACGCGCAGAGCCCGCCCACGTCGGCGAGGGTCGGTTGCGGACCGTGCGGCACCGGCCGGTCGTCGGCGCGCAGGTCGTCCAGCAGGCCGCGCATCGCGGCCAACGTGGCCCGTGCCTCGACCAGGATCTCGGCGAGCCGGCCCTGGTCGGCGACGACCACCAGGCGGCCGGCCCGGTCCAGCACCGCCGAGCGCAGTCCGGCACCGATCCGCTCCCGCTCGGCCCGGGCCGCCGCCACGGCCCGGGCGGTCGCCGCGGCCAGCGCGTCGCCCTCCCGGCTGAGCACCCGCCGCCGCCGGCCCCGGACCAGCACGCCGCCGCCCCAGGTCAGCAGCATCGGCGCCAGCAGCAGCCCGGCGACGAACACGGTCATGAAGACGGTCACGGGCACGTGCACGGGCTCCCCGGCGATCGAGCCGTCCGCCGCCGCCGTACCGACCAGGCCCACGGCGAGCACCGTGGCCGCCGACGGCGCGGCCAGCCACGTGGGGCCGGCCCGCCGGGCGTACGCGGCCACGGCCCAGACGGCGGCCAGGTCGGCGAAGCCGGCGGTCAGCAGCACGAACTCCGCACCCCGGGGCAGCCCGACCAGCAGCGCGGTGACCGGCCAGAGCAGCGCGGTCCCGGCGACGCCCGCGAACGCGGCCCACGGTCGGCGGCACCGCCACGCCAGCGGCGCGGCGTGCGCCACGGAGAGCAGCAGGAGCTGGAGCAGGACGATCGGGTCACCCAGCCCCGCCAGTTCGGCGTCGGTCTCCACCGAGACGAGGGCCGCGGCCACCGGAAGCACCAGCGCGTTGCCGACCAGCGCGGCGGTCACCAGGGACCGGCCGTTCTCCGACCGGACCGGCGACGGCCGGCTGCCGGGATCCGCCCCGACCGGCGGGCTGCCGGGATCCGCCCCGACGGGCAGCCGTGCCTCGACCCGCCAGCCGTCGCCGTCCGGGCCGGCGCGCAGGGTGCCGCCCAGGGCGGCGACGCGCTCCCGCAGGCCGCTGATGCCCCGCCCGGCGCCCAGCGTGAAGGCGGCCGTCGGCCCCGGTACGCCGGTGTCGGCGACCGTGACCGTGACGGTCCCGGCGTCGACCGCGACCCGAACCGAGACGTCGGCTCCGGCGGCGTGCCGCACCACGTTGGTCAGGGACTCGCGGACGACGGCGTGGACGACCCCGGCCAGAGCGGCCGGCGGTTCCGGACCGGTGCGGTCGAGGCGCACCGGCTGGCCGAGCCGGTGAAAGCCGGCGACCAGGTCGTCGAGCCGCTGCCGCAACGGCCGGTGCGCCTCTGTGTCGTCGCTCATCACCGCGACCAGGCGGCGCAGCGCGACCAGGGTCTCCCGCCCCGTACGCGCCGCGAACTCCACCGCCTCCGCGGCCAACTCCGGACGCCGGGCCGCCAGGCGCTCGGCCGCTCCCACCGTCACCACGATGGAGGTGAGGTGGTGGGCGCTGACGTCGTGCAGCTCCCGGGCGAGCCGATGGCGTTCGGTCTCGGCCGCCTGACGGGCCTCCGCCTCGGCGGCGACGAGCCGGCCGGCCACCGCCGCCCGCCCGGTCATCCAGTGCCGGCGGCTGCGCCCGAGACCCGCGGCCAGCAGGTAGCCGAGCACGGCGACGACGACCTCTCCCAGGTAGGCCGCGGCGGTGTCGAAGCGGGGGAGGTTGACCGACGCCACCCACAGGGCGCTCACAGCCAGCGCCACGCGCACCACCCGGCCGGGCGCCCGGACAGCCACGGACCAGATGGCGACCAGCTCGGCGAGGCTGAGCACCAGCAGGTCGTCGGGAGAGGCGCCCAGCCGGCCGAGGGTCTGCGCGGCCAGGACCACGGCCAGCGCCGGGAGCGGCCGATGCTGCCGCCAGCCCAGCGCCAGGAGGGTGACCACGGCGGCGACCAGACCCGCCGAGGTCGCCGTGATGTCCGGTGCGTCGCCCCGCAGCAGCGGCAGGCCGGGCCAGAGCAGGAGCTGGGCGCCGACCAGCGCCGACGGCAGCAACCAGGTCCGCAGGAGAGTCATGATGAGGCAACCCTACGGAGGCCCGCCGACCGGTCACGTCGCCCGCGGGCACGAGGTGGCCTATACCCCAGGGTGGTGCCGAGTTCGGTCCGCACGTCGACCCGCCGGCCCGTCGGCGGCGGCAGGCTTGCTCCCATGATCAGTAGTACTCCCCCGGGCACCCCGTACCACCGGCTGGCCCGGACCGGCCGGCAGCGATGGTGGCGGTCGCTCGTCGGCGTCCTCGCCCTGCTCGGCGGCGCGCTGCTCGTCGGCTGCGCACTCTTCGGCGTCGCCACCGTCGTGGCCGAGATCACCGGTACGCCGACGGACGCCGACGGGCTGCCCGTCTTCGGTCCCGTCGTGGACACCGCCCTGCTGGTGCTGTCGGTGGCGGTGGCCCTGCCGCTGACGATGGCCGTCACCCGCTGGGTGGAACGCCGGCCGGCCGGCAGCCTCTCCTCCGTGCTCGGCCGGGTCCGGTGGCGCTGGCTGGCCACCTGCCTGCTGACGGCCGCCCCGGCGATCACGGTCATGCTGGTCGGCAGCCACCTGCTCCTGCGGGCCACCGGGGACGAGATGGTCCTCCTCGGCCCGCTCGACGCCTGGGTCGGCTGGCCCACCTTCGTCGCCGCCCTGCTGATGGTCGTCGCGCTGGTCCCGTTCCAGGCCGCCGCCGAGGAGTACCTGTTCCGTGGCTGGCTGCTCCAGGCCTTCGGGACGTGGCTGCGCTCGCCCTGGCCGGGGTTGGTGGTGCAGGCGGTGCTCTTCGCCGCGGCGCACGGCTGGGGCACCGTCTGGGGCTTCGCCGACCTGGTCGTGATGGGCCTGCTCTGCGGTTGGCTCACGGTGCGCACCGGCGGCCTGGAGGCGGCCGTCGCGTTGCACGTGGTCAACAACGTGAGCGCGTTCGGGCTGGCCGCGGCGTTCGGCGGGCTGGCCGTGGACGAGACGATGGCCGACGCGCCGTGGCAGCTGGTGCTGGTCGACGTGCTCGTGCTGCTGGCGTACACCTGGCTGGTGGCACGGGCGGCCGACCGGCGCGCGCTGGCGACGGTGGCGCCGATCTCCCGGGTGGTCGAACGCCGGCACGCGGCGCCAGGCAGGATGACGGCGTGGACGGACACGACATGTTGCTCTCCCCCGCCGGCGTCGAGGCGCTGCGGACCGCGCTGACCCGGGCCGGGTTCACCTCGAACGGCATCGCCACCCGGCTCGGCCCGCAGGCCACCGGCGGGGTGGCCCGCAACGACTTCCGGGCCGCGCTGCGCGCCACCGAGGACCGCGACCCGCTCGGCACGCTGATCCGGGTGTTCGTCTGCGAGCAGACCGAGCCGGAGGCCGCCGTGGCCGCCGCGCTCGCGCCGTTGTCGCTGGACGAGGCGCTCGCCGGGGGCCTGGTCGAGCGGCACGGCGACGGGCTGCGGATGGGCCTGGACCTGGAGCCGTACGGGGACGACTGGTGGGTGCTGGCCGACGTGCCCGCCAGCGCCCGCCCGGGCCGCCCGTTGCACGCCCACCACGTCCTCGGCATCGGCGGGGCGACCCAGACGCTGATCGGCGCGACCGTCCGCCGGCCGGTGGAGACCGCGCTGGACCTGGGCACCGGCTCCGGCGTGCAGGCGCTGCACCTGGCCACCCACGCCCGGCGGGTGACCGCCACCGACGTCTCCGAGCGGGCGCTGCGCTTCGCCGCCACCACCGCCGCGCTCAACGGCCAGGACTGGGAGCTGCTCCGCGGCGACATGGTCGCCCCCGTCGCCGGGCGCCGCTTCGACCTGGTGGTGAGCAACCCGCCGTTCGTGGTCGGGCCCGGCACCACCACGCACGTCTACCGCGACTCCGGCCGGGTCGGCGACGCGATCGGCGCGGAGCTGGCCGCCGCCGCGCCCGGTCTGCTCACCGAGGGCGGCACCATGCAGTACCTGGCCAACTGGGTGCACGTCGCGGGCGAGGACTGGGCCGAGCGGGTGACCGGCTGGTTCGCCGGCACCGGGCTGGACGCCTGGGTCGTCCAGCGCGAGGTGGCGGACCCGATGGCGTACGTCAACCTGTGGCTCACCGACGTCGGCGAGGCCGCCGACCCGCAGCGGATGGCGGACTGGCTGGACTGGTTCGACGCGCACAAGGTGGAGGCGGTGGGCTTCGGCATCGTCTCGCTGCGCCGCTCCGGCCACGACGACCCGGTGATCCGGGTGGAGGACCTGCGGCAGCGGGTGGAGGCGCCGCTGGGCGACCGGATCGGCGCCTGGTTCGACCGCCAGGACTGGCTGCGCGCCCACGACGCCGACGGGCTGCTCGCTGCGCGCTACCGGGCGGCTGACGGCCTCCAGCTCCGGCAGGAGGCCACGATGGGCGACGAGGGCTGGGCGGTGGACCGGCAGGTGCTGGCCATGCCGCACGGGCTGCGCTGGACGGAGGAGATCGACCCCCTGGTGCTCGCCCTGGTGGGCGGGGCCGACGGGCGGCTGCCGCTGCGCGACCAGCTCACCCTGCTCGCGGCCGCGCACGACGTCGCCCCCGAGGAGCTGGCCGAGGCTGCCGGCCCGATCGTCGCGCACCTCGTCGAGCGCGGCTTCATCGAGCCGGTGACCGGCTGATGCGGGCCGTGGTGCAGACCGTCGGCCGGGCGGGCGTGACGGTCGACGGCGAGGTGGTCGGCGCGATCGACGACGGGCTGCTGGTGCTGCTCGGGGTGACCCACACCGACACCGTCGAGACCGCCCGCACGATGTCCCGCAAGGTGCACGAGCTGCGCATCCTCGACGACGAGCGGTCCGCCGCCGACACCGGCGCGCCGATCCTGGTGGTCAGCCAGTTCACCCTCTACGGCGACGCCCGCAAGGGGCGCCGTCCGAGCTGGACGGCGGCGGCCCCGGCCGAGGTGGCGGAGCCGCTGGTGACGGCGGTCGTGGAGGCGCTGCGCGCCCGGGGCGCGAAGGTCGAGACCGGCCGCTTCCGCGCCCACATGCTGGTCGAGAGCGTCAACATCGGTCCACGCACGATCCTCCTCGACCTCTAACCACCACCTCCCCTCCCCTTTCCTTTCCTCCCCTCCCACCCACCCCAACCCCGGATCCCACCCCGTTGATCATGAAGTTATTGCCATGACACGCCGAGCGGCGAATGACAACAACTTCATGATCAACTCGCCGGTGGGGGCGGGGTGGGGTGGGCGGGTCAGGAGAAGAGGCCGCGGCGCTGGAGAGACTGGCGGATCCAGGCGTCGAGCTGGGCCGTCCAGTCGGTGCGCTCGGCGGTGGCGTGGTCGATGGTGAAGCGGCCGAAGGCGTCCCGCCCCTCGGTGAACAGGCCGCCGCGCTTGTCGAGCTCCAGCACCACCTGGATCTGCTGCGGGTCGGTGACGAAGGTGACCTCGAGCTGGTTGATCGCGCCGGCGTACTGCGGGGCGGGGTGGAACTCGATCTCCTGGTAGAAGGGCAGGCTCTGCCGCACGCCGTAGATGTGGCCGCGCTCCACGTCGGCCCGGGCGAACCGGAAACCCAGCCGCAGGAACGCCTCCAGGATCCGCTGCTGGGACGGCAGCGGGTGCACCGCCACCGCGTCCAGGTCGCCCTTGTCGACCGCGCGGGCCACCTCCAGCTCCGTACGCAGCCCCATCGTCATCCCGTGCAGGTGCTGCCCGTACAGCTCGGTGAGCGGCGTCTCCCACGGCACGGCGAAGCGGAACGGGATGTCGTGTCGCTGGCCGGGCTCCAGCCGGAACGCGCCGGTCGCCGCCTGCCGGTGGAACTCCTGCGTGGTCTCGTAGTCGTTGTCGCCGCTCTCCACCTCGACCCGGGTGACCAGGCCCAGGGACACGTAGGAGATGTCGACGGGGTGCTCGCCGCCGGCCACGTGGACGACGCCCTCCAACTGGCCGCCGGGGCGGCAGTTCGGGTTCGCCAGGACCGTTTCCACCGACGGGCCACCCACGCCCATCGCCTGCATGAGCCGCTTGAAGACCACGACACCCTCCAAAACCTGTTCCGGTGCGCCGACGTCGCCGGCGGCGCCGGCCCCACTGGCCGACCGCTGGCACGGTAACCGCAGGCGACAAGGAACCCTCGGCGACGACACGCGCACGGTGTGCAGGACCCGGACCGGATTCGTGTCGGGTCCCCGATCGCCTCACTCCCGTTTCACGCCCCGCCCGCCAAGCTGTGTGTCACACCGGCACCACTGAGCCGGAACGAGCGGCACAGACGTGGACACGGGGAGAAGACGAGATGGCCCTGCAGATGATGGAGCACCGGATGCGCCCGGCCGGCACCACCGAGGCCGACCACGCCACCGACACCCTGACCGACCTCGACGCCACGGACGAGCGCGGCGTCTCCACGGATCTGGTCCGGGCATACCTGAACGGGATCGGGCGGACGAAGCTGCTGACCGCCGCGCAGGAGGTCGACCTGGCCAAGCGGATCGAGGCCGGGCTGTTCGCCGAGGAGAAGCTGGCGACCTGCACCCCGGTCTCCGCCGAGCTGCGGGCCGACCTGGAGCTGATCGTCACGCAGGGCCGGGCGGCGAAGGACCACCTGCTGGAGGCGAATCTCCGCCTGGTGGTCAGCATCGCCAAGCGCTACACCGGTCGCGGCATGGCGTTCCTCGACCTCATCCAGGAGGGCAACCTCGGCCTGATCCGCGCGGTCGAGAAGTTCGACTACGCCAAGGGCTACAAGTTCTCCACCTACGCCACCTGGTGGATCCGGCAGGCGATCACCCGCGCGATGGCCGACCAGGCCCGCACCATCCGCATCCCGGTGCACATGGTCGAGCAGGTCAACCGCATGGTCCGGGCCCGCCGCGAGCTGTCCGTCTCGCTGGGCCGCGAGCCCACGGTCGCCGAGGTCGCCCGGGCCATGGACATCCCGGAGTTCCAGGTGATCGAGCTGATCTCGTACGACCGGGAGCCGGTGAGCCTGGACCAGGCGGTCGGCGAGGACGGCGAGAGCGCGCTCGGTGACTTCGTGGCCGCGGTGGACCCGAGCGCCGAGCCGGGCGACGCCGCCGCGCAGGGCGAGCTGCGCAACGAGGTGAGCATCGTGCTGGCCACCCTCTCCCAGCGGGAGCAGGCGGTGATCCGGCTGCGGTTCGGTCTCGACGACGGCCGGCAGCGCACGCTCGACGAGGTCGGCCGGGAGTTCGGCCTGTCCCGGGAGCGGATCCGGCAGATCGAGAAGGTGACCCTGCTGAAGCTGCGCGACCCGGAGCGGGCGCAGCGCCTGGAGGCGTACGCCTGCTGACGTTCCCGGAGCCACGTGAGGCCCCGGCGGTGCGCCGGGGCCTCACGTACGTCCCGGCCGTGGTCCTTGACGCGGCCCGCCGGACGGGCTACCAACGGGTGTGAACTGGACTTTGGAAGTGGTGGTCGTACCGGTCTCCGACGTGGACCGGGCCAAGGCGTTCTACGCCGACCAGCTCGGCTTCGTCGTGGACCACGACACGGTGGTCAGCGCCGACGCCCGGATCGTGCAGCTCACCCCGCCCGGCTCGGGCTGCTCGATCGTCATCGGCAAGGGGGCGTTGCCGGACATGCCGCCGGGCTCGCTGAAGGGCCTCCAACTGGTCGTGCCGGACCTGCGCCGGGCCCGGGCCGAGCTGGTCGAGCGCGGCGTGGCGGTGAGCGAGATCCAGGTGGTGGGCGAGAACCCACGCCCCGTGCCGGACCCGCTGGACAACGTCGGCTTCGTCTTCTTCACCGACCCGGACGGCAACGCCTGGGCGGTGCAGCAGATCTCCAGCCGAGGCTGACGCCCTACAGCCGGCGGGGGCCGGTGTCGGGGCGGGCGACGGCGGAGCCGATGCGTACGGTGGCGTGCAGCACCGAGATGCCGTCGGGGCGGGCGAGCACCGGGTTGAGGGTGAGCGCGCGCACCCGGGGCTGCTCGTCGGCGAGCCGGCCGACGCGCAGCAGCAGGTCGGCCAGGGCCGCCCGGTCCACCGGCGCCGCGCCCCGGTGCCCGCGCAGCAGCGGCGCCGCCCGTGGCTCGTCGACCAGCTCGGCCGCGTCCAGGTCGGTCAGCGGCACCGCGCGCCAGGCCCGGTCGCCGAGCAGCTCGGTGGCGACGCCGCCCAGCCCGAAGCCGACCACCGGGCCGAACGCCGGGTCCTCGACCAGCTCGACCACGCAGGCCACGCCGGGCGGCACCATCGGCTGCACCAGGACCTCCGCGCCGAAGACCGCCGACATCTCCGCGTACGCGCGGTGGACCGTGGCGGCGTCGGGCAGGTCGAGCCGGACCGCACCGAGGTCGAGCCGGTGCCGCAGGCCCGGGGCGGCGGCCTTGAGGGCCACCGGGAACCCGAGCCGGATCGCCGCGTCGACGGCCTCCCCGGCGGAACGCACCGGCGCCGACTCGACCACGTCGATCCCGTACGCGGCGAGCAGCCCCACCGGGTCGAGGGCCTCGGGTCGCAGGGCCGCGTGCACCGCCGCCCGGTCGACCCGGGGCAGCTCCGGCAGCAGGCCGGCCGGTCGGCGCAGCCAGTCGGCGTACGTGGCGACCCGGGCGAGGGCGCGGACGGCCTCCTCCACGCTCGGGTACGCGGGCACCCCGGCCGGCGCCCGGCCGACCAGGAACGTCGCCACGGTCGGCTTGCCGGCGGCGAGCGCGGCCGGCAGGGCGGCGGTGAAGTCCGCCTCGGTGTCGGTGAGCTGGCCGGGCAGCGGCGGGGCGAAGACCACCACCAGCGCGTCCACGCCCTCGTCGGCGGCGGTGTCGGCGAGCGCGGCGGCGAACTCGGCCGCGCCGGCCCGGGGCCCGACGTCGCGAGGGTAGCCGCGGGCGACGGTGAGCCCCTGCGCGGCGCAGGCGGTGGCCGCGAGCCCGGTCAGCGCCGAGGAGTTGCCGACCACCCCGACCCGCGGCCCGGCGGGCAGCGGCTGGTTGGCCAGCAGCACCCCGACGTCGAGCAGCTCGGCGACGGTGTCCACCCGGATCACCCCGGAGTGCGCGAACAGTGCGCCGACGGCGACCTCGTCCGGCCCCACGGAGTCGCCCACGCCTGGTGGACGGGCCGGGGAGGCGAGCGCCACGACCGGCTTGTCCCGGCCGATCCGGCGGGCCAGCCGGGCGAACTTGCGCGGATTGCCGAAGGTCTCCAGGTACAACATGATCACGTCGGTGCCGGGGTCGTCCTGCCAGTACTGGAGCAGGTCGTTGCCCGAGACGTCGGCCCGGTTGCCGGCCGAGACGAAGCTGGACAGGCCCAGCCCGCGCCGGTCCGCCTCGGCCAGCAGCGCCACCCCGAACGCGCCGGACTGGCTGAAGATGCCCACCCGGCCGGGCACCGGCAGCCGCGGGGCGAGGGTGGCGTTGAGGCGTACGGTCGGGTCGGTGTTGGCCACCCCCAGGCAGTTCGGGCCGACGACGCGCATGCCCGCCGTGTGGGCCGCGCGGACCAGCGCGCGCTGCGCGGCCGCGCCGTCCGGGCCGGCCTCGGCGAAGCCCGCGGAGATCACCACCAGGGCGTGCGCGCCCGCGGCGGCGGCGTCGTCGACCGCCTCCCGCGCCGTCTCCGGCGGCACCGCCACCACGGCCAGGTCGACCGGCACGCCCGCGTCGGCCGCCGACGGGTACGCGGGCAGCCCGGCGACCGTCGCCGCGCTCGGGTGCACCGGCACCACCGGGCCGGTGTAGCCGCCGTCCCGCAGGTGCCCGAGCACCGCCGCGCCGACGCCCTGCCCGGTGGCGCTGGCGCCGTAGACGGCGACGCCGCGCGGGGCGAGCAGCCGGGCGATCGAGCGGGCCTCGGTGCGGTGCTCCCGGCCGCGCTGCACCTCCAGCGTGGCGTCGGTGGGCGCGATCGGGAAGGTCAGGTGCACCACGCCGTCGGCGAACTGGCGCTGGAGCTGGTAGCCGAAGTCGGCGAAGACCCGCAGCATCGCGCCGTTGGCCGGGAGCACCTCGGCCACGAAGTTCGCGATGCCGGTCCGGCCGGCCGCGTCGGCCAGGTGCTCCAGCAGCACCGAGCCGATGCCCCGACCCTGGTAGGCGTCCTCGACCACGAACGCCACCTCGGCCTCGGGCGCGTCGGGGCCGAGCCGCTCGTAGCGGCCGACGGCGACGATCCGGTCGCCGGCCAGCACCACGAACGCCTCCCGGTCGCGGTGGTCGACGTTGACGAAGCGGTGCAGGTCCCGCTCGGGGATGCGCGGGTACGGCGAGAAGTACCGCAGGTAGCGGGTGCGCTCGGAGAAGCGCGAGTGCATCGCCACGATCCCCGGCCCGTCCGACGGGCGGATCGGTCGCAACTGGACGGTGGTGCCGTCGCTGAGCAGCACGTCCACCGGTTGTTCCACCGTGGTCACCTGTGCGGTTCCTTCCGGCCCGGCTCAGTCGCGCGGGTCGTGCGGGTCGAGCCCGAACAGCGGGAAGGCCGTCTTGCGGGCCGCCGCGATCGCCCGGTCCACCGCGTTCGGCTCGCCGGTCGGCTGCCACGGCTCGTACGACGGGTCGACGTCGTCGGTCATCCGCAGCGGGATCTCCCGGCCCGGCCGGCGCGCGGCGGCCAGCTCCCGCCAGGCCGGCGGGGTCAGCGTGGCCGGCGCGATCGGCTCGCCCGTGGCCACGGCGAGCAGGTGCGTCCAGGCCCGTGGCACCACCTCGACCAGCGCGTACCCGCCGCCGCCGGTGGCCACCCAGCGGCCCTCGCACAGCTCGTCGGCGAGCGCCCGCAGGGCCAGGTAGGTGGCGCGCTGACCGTCGACGGAGAGGCGCAGGTCGGCGAGCGGATCGAGCCGGTGCCCGTCGGCCCCGCACTGGGTCACCAGCACCTGCGGCCGGAACGCGCGCAGCACCGACGGCACGACCGCGTGGAAGGCGCGCTGCCAGTCGGCGTCGTCCACACCGGGCGGCAGCGGGACGTTGACGGCGCTGCCCACGGCGCCCGGCCCGCCGGTCTCGTCGGGGAAGCCGGTGCCCGGGAAGAGCGCCAGCGGCGTCTCGTGCAGGCTGACCGTCAGCACCCGCGGATCGTTCCAGAAGATCTGCTGCACCCCGTCGCCGTGGTGCACGTCCACGTCCACGTACGCGACCCGCTCGGCGCCGAGGTCGAGCAGGCGGGCGATGGCCACCGCCGGGTCGTTGTAGACGCAGAAGCCGGCGGCCCGGGCGGGCATCGCGTGGTGCAGCCCGCCCGCCACGTTGACCGCCCGCCGGGCCTCGCCCCGCCAGACCGCCTCGGCCGCGGCCACACTCGCCCCGGCGACCAGCGCGCTCGACTCGTGCATCCCCGCGAAGACCGGGTTGTCCGAGGTGCCCAGCCCGAAGCCGGCGAAGAGCGGGTCGTTCGAGGCGTTCCGCACCGCGTCGAGGTAGCGCGGGTCGTGCACCCGGGTCAGCAGCGCGTCGTCGGCCGGCTCGGGCTTGACCAGCCGCACCCCGGGACGCTCCAGCACGCCGAGTTCGCGGGCCAGCGCGACGGTCAGCTCCACCCGGACCGGGTCGAGGGGGTGATCCCCCATGTCGTAGGCGAGCAGGGACTCGTCCCACACCACCACCGTGTCCTCGGACATGGCCTCATCGTCGCACGCGCGCCCGCACGCCCCGAGCGCAGGCGCTGGGGGCGTGCCCCGGTCTCGGCCTGCTCACGCGCCCTCGTGTCGCCCGGCGCGCGTGCCGCTCAGCCGGCCGGCACCGGCTGGGTGTCGTCGACCGGGCCGTCGGCGGGCGTCGCCGGGGCGGGCGTCGCCGGGGCGGGCGTCCCCCTCAGCCCTCCGCGGTGGCGACCGGTCGGGACGGGTCGGCGACCCAGTTGCTCCACGACCCGACGTAGAGCGCCGCGTCGGGCCGACCCGCCAGGTGCAGGGCGAGCACGGCCTGCGCGGCGGTCACCCCCGACCCGCAGTACGCCCCGACGGGGGCGCCCCCGGCCACCCCGGCGGCGGCGAACCGCGCGCGCAGCGCGTCGGCGGCCGGGAACCGGCCCTCGGCGACGTACTCACCGGCGGGCAGGTTCACCGCGCCCGGGACGTGCCCGGCGACCGGGTCGATCGGCTCGGTCTCGCCCCGGTAGCGGGGCGCGGCGCGCACGTCCAGCAGGACGCCCTCGTCGGCGGCGGCCAGCCGGGCGGCCTCCCCCGCGTCGAGCACCGGCAGCGCGCCGGGGCGCACCTCGACGTCGCCCGGCGCCGGGGTCGGCTCCGCCGTGCTGGTGGGCAGTCCGGCGGCCCGCCACGCCGGGAAGCCGCCGTGCAGCAGGCGTACCGGCCGGTGGCCCGCCCAGCGCAGCGTCCACCAGGCGCGGGCGGCGGCCATGCCGTCGCCGCCGTCGTACACCACCACGGGGTGACCGGCGCGGACGCCGGCGGCCCGCAGCGCGGCCTGGAGCGCGGCCGGGTCGGGCAGCGGGTGGCGGCCGGCCGGGCCGGGCGGGCCGCAGAGCGCGGTGTCGAGGTCGACGAAGACCGCGCCGGGCAGGTGACCGGCGGCATAGTCGTCCCGGCCGGGCGGGCCCGTCAGGCGCCAGCGGACGTCGAGCAGGGTGGGCGGGTCGGCGTGGTCGAGCTCGGTCGCGAGCCGGTCGGCCTCGACCAGCAGCTCCTCGGTTCCGGACATGAGGTCAAGTCAACACCATCCGGGCCCGTGCCTCGCGGTTCGTCAAGGGTCGTTCGGCCTGCGTCGAGGTACCATCGTGGGCCGGAGGGCCGCTGACGTGAGGCATGATCTGGTCGGCACGACCGAGCCTGAGTTACCTCCGCGGCAGGGAGGGATGAAGGTGTCTAAAACGGATCTGGTCGACACGACCGAGATGTACCTCAAGACCATCCTCGAACTGGAGGAGGAGGGCGTGCCGCCCCTGCGTGCCCGGATCGCCGAGCGGCTGGGGCAGAGCGGGCCCACCGTCAGTCAGACCGTCGCCCGGATGGAGCGCGACGGCCTGCTCACCGTGGAGGGCGACCGGCACCTGGCGCTCACCACGCACGGCCGCAGCACCGCCGTGTCGGTGATGCGCAAGCACCGGCTCGCCGAACTGCTGCTGGTCAACGTGATCGGGATGCCCTACGAGGAGGCCCACGAGGAGGCCTGCCGGTGGGAGCACGTGATGAGCGACGCCGTCGAGAAGCGGGTCTACGACCTGCTCAACCGGCCGACCCGCTCGCCCTACGGCAACCCGATCCCGGGGCTGGAGGCGCTGGGCACCCCGGGGCCGGAGACCACCGACGCCGTCGAGGGTGAGCGCAACCTGGCGTTCCCCGGCCTCTCCGGGCCGGTCGTGGTCCGGCGGATCTGCGAGAGCGTGCAGACCGACGCGGACGTGCTGCGGCAGTTGCACGCGGCCGGCGTCGACCCGGGCGCGACGGTGATGGTGGCGCAGGAGCGCGACGGGGTGTCGATCGACCGCTCGGGCGACCGCGTCCGCCTCCCCCGCGAGGTCGCCTCCCGCGTCTTCGTCGCCGCCCACTGACCCGTCCCACCCCGCCCACCCCCGCGCTCCCTGCCCCGGCTCGGCTCGGCGATCTTGCACTTGTGCCCGGGCATGTCCGACACAAGGGGACAGATCGGGAGCCGAAAGTGCAAGATCGCGGAGTGGGCGGAGTGGCGGCGCGGATCAGATGGCGCGGATGTCCACCTGCTTGGCCAAGGCGATGAGCGCGTCCGCGAGCTTGTCGGCGTCTGCCTTGGCCGTGTCGGCCGGGGTGGTGTAGCGGAGGGTGGCGAGGCGGCCCTCGGTGGCCAGCCAGCCCACCTCCGCGACCGGGCCGAAGGCGCCCTTGGCCGAAAGGGTCCGCCGGTACGCCTTCTGGCCCAGCCCGGTGACCTTGGCCGCCTTCTCCGGCACCACGTCCGCGGTGAAGGTGGCCGCGTCGATCGACGCCTCGGTGACGATCAGCGTCAACTCCGGCAGGGTGGCCTGCTCGGCGCGGACCACGCAGGTGTGGCTGTCGCCGGTCTCGCTGGCGGCGGCGATGTCGAAGCGGACCCCCGCGTGCTGCTCGATCACGCCGAAGTCCAGCAGCCGGCACGCCCCGCCGGACGAGGCGGCCGCCACGTCGACCGCGATCGGCGCGGGAGGCGGCACCGCCACCGGTTCGGCCGCCTCCGCGCCGCAGCCCGTCGCCAGCAGTACGGCCACCCCGGCGCCCACGATCCGCCCGCGCACGATCACTCCTCCACTTGTCCACCCCGACGTGCCCGCCGGACACCGTACGGCCTGCCCCGCCCTCGCGGTAGCCCTCGATCAGCCGTTCGCCGTCAGTCGTCGACGTACGGGCAGTGCCGGCAGCCGCGACCGCAGCAGGTGCCGCGCCGGGCCAGGAACCCCGCGCTCAGCACGAACAGGCCGGTGGCCGGGTCGAGGTAGCCGGCCTCACCGGCGGCCAGGGCGGCGGCGTGTGCGGCCAGGATCCGCTCCCGGTCCGGGTGCTCCGGCGACAGCCGGGAGAGGTGCGGCTCGGTCAGCGGCCGGTCCGCCAGCGGTCGTCGCTCTCCGGTCACCGGCGCAGTCTAGAGAGCGGTCAGCCGTGCCAAGCCAGGGCGGCGGCGATCTCCTCGCGGCCCGCGCCGGCCGCGAGCAGCAGCCGCAGCAGCACCTTCGCCTTGTACGGGTCGAGCAGCCCACCGTCCAGCAGGCCCCGGCGGCGCAGGTCCGTCTCGGAACCGACCGCCCCGTAGGTGTGCCGCAGCACCGAGCCGGCACCGGTGCGGGAGGTGAGCACCACCGGGATCCGTTCGGCCAGCGCGCCGAGCACCGGGGCCAGGACGGCCGGGACGTGCCCGACACCGAAGGCGGCGACGACGAGCCCGTGGTGGGTGTCGGCGACCCGGTCGAGCAGCCCGCCGTCGTCGTCGAGCGTCACGGTGTGCAGCGCGACCCGGGTGGCGTCGAGCCGCGCCGGGTCGACCGGCGGCAGCGGCTCCCGCCAGGGCGGGCGGGCCAGCACGCGTACGCGCCCCTCGATCACGTGCCCGACCGGGCCGGCGTTCGGCGAGGCGAACGTGCCGGTGCTGGTGCTGTGCGTCTTGCGTACCCAGCGGGCGGCGTGGATCTCGTCGGCGAACGCGACCAGCGCGCCCAGGTCGCGGGCGGCGGGGGCCGCCGCCACGCGGGCCGCCGCGAGCAGGTTCGCCGGGCCGTCCGGGCCGGCCAGGGTCGGGTTGCGCATCGCGCCGGTGAAGACCAGTGGCGCGGCGTGCGGCCAGACCAGGTCGGCCAGGAACGCCGACTCCTCCAGCGTGTCCGTGCCCTGGGTGACCACCACGCCGGTCGCCCCGTCGGCCACCGCCCGCGAGGCGGCGTCGACCACGTCGAGCAGTTGGCGGTACGTCAGGTGCGCGCTCGGCACCGCGTGGGTGTCGCGGACCTCCAGCGGCAGGCCCAGCTCGTCGAGGCCCGGCACGGCGGCGGTGAGGTCGGCGCCGGTCAGTCGGGTGACCACCCCGGCCCGGCCGGGGTCCACCCCGCCCATCGCGATCGTGCCGCCGAGGGTGAACAGGGCGATGGACACGCCGGGGCCTCCCGTCCGCCGCCCTGGAAGGCGACCCGCAAGACCGTACCCTCCGGGTCGGATAACCGGTGGCGCCGGTCTGCGGGCGGCCCGCCCGCGCTGGTGGTTCCGACGGCGACGGGGTCGCCCTGCTCCGCCACCAGCGCGTCCACGACCGACGAGCGGCCCGGTCGGGTGAGGCTGGTTTCCGGGCGGACGGAAGCACGTTGGTTTTCCGTTCCGCCCGGCCTATGGTGGCTCCATGTGTTCGTTCGGTCAGCAGAGGAGCACCGCCGTCGTGGTGACGGCGGCGTCCGCTGCTGCCCGTCGGCGTGCCCTGTCGGTGACCGTCGAGACCCGGGTGGTGCGATCCGCGGTCGCGCCGTCGCCTGCCGGCGCGGTGGCCTCCGGACTGCCGAGCCCCGTCCCCGCCGGACGTAGCCCTCCGTGAACCGCTTGCAACTCTGCGAACGGCCACCAGGGCGAAGCTTCTCAAGCTTCGGCCCTTTCTTTTTTTCAGAGGGAGCTACGCCATGACCACGCACACCCAGCCGGACCAGCAGTGGCTCGATGAGCTGCGGGCGACACTGACGACCGACTTCGAGGCGCAGACCGTCCGGCTCACGCAGCTGACGGCCGACACCGGCGACCCGGGCGAGGCGCACACCCAGAGCGCGATGATCGCCGCGACCCGGCAGAGCCTGGACCAGATCACCGGAGCGCTGCGGCGCATCGCCGACGGCCGCTACGGCATCTGCGAGAAGTGCGAGGCGCCGATCCCGCGGGAGCGCCTGGAGGTGCTGCCGCACGCCCGCTTCTGCGTGCCCTGCCAGCAGAAGCAGTACTGACTGAACCGGGTCGAGGGCTGCCTCGTACGGCGGAGGCAGCCCGCGACCCGTACGGACGCGATCTGGCCGTCGCGCCGCGACCGCGCCCGGTGTCGGACACCGGGTCAGCCCCACCAGGTCATCGCCTGGCCGTGCGTGCGGGTCCAGGCGAGGGGCACTCCGTCGAGCGACAGCACGTTGTGCAGCGCCTCGCCCGGTGGCTCCGGCAGCGCGTCGTGGGGCAGCACGCCCGGCGTCTCGTTCGCGATCCAGTGGCCGGGCAGTCCGCGTACCACCTCCGCGAACGCCGCCCGGCGCGGCGGCGGCACCTGGTAGAGCACGGAGGTGTGGAACACCACCAGCGTCGCGCCGCGCGGCGCCTGCGCGGCGAGTGCGGGCAGGTCGTCCACCAGGTCGCCGCGCGCGAGCAGCGGCGGATCGGTCGCGGCGACGGCCGCGGCGGCCCGCAGCCGGGCGCGGCGGTGCGAGTGCTCCGGCCAGATGAGGGCGTCGAGCCAGGCGACGTCCGCCGGGTCGGTGACCCGCAGCGGGTTCAGGTCCAGGCCGGCCCGCCACACCACCTCGGGTAGCCGGTCGGGCGGCGCGGTGCCGGTGAGCGCGCAGTCGAGGACCGGCTCGCCCGTGCCGATCAGGTGGTCGCCGTAGCGGTAGGCGTACCGGTCGGGGTAGAGGCAGAGACCGGCGGACGCGCCGACCTCCAGCAGCGCCAGCGGCTGCGGCAGCGCGGCGAGTACCGGCAGCAGTACGGCGCACCGCCCGGGCTCGTTCGTCTGGACGGCCCGGGTGCGCAGTTCCGCCTCGATCGCCGGCCAGTTCGCCAGCGTGAAGTCGTGGAACGCGGCCGGGTCGTCGACGGGCCCGCCGAGCAGCCGTACGACACCGAACAGCAGGTTCGGCTGCCGCTTGGCCGGCGGGAGCGTTCCGACCAGCGCGAGAAGTTCCTCGTCACGGGAGGCCGCGAGGGCGAGGCGCTCGTAGGTCGGCGACACGCCCCGCGCCTCACGGGTGCCGAACTCGACGTAGCTCTCAACGATCGTCATGTCCCGATGATCGCCAACTAGGTCACCGGCTCCCGCTTGACCCACTGATCCAGGGCCCGCGTGAATTCGATCACCGCAGCCTTGGCGGAGGGCGGCATCGACGTCCGGGACGCTTGGCGGTACTTCAGGCACACCGCGAGGTTGTTGACGCGAAAGTAGACACGCACGTCGCGGTCGTGCCAGCCGTGCTCGTCGAGGTCCCCCTTTTCAGAGATGTACGCCTCCTCGCCAATGCCGGGAAGCCGCTCGCCCTCGGTAGGACAGCCACCCAGGTTGGCGGGGAGTAGGGGGGCCTCCACGTCGAGCTGGGTGAGTTCCCCGTCGTCGGGATCTTGGCCGGGCTCCCATTTGCAGCTGTTCGTGGCCTGGTGTGCGGACCAGAGCTTGGCCTTGGGTATCAACGGCGCAATGACCTCGGGGTGGTCGGCCAGGTACAGGCACACGCTCGGTGGAGTCGCGAACCGCCTGCCCGACGGCGATGCGGACGAGGCTGCGGGCGCGGTGGCCGACGGGCTGCCGGACCGTTGGTCCCCGCCCCGGCCGGTCTCCCGATTCGGCGCCCCGTCCGGCGCGAGCGCGTAGCCGGTCGCCAGGGCGCCAGCCGTCAGGGCCATAGCGAAGATGATCGCGGCGATGCGCGTGGGCGCGACACGTCGGGCCCGCGGGCCGCTCCCCTCGGACAGCAGCGGCTCGGTCAGCCTTTTGGTCGCCCCTGCGGCCTGCTCCTTGGCTGGCATGGTGACGCGAACCGTCGGGTGGTCGCCGGCCGTGACGCCGGCGGCGACCTCCCGCAGACGCTCCGCGGCCACATCGGCGGACAGCCGTTCGTCCGGGCGACGCGCCATCAGGCCGAGCAGCGTCGGACTCAGCAGACCAGCACGTTCAGCCGGCCCGGGGTCGCGGCTCAACACGGCAGCGACCAGTTCCGCCGGATCGTCCGAATCGAACGCGGGCCGACCTTCGACGGCGAAGTACAGCGTCGCACCGAGCGACCACAGATCGGATGCCGGATCGGCACCCTGCCCGGTCAGCCGCTCGGGCGCCACGTAGCCCAGCGTGCCCATGACCGAGCCAGTCCCGGTGAGACCCCGGGTGGCGCCGATGACCGCGGCGATCCCGAAGTCCGTGAGTACGGCGCGCCCGTCCCGGCCCAACAGGACGTTCTGCGGCTTGACGTCGCGATGCAGGATGCCGGCAGCGTGAGCGACCCGCAGTGCCGCAAGCAGTCCCTCGCCGATCTCCGCGGTCCGCCGCGGACTCAGCGGCCCGTCCTCGCGCACCACCGAGTAGAGAGACGACCCCTCGACCACGCCCATCACGATCCACGGGTGGCCATCCTCGATCAGAACATCGTGAATGGTCACGATGCCGGGGTGATTCAACCGCCCGGCCGCCCGCGCCTCGGTTATCGCGCGCTCTCGGAGCGCCTCATGTTCGGATTCGCTCAGGCCCTCGGGTAGTCGTAGCTCCTTCACTGCCACGTCGCGGTCCAGCAGGGTGTCCACAGCTCGCCAAACCACCCCCATGCCCCCGCTGCCGATCGGCTTGGCCTGCAAGACATACCGGCCCCCGGCCAGGGTCCGCCGCTCCTCCGCCATGGTCGGAAGGATAGCCAGCGTCAGCCGCCGAGAAAGCCATCGAAGGATGTTGCTCCCGCAGCCCCGACTCGACACCTACCTGCTGCCCGATGATCGCGATCGACGCCTCACGTTGTCCGCTTCTGGTGACGCGGCTCCCTGCGCCGCGAGATCTCCTCCAGGTGCTGGCGCTGGTGCTGCCGCACCATCTCGTCCCAGACCTCCTGGTCGTAGTCCGGGTCGGGCGGGATCCACCTGTGGGAGCCGTCGCTGTAGTGGAAGCGCTCGTCGCCGCGCCGGATCACGCTCACCGCACCCATCCCAGGAACCGCCGGTGCAGCAGCCCGGCGGGCGCCCAGGTCAGGTCCTCGGCCGCCCAGACCAGGTAGGACCCCATATAGAGGGCCAACGACCCCGGCGCGCCCTCGAACTCGGCGTGCAGCTCCCTGCGCCGGGTCTGACACGGCCAGGGCGCGTCGCAACCGCCGCAGATCCACAACGGAAGGACCGGGCCATGGGTGGTCACCGCAGGCCGTCCAGGAAGCGCCGGGTGGCGACGCGAGCATGCCAGCGGGACGCCCATTCCGCCTGATAGCAGGGGTACGGCGGCAGCCGCGCCCACCGCCAACGGCACCCGGCGCACAGGCCGTCGACGGGCAGATGCACCGACAGGATCCGCCCGACCTGATCCTCCGTCACTGCTGCTCCTCTCCCGGCCAGTGACCTCGGCGTATTGGCGTGCGGTGGCGGGCCCGGCAGGGCAACTCCGACCCGCACCGGCAGACCCGACGCCACCGCCGCCAGGACCAGACCGGCCGGTGCCGACGAGCCAGAGTGAGCGCCACCGCCAGCAGGTAGTCGTCGTACGACACACGCTTGGGCATCTGACCTCCCGGCGATCTACCCGCCAGTCCCCCGGGCAGGCCCTCCTCCACCACACACCACTCACCGCCGGGTTGTCAATCTGTAAGTGGCGATCGTAAAGTACAAGTCACGCCTACCTTCAGGCCGTGAAGCGACCGCGCTTGTACGGGCCTGGCGAGTTGGCCGCCCTGTTCGGCGTGTCACGGCAGCGGGTTCTACAGATCACCCGCAGACCCGGCTTTCCTGAGCCTGTCGCCCGCCTGATCGGGACGACCATCTGGGACGCGGACGAGGTGGACGAGTGGGCCCGGCACAATCGCCCGCCCCGCCCGACCGAGGGTGACGAGGACCGCTGACGAGGCATCCCGATCACGGACCGGAGAGGTAGTGAGTCCCCCGCCCTACGGTCGCACCCGACGGGGCAGGAAGCCGCCACAGTTGCAGCGGGGTCGACTTCGGCAGGCCGGTTCGTTATTCGGCTTGCTGTCGATGCATTGTCGGCGCTGCCGCTGGTGTCAGTGGTGCCACGGAAGCTGAACCGGCTGTTGCGGGATGCGGCCGGCCAGGATGTCGGCCAGCAGTCGAGCGAGCCCGAACGGGTAGACGGTGTCGGTGGTCGAGGCCAGTTCGTCGAGGAGCCACCACCGGTGTCCGGCGTGGTATGTGCGTTCGAGTGTCTCCATGCGCGTGGTGTCGACGTCGTGCGTGTCGATGCGGTGGTAGAAGAAATCGTCGCGGAAAACGCCACTGGCCCAGCCGAGGTCCGCATAGCCGGCGCAGTAGGCGACCGGTTGACCGAGGTGATGAGGAGCGACCGCCAGGCCGATCTCCTCGTGGAGTTCGCGGGCCGCGGCGTGCGGTAACGGCTCGCCGTCGTTGACTCCGCCACCAGGGGTAGCCCAACCGTGGCCGCGGTCGGGGTCCGTGGAGTCGACCAGGAACCGTAGGAGCAAGATCCGGCTGGCGCTGTCGAGCAGCAGGACCCGCGCGGAGCGGCGCCGGTACGGCAATGGCTCTGACACGTAGCTGAGCGTACGAGATCCACCACGCGAGCCGAGGCAACGAGTGGCCCGGCCGGTGGCGGAAAAGGAATGAGCCCCGGGCGCGGGAACGCCCGGGGCTCATCGCGGTCGTACGTCAGCTGCAGCCGCTGGTGGAGCCGCAGCCCTCGCAGACGTAGCAGCTACCGGCGGGACGCATCTTCGTACCGCAGGTGAAGCAGAGCGGCGCGTCGGCGGCCTTGCCGATCACGGCCTCCAGCAGCTCCGTGCTGGAACCCACGGACGGCGCCGGCTTGGCGGCGGCGACGTCGGCGACCTCCTGCGCCGGCTGCGCGACCGGCCCGGTCTTGGGCTCGGTCGGCGCTACGACCGGGGCGGAGGCGGCCATCGCGGTGAGGTCCGCACCGTTCGCCTCCGCCTCCGCCTCGGCCGCGAGCTGGGCGGCCCGCTCCTTGGCGGTGAAGATGCCCAGCTCCGCGCGGCGCTCGTACGGCAGGAAGTCCAGCGCCAGGCGACGGAAGATGTAGTCCATCACCGAGGCGGCCATCCGCACGTCCGGGTCGTCGGTCATGCCGGCCGGCTCGAAGCGCATGTTGGTGAACTTGCTGACGTACGTCTCCAGCGGGACGCCGTACTGGAGACCGATGGAGATGGCCACCGAGAAGGCGTCCATCACGCCGGCCAGGGTCGAGCCCTGCTTCGACATCTTGAGGAAGACCTCGCCGAGGCCATCGTCCGGGTAGGACGACGCGGTGAGGTAGCCCTCGGCGCCGCCGACCGAGAAGGAGATCGTCTCCGACGGGCGCTTCTTCGGCAGCCGCTTGCGCACCGGGCGGTACTCGACGACCTTCTCGACGACCTTCTCCACCTCGGCGGGGGCGGCCTCGGTGGCCTTGTTGGACTTCGCCACCGAGAGCGGCTGGCCGACCTTGCAGTTGTCCCGGTAGATCGCCAGCGCCTTGAGGCCGAGCTTCCAGCCCTCGAAGTAGATCTTCTCGACGTCCTCGACGGTGGCTGCCTCCGGCATGTTGACCGTCTTGGAGATCGCGCCGGAGACGAACGGCTGGATGGCCGCCATCATCCGCACGTGACCCATCGGGGCGATGGAGCGCTCGCCCATCGCGCAGTCGAAGACCGGGTAGTGCTCCGGCTTGAGACCGGGGGCGTCCACCACGTGGCCGTGGTCGGCGATGTGCTCGACGATCGCCTCGACCTGCTCCTCGGGGTAGCCGAGGCTGCGCAGGGCGCGCGGCACGGTCTGGTTGACGATCTGCATCGAGCCGCCGCCGACCAGCTTCTTGAACTTGACCAGCGCCAGGTCCGGCTCCACGCCGGTCGTGTCGCAGTCCATCATGAAGCCGATGGTGCCGGTCGGCGCGAGGACGCTCGCCTGCGAGTTGCGCCAGCCGTTCTTGTCGCCGATCTTGTTGCCCTGGGTCCACTGCTTCGTGGCCTCCCGCTGGATCGCGGTGGCAACGGTGCCGGCCGGCTTGATCGCGTCGTTGGCGGCGGCGTGCTTGCGCATGACCCGCTTGTGCGGCTCGGCGTTGCGGGCGTAGCCGTCGTACGGGCCGACGACGCCGGCCAGCTCGGCGGAGCGGCGGTAGGCCGTGCCGGTCATCAGCGAGGTGATCGCCGCGGCGACCGAGCGGCCCTGCTCCGAGTCGTACGGCAGGCCCGACGCCATCAGCAGTGCGCCGAGGTTGGCGTAGCCGATGCCGAGCTGCCGGTAGGCGCGGGACGTCTCGCCGATCTTCTCGGTCGGGAAGTCGGCGAAGCAGATCGAGATGTCCATCGCGGTGATGACGAACTCGACGCTCTTGACGAACTTCTCCACCTCGAAGCCGCCGTCGGCGCGGAGGAACTTCATCAGGTTCAGCGAGGCCAGGTTGCACGAGGAGTTGTCCAGGTGCAGGTATTCCGAGCACGGGTTCGACGCGGTGATCCGCCCGGTCTCCGGGCAGGTGTGCCAGTCGTTGATCGTGTCGTCGTACTGGAGGCCGGGGTCGGCGCACTCCCAGGCGGCCTGGGAGATGGAGCGGAACAGGTTCTTGGCGTCGATGGTCTCGATCACCGCGCCGTCGAGCCGGCCGCGCAGGTCGAAGCCGCCGCCGTTCTCGACGGCGGTCATGAACTCGTCGGAGACGCGGACGGAGTTGTTGGCGTTCTGGTACTGCACGCTGACGATGTCGGCGCCGCCCAGGTCCATGTCGAACCCGGCGTCGCGCAGCGCGCGGATCTTGTCCTCCTCGCGCGCCTTGGTGACCACGAACTCCTGGATGTCCGGGTGGTCCACGTCGAGGATGACCATCTTCGCCGCACGCCGCGTGGCGCCGCCGGACTTGATGGTGCCGGCGGAGGCGTCCGCGCCGCGCATGAAGCTGACCGGGCCGGAGGCGTTGCCGCCGGAGGAGAGCAGCTCGCGGGAGGAGCGGATCCGGGACAGGTTGACGCCGGAGCCGGAGCCGCCCTTGAAGATCAGCCCCTCCTCCTTGTACCAGTCGAGGATGGAGTCCATCGAGTCGTCGACCGCCAGGATGAAGCAGGCGCTGACCTGCTGCGGCGAGGGCGTGCCGACGTTGAACCAGACCGGCGAGTTGAAGCTGAACACCTGGTGCAGCAGCATCCAGGTCAGCTCGTGGGCGAAGACCTCGGCGTCGGCCGGGCTGGCGAAGTAGCCGTACTCCTCACCGGCGGTGCGGTAGGTGGTGACCACCCGGTCGATCAGCTGCTTGAGCGACCACTCCCGCTCCGGGGTGCCCACCGCGCCCCGGAAGTACTTGGTGGTCACGATGTTCGCCGCGTTGACGCTCCACGACTCCGGGAACTCGACCCCGCGCTGCTCGAAGTTGACCGAGCCGTCGCGCCAGTTCGTCATCACGACGTCGCGGCGCTCCCAGGCGACCTCGTCGTAGGGGTGCACCCCCTCGGTCGTCCAGACCCGCTCGACCTTGAGCCCCGCGCCGGCCTTGCTCCGTGCCCTGCTCGTCGTCACACCATCCCCCGACATCTCATCCGCCCCCTCGTCCGCGCGGCCACCTCGCCCCGCGATCCGACTGTCATCAACTGCGAAAAACTTCAACTGGTACGGCCGGCGGCCTCGGCCGCGTCGGCCCCGGCGCCCTCCCGGGCGCGTGCGGCGGCCCGCAGCGTCTCGATCTCCCGCTCGAAGTCGGCGAGCGAGTCGAACGACCGGTAGACGCTGGCGAACCGCATGTAGGCGACCTCGTCCAGGTCCCGCAGCGGGCCCAGGATGGCCAGCCCCACCTCGTGGCTGGGGATCTCGGCGGCCCCCTTGGCCCGGACGGTCTCCTCGACCTTCTGCGCGAGCAGCGCGATCGAGTCGTCGTCCACCGGCCGGCCCTGGCACGCCTTGCGCACCCCGCCGATGATCTTCGTACGGCTGAACGGCTCGGTGACCCCGCTGCGCTTGACGACCGCGAGGACCGCCTCCTCCACCGTGGTGAACCGCTTCCCGCACTCCGGGCAGGACCGCCGCCGGCGGATCAACTGGCCGTCGTCGGCCTCCCGCGAGTCGACCACCCGGGAGTCCGCGTGCCGGCAGTACGGACACCGCATCGGCCCGACCTCCTTCATCGACTGCGGGCACGCCGACCGCTCTCCGGGCACGCGTCAGCGCGGCGGAGCCATCTGTCGATGGTCTTCGCCGTGTCGACGGTACGGGAGTGCGGTCGGTAGTCGAACCCAACCTGTAGGCGACTTACGCCCGTGTGACTACTACATCTAGGGGTCGACCGTATGCCGCCGACGATCCCCGGTCAAGTTGAGCGGCGTGTCCGGCGCGTCACCGCCATCCGGAGTCGACCCGGCCGGCGCCGCCCCACCGCAGAACCAACCGTCCGGCACCTCCCGGGGTTATTCGTCCGGTCGCGGCGAAACCGCCGCCGATCGGGCAGGCGTCGAACACCCGTTCGACCCGACGTACCATTTACCAGAACGTGAGTACGAGCAGGGCCGCTTTTCGCCCCGACACGCCGAGGTGATGTCGTACAGACGTTTGAAAATGACCGATCTCACCTATACGGTCATGAACAACCGGGCGCGGATCTTCCGCCACCGGTCACCACGCACCGCCGCACGCACCACGAGCCGCCAAGGCACCCAGCGCCGACCAGGGAGGACGGACGTGACCGAGGACCGGGCCAGCCGGCCGAAGAGCCCGCAGCAGATCACCGAGGCGGGCCCGCCGGCCACCCGACGCCGGGGCGCCGCGCGCAGCCGGGCCGGGCAGCCCGCCGTGCGCCCGGTCACCCCGGTGGTGAGCGCCTTCCCCGACCCGGCGACGGTGGATCTCACCGCCCGGCAGCGGCGGATCCTGGAGTTCATCCGCACCTGGGTGGACCGGCACGGCTATCCGCCGAGCGTGCGCGAGATCGGCGAGGCGGTCGGCCTGGTGTCGCCGTCCAGCGTCGCCTACCAGCTCAAGGAGCTGGAGAAGAAGGGCTTCCTGCGCCGCGACCCCAACCGGCCGCGTGCCGTGGACGTCCGGGCCCCCAACGACGTCGACGACGAGCTGACCCGCTCGCAGCGCCCCGCCCCGGCGTACGTGCCGATGCTGGGCCGGATCGCGGCCGGCGGCCCGATCCTGGCCGAGCAGGCCGTGGAGGACATCTTCCCCCTTCCCCGCGAGCTGGTGGGTGAGGGCGAGGTCTTCATGCTCCAGGTCAAGGGCGACTCGATGCTCGACGCGGCGATCTGCGACGGCGACTGGGTCGTGGTCCGGCAGCAGCCGACCGCCGAGTCCGGCGACATCGTCGCCGCGATGCTCGACGGCGAGGCGACGGTCAAGACCTACCGCCGCCGTGACGGGCACGTCTGGCTGATGCCGCAAAACCCGGCCTTCGACCCGATCCCCGGCGACGACGCGACCATCATGGGCCGGGTCGTCGCGGTGCTGCGCCGCATCTGACCCCGTGGCGCCTCCGGAGCGGTCGCCGACGGCGGCCCCCGGAGGCCCGGGGACGTCAGTAGCGGTCGCCCCGGTAGCCTCGGCCGCCACCCGGCGCGTGGCCGTTGGGGCCGCCGCGGCCGTCGTCGTAGCCCTGGTCGCGCCGGCGGGCCGGCCGCTGACCGCGAGGATCCTGCTCGCCGCCGCGACGGGGCGGCTCCGCCCGGCCCCCGCCGCCGTAGACGCCGGGGCCCGGTTGACCCCCGCCGCCGTAGACGCCACCACCGGGACGGCCGCCGCCACCCTGCCGGCCACCGCCGCCACCGCCTGCGGGACCACCGGCGCCCGGCGGCCGGCCGCCACCGTAGGCGCCACCACCGCCACCGGCCGGGCGACCGCCACCACCGCCGGCCGGGCGACCGCCACCGTAGACCGGGCCGCCGGCCTGGCGGCCACCGCCGTAGACCCCGCCGCCGGCCGGCGCGGCCCCGCCGCGACCACCGCCGGCCGGGACCGCCCCGCCCCGCCCGCCACCGGGCGCACCGCCGTAGACGCCACCGGAGGGCGCGCCACCGTAGACGCCGCCCCGCGCCCGGTCGCCCGGCGGCAGGAAGTCGTCGTCCGCCGGGCCCCGCGGGTCGTCGGCGAGGTCGTCGCGGTCCGGCTCGTCGGCGTCCCGGTGCGGGGCGGCCGGCCTGCGCCGGGCCCGCAGGATGCCGAAGACGCCGGCGGCCACCATCAGCGCGCCGATCACGCCGACCGCAGCGATGATGTACGTGATGTCGCTCAGGCTCAGGCCGTCGAGCCACGACTGCCCGGCCGCCTTCTTCGGCCCGTCGCCCTCGCCGGCGATCGGCTTCGCGCCCTCGGCGGACGGGGTGTAGCTGAGGATCTCCACCGGCTCGGCCTCGTCGAGCTGGCCGCCGTCGGAGACGGTGAGGAAGGTCTTGCCGTCCGGGGTGTAGGCGATCGCCTCACCGAACGGGTCGGCCAGCGCCGTCACCCGGGGTTTGGTGGAGGTCAGGGCCGCCACGATGTCGCCGCCGGTCACGTCGTACTCGAAGGCGTCGGCGTAGGTGCGCACCACCACCCGGGACCCGTCGGGGGAACGGGCGGCTCCGGTGATCGCCACGCGGCCCGGAGCGCCGAGCCGGTTGTCCGTGTCCGTCCTCGGCAGGGCGATCTCGCCGACCTTCTTCATCGGCACCGCCTCGGTGTCCCCGCTCTTCATCTTCGCGGCGGGGGTGAAGATCTGCGCCTTGCCCGACATCACCTTGGTGATGATCAGCGGGTTGCCGTCGTCGCCGATGAGCAACGCCTCGGCGTCGTGCGGCTTGCCCTCCGGGTAGGAGAGCCGGTGCAGCACCGGCCGCTTGGACCCGCTGACCGGCATGCTCCACAGCGCCACCCGCTCGCGGCGCTCGCGGCTGGTGACGTTGTCACCGGTGTCGGCGATCCACAGCGTCTGGCCGTTCGGCGAGAGCGCCAGGTCCTCCGTGTCGAACGGCCCCTGCCCCGAATAGCGGACCGGCTCCTTCGAGATCTCGCACTTGGCGTCGAGGAAGAAGACCCGCTTGCGGCTCTCCACCTCGGTGCCGTCGTTGATCACGATGTAGCCGCTCTTGGTGGCCACCAGACCGGACAGCTCACGCAGCCGCTCGTCGGTCACCGTGCACCGCTTCTTGCCGGCGGCGGCCGTGAGCGGGGACGAGGCCGAGGCGGGCGCCGCCAGGGCGACCCCCGCACACGCCACGGTCGCCCCCAGCAAGCCGAGGGCGACCGTGACCGAAGAAACAGTGCGGCGCATTGAATCAGTGTCGCATGCCGCAGGTTTCCGCCGGGTGACGCCGGAACGCCGTTACCGTGCGGACGCGACCGCCTGGCTCTCCGCCGCCGCCCGGAACGGGGCCAGCTCGGCGGCGAGCGCGTCGCCCACCCGGACGTGCACCAGCGTCCCCTCGGGCAGGTGGGAGGTGCTCAGCACCTCACCCTGCCGGTGCACCCGCGCCACCAGGTCGCCCCGGTCGTACGGGAGCACCGCGCGGACCTCCACCGCCGGGCGGGGCAGCCGCTCCTCGACAGCCTCGCGCAGCCCGTCGAGCCCGCGCCCGGTGTGCGCGGAGACGAAGACCGCCTCCGGCCAGAGCCGCTTGAGCCGCAGCAGCGTCTCCTCGTCGGCCGCGTCGGTCTTGTTGACCACCAGCAGCTCGGGCAGCCGGTCGGCGCCCACCTCGGCGAGCACCTCACGGACCGCGCGGACCTGCTCCTCCGGATCCGGGTGGGTGCCGTCGACGACGTGCACCACCAGGTCGGCCTCGGCCACCTCCTCCAGCGTCGAGCGGAACGCCTCGACGATCTGGTGCGGCAGGTGCCGGACGAAGCCGACGGTGTCGGAGAGGGTGTAGAGCCGCCCGTCGGAGGTGGTGGCCTTGCGGGTGGTCGGGTCGAGGGTGGCGAAGAGCGCGTTCTCGACCAGCACACCCGCGCCGGTCAACCGGTTGAGCAGGCTGGACTTGCCGGCGTTGGTGTAGCCGGCGATGGCGACGGCGGGGACGGCGTTGCGGGACCGCCGGGCGCGCTTGGTCTGGCGTACCGTCCGCATGCCCTTGATCTCCCGGCGCAGCCGGGCGATGCGGTGGCGGATCCGACGCCGGTCGGTCTCCAGCTTGGTCTCACCGGGACCACGCAGGCCCACGCCGCCGCCGGCGCCCCCGCCGCGACCGCTACCACCGGTCTGCCGGGAGAGCGTCTCACCCCAACCGCGCAGGCGGGGCAGCAGGTATTCGAGCTGGGCCAGCTCGACCTGCGCCTTGCCCTCCTTGCTCTTGGCGTGCTGGGCGAAGATGTCGAGGATCAGCGCGGTGCGGTCCACCACCTTGACCTTGATGCGCTGCTCCAGGTTGCGGAGCTGGGACGGCGACAGCTCGCCGTCGCAGATCACCGTGTCGGCGCCGCTGGAGAGCACGACCGAGCCGAGGTCGTCGACCTTTCCCCGGCCGATGTAGGTGGCCGGGTCGGGGCGGTTGCGCCGCTGGATCAGCCCTTCGAGCACCTGCGAGCCGGCGGTCTCCGCCAGCGCGGCCAGCTCGGTGAGGCTGTTCTCGGCGTCGCTCTGGGTGCCCTCGGTCCAGACGCCCACCAGGACCACGCGCTCCAGGCGCAGCTGGCGGTATTCGACCTCGGTGATGTCGGCGAGCTCGGTGGAGAGGCCAGGGACCCGCCGCAGCGCCTGCCGCTCGGACAGCTCGAACTCGCCGGTGGTGGCATCGAGCTCGTCGTCGGTGTAGGGGAGGTAGGTCTCCTGGTTGGTCAAGCCGGTCTCCTGTCCGTTCTGTCACGTACCGAGCAATCCTGACATGTGTCAACGCCGGACGCACCCGCTATATGCCCGCGTGAAATGCCACAAAAGCGGGGGCGGCCGGTGGGCCGGCCCGGGTGGGCGAGTAGAAATGCGGTGCGAGCCGCTCAGCGTCGACGGAGGGATCCTGTGTCAATCACCCGACTTCCGAGTGCCGGATTCTCGATCACCATCCGGATCGCCGTGCCTGCGGACGCGTCCTCCATCGGCCGGCTGACCACCTCCGTCGGCGAGGCCGGCGCGATCGTCACCGCGCTCGACGTGGTCGACTCCGACCCGACCCACGTGATCGTCGACCTGACCTGCGACACCGCCGACGCCGCCCACGCCGACCAGGTGGTCGACGCGCTGACCGCGCTCGACGGCGTGGACGTGCGCAAGGTCTCCGACCGGACGTTCCTGCTGCACCTCGGCGGCAAGATCGAGGTCAGCTCGAAGGTGGCGCTGCGCACCCGCGACGAGCTGTCCCGCGCGTACACCCCGGGGGTGGCGCGGGTCTGCCAGGCGATCGCGGAGAACCCGGCCGACGCCCGGCGGCTCACCATCAAGCGCAACACCGTGGCCGTGGTCAGCGACGGCTCGGCCGTGCTGGGCCTGGGCAACCTCGGGCCGGCGGCGTCCCTGCCGGTGATGGAGGGCAAGGCGGCGCTGTTCAAGCGCTTCGGCGGGGTGGACGCCTGGCCGGTGGTCCTGGACACCCAGGACACCGACGAGATCGTGCAGATCGTCAAGGCCATCGCGCCCGCGTACGGCGGGATCAACCTGGAGGACATCGCCGCGCCGCGCTGCTTCGAGATCGAGGCCCGGCTGCGCGAGGCGCTGGACATCCCGGTCTTCCACGACGACCAGCACGGCACCGCGATCTGCGTGCTGGCCGCGCTGACCAACGCGCTGCGCGTCGTGGGCAAGCAGCTCGCGGACGTCCGGGTCGTGGTCTCCGGCGCCGGGGCGGCCGGCACCGCGATCATGAAGCTGCTGCTGCGTCAGGGCGTGGGCGACATCATCGCGTACGACCGGCAGGGCGCCCTGCACCGCGGCCTGACCGGGCTCAACCCGGCCTGGCAGTGGCTGGCCGACCACACCAACAAGGACAACTACGCCGGTGACCTGCCCGGGGCGGTACGCGACGCGGACGTCTTCATCGGCGTCAGCGCGCCGAACCTGCTCACCGGCGACGACATCGCCATGATGGCCAAGGACGCCATCGTCTTCGCGCTGGCGAACCCCGACCCGGAGGTCGACCCGCGTGAGGCGCGCAAGCACGCCGCCGTGGTCGCCACCGGTCGTTCCGACCAGCCGAACCAGATCAACAACGTGCTCGCCTTCCCGGGTGTCTTCCGCGGCATGCTGGACGCGCACGCCGAGGAGTTCACCGAGGAGATGGCGATCGCCGCCGCCCGGGCCATCGCGGACGTGGTCGGCGAGGACAAGATCAACCCGACGGTGATCGTACCCAGCGTCTTCGACTCGCGGGTGGCCCCGGCGGTCGCCGCGGCGGTGCGCGCCGCCGCCCAGAACCCGCCCCCGCCCCCGGCCGCGGACCCCGGCCCGGCCGACCTCCCCGAGATCGCCGCCGAAGCCAGCGCCACCCCCTGACGCCCCGCCCCGCCCCGCCCCGCCCCGCCCCGGCGATCTTGCACCGGCGTGGGGCGGGAGGGCAGGGGGAGGCCGGGGTCAGGCAGGCGTGGTCAGGGCGGCGGGGTCGACCTCGCCGCCCGCGACCAGGACGGCGGGGCCGGCCAGCCAGCAGGAGTCCTCGGTGACCGTGACCGTGAGGCGGCCGCCGGGGACGTCCACGGCGATCACCCCGGTGTCCCGGCCGGCGTCGCGCAGGGCCACGGCGGCCACCGCGCACGCGCCCGTGCCGCAGGAGAGCGTCTCGGCGGAGCCGCGCTCGTACACCCGCATCAGCACGTGCCCGTCGGCGCCGTCGACCGCCTCGCCGGGCGCGGTGAACTCGACGTTCACTCCGGCCGGGAAGGCAGCCGGGTCGAACTCCGGCGCGCGGGTGAGGTCGAGGCCGGTCAGGTCCAGCCCGGTCGGGAGCGCGCAGACCAGATGCGGGTTGCCGACGTCCACCGCCGCACCCGGCAGGGTCAAGCCGCCCAGGGTGGCGGTCGAGGCGTCGTACACCCGGGGGCGGCGCATCTCGACGGCGACGGCGTCCCCCTCGACGCGCGCGCGCACGAGGCCGGCCCGGGTGGCCACCGGCAGCGCCGCGCCGACCGGCGTGGCCAGCCCGGACGCCAGCAGGTAGCGGACGAAGACGCGAGCGCCGTTGCCGCACATCTCGGCGAACGAGCCGTCGGAGTTCCAGTAGTCCATGAACCACTCGGCCTCGCCGGCCAGGGCGACGCCCTCGGGGTGTTTCGCCGCCCGCACCACCCGCAGCACGCCGTCGCCGCCGAGGCCGCGCCGCCGGTCACAGATCGCGGCGACCAGCCCGGGCGTCAGGTCGAGCGCCCCGTCCGGGTCGGGCAGGATGACGAAGTCGTTGCCGGTGCCGTGGCCCTTGGTGAACTCCACGCCCCCATCATCGCGCAGCGGTCGGCAGCAGGCGCAGGGCGGCCGGGATCAGGTCCGGCGCGGCCGAGTCCAGCCAGTGGATCCGCTGGTCACGGCGGAACCAGGAGCGCTGCCGGCGGACGAACCGCCGGGTGGCCCGGACGGTCTCGTCGTGCGCCTCGCCCTCGGTGATCTCCCCGGCCAGGAAGCGCAGCACCTGCTGGTACCCGAGCGCCCGACTGGCCGTCCGCCCCTGCGGCAGGCCGTGGCCGACCAGCTCGCGGGTCTCGGCGACCAGGCCGTCGGCCCACATCCGGTCCACCCGCAGCGCGATCCGCTCGTCCAGCAGCGCCGTGTCCAGGTCCACCCCGAGCTGCACGGACGGGTAGTAGGGCGTCGGGCCGGGCAGCGACGCGGTGAACGGCGCCCCGGTCAGCTCGATGACCTCCAGCGCCCGGACGATCCGCCGGCCGTTGGTGGGCAGGATCCCCGCCGCGGCGGCCGGGTCGGCCTCCCGCAGCCGGGCGTACAGCGGGGCCGGGCCGGTCTCGGCCAGCTCCCGTTCGAGCCGCTCGCGGGCCGCCGGGTCGGTGCCGGGGAACTCGAACCGCTCCAGCACCGCCCGCACGTAGAGGCCGGAGCCGCCGACCAGCAGCGGCACCCGGCCCCGGGCCAGGATGTCGTCGACCGCCGCGCGGGCCAGCCGCTGGTATTCCGCCACGCTCGCCGGCTCGGTGACGTTCCAGATGTCCAGCAGGTGGTGCGGCACCCCCTCGCGCTCGGCCGGGGTGAGCTTCGCGGTGCCGATGTCCATGCCCCGGTAGAGCTGCATCGAGTCGGCGTTGACCACCTCGCCGTCGAGGGCGTGCGCGAGCGCGATGCTCAGTGCGGACTTCCCGGCCGCCGTCGGCCCGACCACCGCGACCACCGTCCCGACCGGCGGGTGGCCGCCGCCGGCGTCGGCCGGCCCGGTCACGCCGGCTCCCAGGTGGCCACGAAGTAGGCCACGCCGTAGGGCGCGGCGTCGTAGGTCAGGTCACCGTGCCAGCGTCCGCCCGCCGCGCCCGCCGCGCCGGCGAGCACCTGCCAGGCCGCCCGACCGGCGACCTTCAGCTCGGCCGACAGCACCGGGTCCAGGCCGTGCAGGGCGGCGGCGTCCGCGTCGGCCAGGGCCCGGGCGACCCCCTCGTCGTACGCCTGCGCGCGCGGGTCGTCGTAGCCGGGCGCCTTCTCGCCCCGGCAGGCGGACCCGTCCCCCGTCACCAGCAGCGCGACCCGGCCCTCGGCGCGGTGTACCAGCTCCGCCCCGAGCGCGGCGCACTCGCCCGGGGTGGCGTCGGCGGCGACCGACGAGGCGAACCGGGGCAGCTCGGTCCCCGCCCTGCCGAGCAGCCACGCGCCGACGGTCAGGCTCAGCGGCAGCCGCTCCCCGCCGCCGCAGTTGGTCTTCCACAGCCGGACGTGGCGGTCGACACCGTAGGCGCGCAGGGAGCCGTAGTCGGCGGCCCGGAAGCGGACGGTCTCCGGCCCGGCGCCGACCAGCACGATCTGGTCGGGCGAGGCGGCGAGCAGCCGGCCGACGGCCGCGTCGCAGGCCGTGCGGAGTTCGTCCAGCTCAGCGGCGGCGGCACCGGCCACCTCGGGCACGAGCAGGGGCGGATGCGGGCAGACGGCGGCGGCGACCAGGGGCACCCGTTCACCGTAGCGGGACCCCCCGGTGCGTCCCCGCGCCGATCCGGTCATTCGGGGGCTAGGACACCGTATGGTCACGGTCGGCGATAGGCGCTCGACGCGGACGGGGTCGGACCTGTGACAATGCCGGGAGTAACTTTGCTGCGCCGTGGCGGCGATCGTGGGACCGGTCCCCGACGCCGGGAGAACGAGGATGGGCACATGAGCGACTGGACGGCCTTCGGACGGGTGGACGCGGACGGCACCGTGTACGTCAAGACCGCCGACGGCGAGCGGGTGGTCGGATCCTGGCAGGCGGGAGCGCCCGAGGAGGGGCTTGCCCACTTCGCCCGCCGCTTCGACGACCTGGTGACCGAGGTCAACCTGACGGAGGCGCGGCTCAACTCGGGTGCGGCGGACGCCGGCCACTCGCTGACGACGATCCGCCGGATCCGCGCCTCGCTCGCCGAGGCGCACGTCGTCGGCGACATCGACGCGTTGGCCGCACGGCTGGACCGACTCGCCGCCGTCGCCGAGGAGAAGGCCGGCGAGGCCAAGGCCGCCCGGGACGCCGCCCGGGGCGAGGCACTCGCCCGCAAGCAGGCGCTGGTGGAGGAGGCGGAGAAGCTGGCCGCCGAGTCGACCGGCTGGAAGACCGCCGGCGACCGGCTCAAGGAGATCCTCGAGGAGTGGAAGACCATCCGCGGGGTCGACAAGAAGACCGACGGTGAGCTGTGGAAGCGGTTCGCCGCGGCCCGGGACGGCTTCACCCGCCGCCGGGGCGCCCACTTCGCCTCACTGGACTCGCAGCGCAAGCAGGCGCAGTCGGTCAAGGAGGAGCTGGTCGCCGAGGCCGAGAAGCTGAAGGACTCCACGGACTGGGCGGCGACCGCCAACCAGCTCAAGGACCTGATGAACCAGTGGAAGGCCGCCCCGCGCGCCTCCAAGGAGGCGGAGCAGAAGCTCTGGGAGAGGTTCCGGGCCGCGCAGGACGAGTTCTTCACCCGGCGCAGCGAGGTCTTCTCGGCCCGCGACAACGAGCAGCGGGCCAACCTGGAGCGCAAGCAGGCGCTGCTCGCCGAGGCCGAGGCGCTGGACGTCGACGGCGACCCGAAGGGCGCGCAGGCCAAGCTGCGGGAGATCCAGGCGCAGTGGCACGAGGCCGGCCGGGTGCCCCGCGAGGCGGCGGCCGGGCTGGAGCGCCGGCTGCGGACGGTCGACGACAAGGTCCGCGAGGTGATGGACTCCGCGTGGCGACGCACCACCAAGGAGGACAAC
Source organism: Micromonospora sp. NPDC002717 (assembly GCF_040295705.1). Taxonomy (NCBI): domain Bacteria; kingdom Bacillati; phylum Actinomycetota; class Actinomycetes; order Micromonosporales; family Micromonosporaceae; genus Micromonospora; species Micromonospora sp. NPDC002717. The sequence goes on along the minus strand of NZ_JBEOVW010000024.1, from coordinate 265 downwards.
CCGCTGCTGGCCCAGATGCGGACGCAGGTCGCCGAGGCCGAGGAGCGGCTGGCCCGGGCCCAGGCGGCCGGCGACGCCCGGCGGATCAAGGAGGCCGAGCAGGCGCTCGCCTCGAAGCGGCAGTTCCTCCAGCTCGCCGAGCAGGCCGGCTGAGCTGAGCCACGCGAAAGCCCCCGGTCCGCGCGGACCGGGGGGGGTGGGGGGTGGGGGGCGCCCCCGGAGGGGAGAGCACACCGGTGAACACCCGTCACCACACGCTTTATGT
>NZ_JBEOVW010000023.1:95697-101047 GCF_040295705.1 Micromonospora sp. NPDC002717 | reverse complement strand
GCGGCTCGGCGACGGTCCGCTCGCCCGGAGCCGGGCACGGCAGGCCCCACCCCACCCACCCGACACCGCAAGAAACGCTCAGGCAGCACCCACCCCACCCGGCACCGCAACAAACGCTCAGGCAGCATCCACCCAGCACCGCAACAAACGAGAACGAGTTCAGGCAGAGGGCCACCCCAGCCACCCCAGCCACCCCAGCCCCCACAACCGGACACGGACGCGGGGCGGCGTCACTTGCGGGTCTGTATCTCCTCGCGCATCTCGCGGAACAGCCCGCCGGCGTCGTCGACGGAGCGGCCGGGGAACATCGCCATCACGACGCTGCCGTGGTCGGCCCACCCGCAGACGGCGAAGTCGCCGCCGTCGCCGCTGGTGGTGCCGCACTTCATCACGCCGCCCAGACGGCCGGCGGGCACCTCCCGCAGCCCCGTCACCTTGCCGGTCTCGTCAGTCAGCAGGCCGAACAGACTGTCCAGGTCCCGCTCCGGCTGCCAGAGCAGCGTCGTGCCGCCGAAGACGAGCACCGAGCGCTTGTCGTCTGCCGGGTCCCGGTAGACGGTGCCGAAGCTGCCGTCCAGGTCGATGTCGGCGGCGAAGCCGCTGCGCAGGTAGTCCGACGTGCTGCGGGCCCGTTCGCTGTCGTCCCGGACCAGTCCCGCCACCCGGTCCGGGGTGGTCAGGTCCGCGTCCTTCTGCTGGACCACCCGCCACCCGGCCGTACCCAGGGTGGCGGCGCCCGCGAGCCCGACCAGCGCCGCCACGGCCCAGGCCACCCGCCGGCGCCGCGACCGGCGCCCGGTGGCGTGCTCCGGGTCCCGGTTGCTGAGCTCGATGGGCTCGTCGGTCAGGTCGATCGGCTCGGAGCCGTCGTTGACCGTCCGCTCGGTGAGATGTGCGTCGGACATAGCCGACACCGTACGCGAACGGCAGGTGGCGCACGTCGGGTCCGGAGAAGCCCTCCGTAGACTTTCAGGGTGACCGAGAGACTGGATGCCCGACGCCCCGACGCCCCGACCCTGCCCGGCCAGTACCAGCCGGGCGAGGTAGAGCAGCGACGGTACGAGCACTGGGTAGCCGCCGGCCACTTCCGGGCGTCGGCGGAGAGCGACAAGCCCCCCTTCACCATCGTCATCCCGCCGCCGAACGTCACCGGCTCCCTGCACATGGGCCACGCCCTCGACCACACCGTGCAGGACGCGCTGGTGCGGCGTAAGCGGATGCAGGGCTACGAGGCGCTCTGGCTGCCGGGCATGGACCACGCCGGCATCGCCACGCAGAACGTGGTGGAGCGGCGGCTCGCCGGCCAGGGCCTGTCCCGGCACGACCTGGGGCGGGAACAGTTCGTCGAGCGGGTCTGGCAGTGGAAGGCCGAGTCCGGCGGCGCCATCCTGGGGCAGATGCGCCGTCTCGGCGACTCCGTCGACTGGGACCGCGAGCGCTTCACGATGGACGAGGGGCTGTCGCGCGCCGTACAGACGATCTTCAAGAAGCTGTACGACGACGGCCTGATCTACCGGGCCAACCGGATCATCAACTGGTGCCCCCGGTGCCTGACCGCCCTGTCGGACATCGAGGTAGAGCACACCGACGACGACGGCGAGTTGGTCTCGATCCGCTACAGCGACGAGGTGGTCGTCGCCACCACCCGGGCGGAGACGATGCTCGGCGACACGGCGGTGGCGGTGCACCCGGACGACGAGCGCTACCAGCACCTGATCGGCACCGAGGTCGAGCTGCCGCTGACCGGGCGGCGCATCCCGATCGTGGCCGACGCGCACGTCGACCCGTCCTTCGGCACCGGCATGGTGAAGGTGACCCCGGCGCACGACCCGAACGACTTCGAGATCGGCCAGCGCCACGACCTGCCCGCGCTCACCGTGATGGACGAGCGCGGCGTGATCACCGTGCCGGGGCCGTTCGAGGGCCTGGACCGCTTCGAGGCGCGCCCCGCGATCGTCGCGGCGCTGCGCGAGCAGGGCCGGATCGTCTCGGAGAAGCGCCCGTACGTGCACGCGGTGGGCCACTGCTCGCGCTGCCGTACGACGGTCGAGCCGCGGCTGTCGCTGCAGTGGTTCGTGAACACCTCGCCGCTGGCCAAGGCCGCCGGGGACGCCGTGCGCGACGGGCGGGTGCGGATCGAGCCGGCCGAGCTGGCCAAGCGGTACTTCGCCTGGGTCGACAACATGCACGACTGGTGCATCTCCCGGCAGCTGTGGTGGGGTCACCGCATCCCCGTCTGGTACGGCCCGGACGGCGAGGTCGTCTGCGTCGGCCCGGACGAGCAGCCGCCCGCCGGGGAGGGTTGGCGTCAGGACGAGGACGTCCTGGACACCTGGTTCTCCAGCGCCCTCTGGCCGTTCTCCACGCTCGGCTGGCCCGAGCAGACGCCTGACCTGGCGAAGTTCTATCCGACGAGCGTCCTGGTGACCGGCTACGACATCCTCTTCTTCTGGGTCGCCCGGATGATGATGTTCGGCCTGTACGCGATGGACGGCCGGCAGCCGTTCGGCGTGGTGGCCCTGCACGGCATGGTCCGCGACCAGTTCGGCAAGAAGATGTCGAAGTCGTTCGGCAACGTGGTCGATCCGCTGGACTGGATCGACCGTTTCGGCGCCGACGCCACCCGGTTCACCCTGGCCCGGGGCGGCAACCCCGGGCAGGACGTGCCGGTGAGCGAGGAGTGGTGCCAGGGCTCCCGCAACTTCTGCAACAAGCTCTGGAACGCCACCCGCTTCGCGCTGATGAACGGCGCGCACACCGACGGCCCGCTGCCGGCCGCCGAGCAGCTGTCGACCGTCGACCGGTGGATCCTGTCCCGGCTGGCGCACGTCACCGCCGAGGTGGACGAGCAGTTCGAGGCGTACGAGTTCGCGAAGGTGTGCGACCTGCTGTACCACTTCGCCTGGGACGACGTCTGCGACTGGTACGTGGAGCTGACCAAGCCGGTGCTCGCCGAGGGGGGCACGGCCGCCGAGGCCACCCGCCGGGTGCTCGGGCACGTGCTGGACCAGCTGCTGCGGCTGCTGCACCCGATCATCCCGTTCGTCACCGAGGAACTGTGGATCGCGCTCACGGGGGGCGAGACGGTGATGACGGCCGCCTGGCCGGCGGCCGACCGTACCCTCGTCGACGAGGCCGCGGAGGCCGAGGTCGGCACCGTCCAGCGGGTGGTGACCGAGATCCGGCGGTTCCGCTCGGACCAGGGGCTGCGCCCGACGCAGCGGGTCGCCGCCCGGCTCGACGGCCTGGCCGCCGCGGGCATCGTCGCGCACGAGCCGCTCATCCGGTCGCTGGTGCGGTTGGACCCGGCCGGCGACGGCTTCCAGGCCAGCGCGACCCTCGCCATGCCCGGCGAGGTGAGCGTGGCCCTGGACACCCGGGGGTCGATCGACGTGGCCGCCGAGCGGGCCCGGCTCACCAAGGACCGGGCGGCCGCCGAGAAGGAGGCCGCGCAGGCCCGGGCCAAGCTCGACAACCCCGCGTTCGTCGGCAAGGCGCCGGAACCGGTGGTCGCCAAGATCCGCGATCGCCTCGCCGTCGCCGAGGCCGACCTGGTCCGCATCGACGCCGCTCTGGAGGCGCTGTCCTCGTGACCGACCGCACCGATTTCGCCGCCGTCGAGGCCGAGCTGGCGGGCCGCGGGTTCACCCGCATGGCCTTCGAGCTGGACAAGATCGAGTCGCTGCTGGACCTGCTCGGCAGCCCGCAGCGGGCGTACCCGTCGATCCACCTGACCGGCACCAACGGCAAGACCTCGACGGCCCGGATGATCGACTCGCTGTTGCGGGCGTTCGGGCTGCACACCGGCCGCTACACCAGCCCGCACCTGGAGACCGTCCGGGAGCGGATCAGCCTGGACGGCGAGCCGGTGGGCGAGGAGCGGTTCACCGCCACGTACCGGGAGGTCGAGCCGCTGGCCCGGCTGGTGGACGAGCGCTCGGCGGAGCCGCTGACGTACTTCGACATGACCACCGCGCTGGCGTTCGCGACGTTCGCCGACGCCCCGGTTGACGTGGCGGTGGTCGAGGTGGGCCTGGGCGGCGCCGAGGACGCGACCAACGTGATCCAGGCCGGGGTGTGCGTGCTCACCCCGATCGGGCTGGACCACACCGAGTGGCTGGGCGACACCATCCAGGACATCGCGCTGGCCAAGGCGGGCATCATCCACTCCGGCTCGACGGTCATCTCCGCCGCGCAGGAGGAGGAGGCGGCCCGGCCCATCCTGGAACGCTGCGCCGAGGTCGGCGCGACCATCGCCCGGGAGGGCTCCGAGTTCGGGGTGCTCCGGCGGGCGGTCGCCGTCGGCGGGCAGGTGCTCACCCTGCAGGGCCTCGGCGGCGTCTACGAGGAGGTCTTCATCCCGCTGCACGGCGCCCACCAGGCGCAGAACGCGGCGGTGGCGTTGGCGGCGGTGGAGGCGTTCCTCGGCGCCGGCGCGAAGCGGCAGCTCGACGTCGAGACCGTCCGGGAGGGGTTCGCCACGGCCACCTCGCCCGGCCGCCTGGAGCGGGTACGCAGCGCGCCGACCATCCTGCTCGACGGCGCGCACAACCCGCACGGCATGGCCGCCACGGTGACCGCGTTGCAGGAGGAGTTCGCGTTCAGCAAGTTGGTGGCGGTCGTCGGCGTCCTCGGCGACAAGGACGCGGCCAGCCTGCTGGAACTGCTGGAGCCGGTGGTCGACCAGGTCGTGGTGACCCGGAACAGCTCGCCCCGGGCGATGCCGGCCCGGGAACTCGCCGCGCTGGCCGCCGAGGTCTTCGGCCCCGACCGGGTCGAGGTCGCCGAGGAGATGCCGGACGCGATCGAGACGGCGGTGGCGATGGCCGAGGAGGACGTACCGGGGGAGCTGAGCGGGGTCGGGGTGTTGGTCACCGGATCGGTGGTGACCGTGGCCGACGCCCGCCGGCTGCTGAAGCGATGACCGGCCCGGTGCGGGGCACCGCGGGCGACGACCGCCCGGAGGGCACGGCTGCCGGGGGCGACCCGGGCCGTCCGCCGGCGGGTGGGCCGCGACGGTCCGGGCTGCGGAACCCGGAGCGGGCGGTGCGCGGGCTGGGGGCCGGCACGCTGATCCTGGAGGCGCTGGTGCTGGTCCTGGCCATCCAGCCGATCCGCATGGTCGGCGGCGACCTGGGTGGCGCGGCGATCGGCGCGGTCCTGGCGCTGGCCGTGGCGGCGGTGCTGCTGGCCGGCATGATGCGCCGGCCGTGGGCCTGGCACGCCGGCACCGTCCTGCAGGGACTGCTGATGCTGGCCGGCCTGCTGCACTGGTCGCTGCTCGCGTTGGGCGTCGTCTTCGCCCTGGTCTGGGCCTACGCCCTGCACGTCCGCCGGGTCATCCTCGGCT
>NZ_JBEOVW010000023.1:0-95600 GCF_040295705.1 Micromonospora sp. NPDC002717 | reverse complement strand
GCTGACGGGCTGACGGGCTGACGGGCTGACGGGCTGACGGGCTGACGGGCTGACGGGCTGACGGGCTGACGGGCTGACGGGCTGACGGGCTGACGGGCTGACGGGTCAGCCGTCAGCCCGTCAGCGGAGTCAGGCGTCGGCGCGTTCGCGCCACTGGGTGAGGGCGATGCCGTGGCCGTCCGGGTCGCGGAACGCGGCCGCCCACACCTCCAGCTTCGTGCCCCGGTTGACCACGCGGGGGGCGTACGTGAACCGGACGCCGGACCCGCGCAGCCGCTCGTACGCGGAGTCGATGTCGTCCACCTCGAGGTTGACGTGCACCAGGCGGCGGCTGATCGGCGCCGCCTCGGTCACCTCCCGCAGCACCAGCCGGGTCGTCCCGGAGGCGAGGACGGCGTTGCCGGAGCCCCGGTCGACCTCGGTGAAGCCCAGGTCCCGGTAGAAGGCCAGTGAACGCGGCAGGTCGGTGACCAGCAGCGTCAGGCCCACCCCGGCGATCGGCGCGCCGAGATCGTCCTCGTCCTCCACGACCCCGGTCTCGTCGTCACCGATGGTCGCCTCGGGACCGAAGATCGCCTCGTCCAGCTTCTCCGGGCTGATCCGCTCCTCGCGCGCCCGGTCCCGGGGCGGGATCGGGTCGTCCAGGGGCAGGTCGATCGGGTCGAGCGGCTCCGCCGGCGCGGGCGGGTCGGTGCGCCCGCCGGCCGGGGCCGGGGGGTCGAACCGCTCCTCGGCGGGCGGGCGGGGCGTCGGGGTGGCCCGGCGTGGCAGGGTGCCGGTCGTGGACTGTTCGACGAGGGTGCCCTCCAGCACGACCGGCCCGCCGGGGCGCTGGTGCACCACGACGGGCTCGCGCTCCTCCGGGTGCCTGACGGGCTCGCCGCCGAGCGGATCGCCCAGCGGGTCGACCAGCGGCTCGCGGAAGTCGTCCCGGAAGTCGTCGTCCGGCGCACGGTCGGCCCACGGCGGCGCCTCCTGCTGGAGCAGCACGTCGTCCAGCGGGTCCGGGCCCGCGTACTCGGGTGGGAGGTCGGCGGCGACGGTGGCGGCGGACTCGGCGTGGGTGGGCACCTCGTCCCAGAGCACCCGGACGTGCCGCTGGTCGTCCAGGGCCACCCGGATCGGCAGCGTCTGCCCCAGCGACGGCCACTTCGCCACCGGCACCCGCGGCTCGATGATCTTCTTGGAACGGGGCGGCAGGCCCGGCGCGTCGATCACCAGTTGCAGCTCGCAGCGGCCGAAGGCGTACTGGGTGGGTGGCTCGGAGGCGCTGTGCACGTGGCCCACGCCGACCACCCAGGTGCGCCCGCCGCCGCGCACGGTGGCCAGCGCGATGGCCAGCACCAGCAGGGCGACCCCGAGCGCCACGATCGCCCAGCTGGTCATGCCCAGCCCGAAGAGGATCACGAAGGTGGCCACGGTGCCGAGCACCGCGGCGATCAGCTTGCGTACCGGCGCGATGGGCCGGTTCCCGCCATTCGCCACTGTGGACCTCCCGGGGGTCAAGGGCCAGGCTAGGCCGGATCGGCCGCCGGGGGAAAGACCGGCCGCCGCGCCGGCGCCGGGACCGGGTCGCTAGGCTGACCGTACCCAGCCCGACCGCCTTTCGCGCACAGGAGGAATCCAGCGTGTCCAGCAGCAGCCCCGATGAGCGCACCCTCGTACTGATCAAGCCCGACGCGGTCCGCCGCGGGCTGGTCGGCGAGGTGATCTCCCGCTTCGAGCGCAAGGGGTTGCGGATCGACGCGCTGGTGTCCCGGACCATGGACGCCGCGCTGGCCGACGAGCACTACGCCGAGCACGTGGACAAGCCGTTCTACCCGCCGCTGAAGGACTTCATGACCGGCGGCCCGCTGGTGGCGCTGGTGCTCTCCGGCGACCAGGTCATCGACGTGGTGCGGGGGCTGGTCGGGTCGACCGACGGGCGCAAGGCGGCGGCCGGCACGATCCGCGGCGACCTCTCGCTGTCCAACCGCGAGAACCTGGTGCACGCCTCCGACTCGCCGGACAGCGCGAAGCGCGAGATCGCGCTCTGGTTCCCCGAGCTGGGCTGACGGCCGACCGACGCCGCGAGCAGCGGTCGTGCCGGACCCGGCACGACCGTCCGCTCAGGGCGTCCGCCGCGACGCGTCCAGGCTGTCGACCGGCACGACCGTCCGGTCAGGCCGTCCACGGCAGCTTGTCCGGGTTGCCGACCACGTAGAACCCGGTGATCCGGCCGCCGGCCGCGCCCAGGGTCAGCGCGTACCTGCCGCCGTCGGGGCGGATGATCAGGGCGGCCGGCTGGCCGTTGAGTTCCAGCCGGCGCGCGGTGAAGTGTCGGCCCGGGCCGTACAGGCCGACGAAGAAGCGGGCGACCCGGTCCGCGCCGGTGACGGGGTTGCGCGCCGCCTTGACCCGGCCGCCGCCGTCGGTCCAGGCGATGGCGTCCCTCGCCACCAGCCCGGTCAGCGCGGCCAGGTCACCGTCGCGGGCGGCGGCGAGGAAGGCGTCCAGCAGCCGTTCCTGCTCGGCCCGGCCGGCGGTGAACCGCCGCTGGTCCTGCCCGATCCGGGCCACCGCCCGGTGGTGCAGCTGCCGGCAGTCCGCCACCGACCGGTCCAGGATCTCCGCGATCTCGGCGTACGGCAGGTCGAAGGCGGTGTGCAGCACGTAGACCGCGCGCTCCGGCGGGGTGAGGCGTTCCAGCAGGTGCAGCAGGGCGGTGGAGATCGAGTCGCGCAGCTCGACGGAGTCCAGCGGCCCGAACGGTGACGGCGCGGTCGGCACCGGCTCGGGCAGCCACGGCCCGACGTACGTCTCCCGGGCGGCCCGCCGGGCGCGCAGCCGGTCCAGCGCCAGGTGGGTGACCACCCGGGACAGGTAGCGGCGCGGCTCGGCGACCGCCGCCCGGTCCGCCCCCAGCCAGCGCAGGTACGCCTCCTGGAGCACGTCCTCCGCGTCGTGCCGGCTGCCGAGCAGGCGGTACGCCAGGCCGAGCAGCATCGGCCGGTGCGCCTCGAGCGCACCGGCCGCCTGCGTCGCGTCGGTGACCGTCACACGTCCGTCGGGAGTTCGTTCCGGCAGGTCACGGCGATACGGTTCCACACGTTGATTGTCGCGATGGCCATCAGCAGGTCGACCAGCTCCTTCTCGGGCCACACCTTCGCCGCCGCGTCCCAGACCTCGTCGGGTACGCCGTGCTCGCCGAGGCGGGTCACCGCGTCGGTGAGCGCCAGCGCGGTCCGCTCCCGCTCGTCGAAGAAGGGCGCCTCGCGCCAGGTGGAGACCGCGAAGAGCCGCCGGCTCGACTCGCCCTCGGCGAGCGCGTCCCGGCTGTGCATGTCGACGCAGAACGCGCAGCCGTTCAGCATCGACGCCCGCATCTTCACGAGGTGGAGCACGGTGTGGTCGACGTTGGCCCGGACGTACTTCTCGAGCCCCAGCACCGCGTGGTACGCCTCCGGCGCCACCTTGGCCGCGTTGATCCGCTGCATGACAACCTCCCTGATCCGTGGTGGTGACACCGACACGACGACACGACGGGGGTTCGGCGTGACGGTCCGGGCCTGTGACGCCGGTCATGCCGGCCGGACCACCGACCACCCCGGACCACCGGAGTTCCGGCCCCGGTCACCCGGCACGCCGCCGCCGGTCATCTCCGCCCGGTAGACCCACGGGGGCAGTCCCCGATCCGGGAGGAACGATGACCGAACTTGACCGACGTACGTTGCTGCGCGCCGGCCTGATCGCAGGTGCCGGTGTCGCCGGCGGCGCCCTGCTCGGCGCGCCCGCCGCGCCCGCCGCACCGGCCTGGCGGCCGACCGGCCGACCGGTGCTCACCCACGGCGTGCAGAGCGGTGACGTGACCGCGGACTCGGCGCTGGTCTGGACCCGCGCCGACCGTCCCGGTCGGATGCTGGTGGAGGTGAGCCGCCGGCCGGACTTCCGCGGTGCCCGGCGGGTACGCGGACCGGTGCTCGACCCGACCGGCGACTTCACCGGCAAGGTGCGGCTGCGCGGGTTGCCCGGTGGCGAGCGGCTGCACTACCGGGTCCGGGTGGAGAGCCTGGACCGGCCGGGACTGGCCAGCGAACCGCTGACCGGCACGCTGACCACCGCCCCGGGTCGGCACGACCGCGGGGACGTCCGGTTCGTCTGGACCGGTGACATCGCCGGGCAGGGCTGGGGCATCGCCCCGGACCTCGGCGGCATGTCGATCTTCCGGGCCATGCGGGCCACCCGGCCCGACTTCTTCCTGTGCAGCGGCGACACCGTCTACGCCGACGGCCCGCTCGCCGAGACGGTGACCCTGCCCGACGGGCGGGTCTGGCGCAACCTGGTCACCCCGGAGAAGAGCAAGGTCGCCGAGACGCTGGCCGAGTACCGGGGGCAGTTCGCGTACAACCTGCTCGACGAGCACCTGCGCGCGTTCGTCGCGGAGGTGCCGCAGATCAACCAGTGGGACGACCACGAGGTGACCAACAACTGGTACCCGGGGGAGATCCTGACAGACGCGCGGTACACCGAGCGCCGCGTCGACGTGCTCGCCGCCCGGGCCCGGCAGGCGTTCGACGAGTGGCTGCCGGCGCCGGTCGACGGGCCGCGGTACCGGCGGCTGTCGTACGGGTCGCGGCTGGACGTCTTCGTGCTGGACATGCGGACCTGGAAGGACCCCAACGACGGCAACACCTACGCCGACCCGGCGCGTGGCCTGCTCGGCCGGGAACAGCGGGAGTGGTTGATCCGGGAACTGACCCGGTCCCGGGCCACCTGGAAGGTGATCGCCGCCGACCTGCCGATCGGGCTGGTGGTGCCGGACGGGGCCGCCGCCCAGGAGGGCGTCGCGCAGGGCGACCCGGGCGCGCCGGCCGGGCGGGAGCTGGAGTTCGCGCAGGTGCTCGGCGCGGCGCACCGGGCCGGGGTGACCGGGATCGTCTTCCTCACCGCCGACGTGCACTACACCGCCGCGCACCACTACGACCCGGCCCGGGCGTCGGTCGCCGAGTTCACCCCGTTCTGGGAGTTCGTCTCGGGGCCGGCGCACGCCGGCGCGTTCGGCCCGAACGCCCTGGACGGCACGTTCGGGCCGAAGGCGGTCTTCGTCAACGCTCCGCCGCGGGCCAACACCTCCCCGGCCGAGGGCTTCCAGCACTTCGGTGAGGTCGCCGTCGACGGCGCGTCCGGCGCCTTCACCGTCCACCTGCGCGACCGCGACGGGGTCTCCCTCTGGACGACCACCCTGCCCGCCCCGACCCGCTGACCTCGCCGTCCGCCCGTCGACCATGAGGCTGTCGCCACCACCCGCCGGGGCACCGTGACAGCCGCATGGTCGACGCGGGTGGGATCAGCGGGTGTCGAGCAGCGCCCGGCGGCGAGCGGCCGCCGTTACTCGGCGGCGATCCCGGCGGGCGGTCGGGTAACCTTGACGGCCGTAAGGCGATGACCCGGCCATCACCGGCGAGCCTCCGGAAGAACAGCCGGGTGACCGGCCCAGTAGAACCGGACGGGTCCGGCCCGTCACAGCCGGCCAACGAGCGGGCGGTCGATCCTGACCGCCAAGCGGGGTGGTACCGCGGGCCACCCGGGGCGCCGGCACGGCGTACCGGATCGGCTCGTCCTCGCAGACCCACACGACCGTGAGCTGCGCGAGGAGAGCGACCCCCGATGGCCTATCCGTTGCACGACCCGACCGCCGCCGTCCCGGCGAGCCCGGACCTGCCCGCGGTCGAACGCCGGGTCCTGGAGCACTGGACGGCCGACAAGACCTTCGAGGCCAGCGTCGAGGCCCGTCCCGCCGGCACGGACGGGAAGAACGAGTACGTCTTCTACGACGGCCCGCCGTTCGCCAACGGCCTGCCGCACTACGGCCACCTCTTCACCGGCTACGTCAAGGACGTGGTGCCGCGCTACCAGACCATGCGCGGGCGCCGGGTGGAGCGGCGCTTCGGCTGGGACTGCCACGGCCTGCCCGCCGAGGTGGTCGCCGAGAAGCAGCTCGGCATCACCAGCAAGGCGGAGATCCTCGACCTGGGCGTGGCCCGGTTCAACGAGGCGTGCCGCACCTCGGTGCTGGAGTTCACCCAGGACTGGGAGCGCTACGTCACCCGGCAGGCCCGCTGGGTCGACTTCGCCAACGACTACAAGACCCTCGACCTGGACTACATGGAAAGCGTCATGTGGGCCTTCAAGACCCTGCACGACAAGGGTCTGGTCTACGAGGGCTTCCGGGTGCTGGCGTACTGCTGGCGCTGCGAGACGCCGCTGTCGAACACCGAGACCCGGATGGACGACGTCTACCGGGACCGGCACGACCCGACGCTGTCGGTGTGGTTCGAGCTGACCCCCGACGAGAGCGCGCCGGAGCTGGTGCGCGGGCCGGTGCGGCTCGGCGTCTGGACCACCACGCCGTGGACCCTGCCGTCCAACCTCGCGCTCGCCGTCGGCCCCGACATCGAGTACGCGGTGCTGGAGCGCGACGGCGCGCGGTACGTCGTCGGGGCGGCCCGGCTGGCCGCGTACGCCAAGGAGCTGGAGGGGTACGAGCAGGTCGGCACCGTCTCCGGCCGCGATCTCGTCGGCCGCCGCTACACCCCGCTGTTCGACTTCCTCGTCGAGCAGGCGGGCCCGAACGCCTACCAGGTGCTCGGCGCGGAGTTCGTCACCACCGAGGACGGCACCGGGATCGTGCACCTGGCCCCGGCCTTCGGCGAGGACGACCAGAACACCTGCAACGCCGCCGGCATCCCGACCATCGTCACGGTGGACGACCACACCCGGTTCACCGCGCTGGTCCCGCCGTACCAGGGCGAGCAGGTCTTCGACGTCAACAAGCCGGTGATCCGGGAGCTGAAGGAGCGGGGGGTGGTGCTCAAGCAGGACACCTACACCCACTCCTACCCGCACTGCTGGCGCTGCGACACCCCGCTGGTCTACAAGGCGGTGTCGTCGTGGTTCGTCGCGGTGACGCAGTTCAAGGACCGGATGGTCGAGCTGAACCAGCAGATCAACTGGACCCCGGGGCACATCAAGGACGGCTCGTTCGGCAAGTGGCTGGCCAACGCCCGCGACTGGTCGATCAGCCGGAACCGGTTCTGGGGTTCGCCGATCCCGGTGTGGAAGTCCGACGACCCGAACTACCCGCGGCTGGACGTCTACGGCTCGCTGGAGGAGATCGAGCGGGACTTCGGCGTACGCCTGACCGACCTGCACCGGCCGGCGGTGGACGAGCTGGTCCGCCCCAACCCGGACGACCCGACGGGGAAGTCGATGATGCGCCGGGTGCCGGAGGTGCTGGACTGCTGGTTCGAGTCCGGCTCGATGCCGTTCGCCCAGGTGCACTACCCGTTCGAGAACCGCGACTGGTTCGAGCACCACTACCCGGGCGACTTCATCGTCGAGTACATCGGGCAGACCCGCGGCTGGTTCTACACCATGCACGTGCTGGCCACCGCGCTGTTCGACAGGCCGGCGTTCCGCAACTGCCTCAGCCACGGCATCCTGCTCGGCTCCGACGGGCGCAAGATGTCCAAGAGCCTGCGCAACTACCCGGACGTCTACCACGTGTTCGACTCGTACGGCTCGGACGCGATGCGCTGGATGCTGATGTCCTCGCCGGTGCTGCGCGGCGGTGACATGGCGGTCACCGAGTCGGGCATCCGGGACGCCGTCCGGCAGGTGCTGCTGCCGCTGTGGAACGTCTGGTACTTCTTCTCGCTCTACGCCAACGCCGACGGCCACACCGCGAAGCGGCGGGTGGACTCCACCCACCTGCTCGACCGGTACGTGCTGGCGAAGACGAACGAGCTGGTGTCGACCGTCGGCGCGCAGATGGACGCGTACGACATCTCCGGCGCCTGCGCCACCGTGCGGTCCTACCTGGACGCGCTGACCAACTGGTACGTCCGGCGCTCCCGGGACCGGTTCTGGTCCGGCGACGCGGACGCGTTCGACACGCTCTGGACGGTGTTGGAGACGCTGTGCCGGGTGGTGGCGCCGCTGGCGCCGCTGACCGCGGAGGAGATCTGGCGCGGGCTGACCGGCGAGCGGTCGGTGCACCTGACCGACTGGCCGGACGCGGCGCAGTTCCCGGCCGACCACGAGCTGGTCGCCGCGATGGACGCCACCCGGGCGGTCGCCTCGGCGGCGCTGTCGCTGCGCAAGGCCAAGGGGCTGCGGGTGCGGCTGCCGCTGTCGAAGCTGACCGTCGCCTCCCCGGCGGCGGAGCAGCTGCGACCCTTCGCCGACCTGGTCGCCGACGAGGTCAACGTGAAGGCGGTGGAGTTCACCGGCGAGGTGTCCGCGTACTGCCAGCAGGTGCTGACGGTGGTGCCGCGCGCGCTCGGCCCCCGGGTCGGCAAGCAGGTCCAGCAGGTCATCAAGGCGGTCAAGGCGGGCGAGTGGGAGCTGGTCGACGGCGCCCCGGTGGCCGCCGGCATCACCCTCGCCGAGGGCGAGTACGAGCTGCGCCTGGTCGCCGCCGACGCCGAGCACTCCGCGCCGCTGCCCGGCGGCGAGGGCGTGGTCGTGCTGGACACGGAGGTCACCCCCGAGCTGGCCGCCGAGGGGCTGGCGCGGGACGTCGTCCGGGTGGTGCAGCAGGCCCGCCGGGACGCCGACCTGGACGTCTCCGACCGGATCGCGCTGCTGCTGTCGGCCTCCGAGGAGGTGCGCGCGGCGGTGGCCGGGTACACCGACTTCGTCGCCCGGGAGGTGCTGGCCGACTCCGTCGACTTCGCCGACGGGGTGGCGGGCTTCACCGGCGAGGTCGGCGAGGGCGACCGGGTGACGGTCGCCGTCCGGCGGGTATGAGGCACTGAGACGGTGGCGGTCCGGCGTGCTCCGCCGGGCCGCCACCACCGGCCCCGCCCGCGCCCGACAGGCCCGCTCACCAGCCGGTCGGCCCGCCACCCCCGCGGGGCCACGTGGACCCGTCCGCTACCGTGACACCGCCTGCCCGCACACGATCCGCCGGAGGACCAGTGCCCCTGCTCTACACCATCGGCAAGCTCACCGTGGCGCCCGCGCTCCGGTTGGCCTTCCGTCCGACCGTGGAGGGGTTGGAGCACATCCCGGAGACCGGTGGTGCGATCTTCGCGGGCAACCACCTCTCCGTCGCCGACGAGCTCTTCCTCGGCACGGTCGTGCCCCGGCACCTGGCGTTCTGGGCCAAGTCGGAGTACTTCAAGGGCACCGGCCCGAAGGGCGCCTTCTCCAAGTTCGTGCTCACCGGCCTGGGGGCCATCCCGGTCGAGCGGGCCGGCGGCCGGGCGGCGCTGGCCGCGTTCGACGCCGCCATCCCGGTGCTCAAGGCCGGCGACCTGGTCGCCGTCTATCCCGAGGGGACCCGCTCGCCGGACGGCCGGCTCTACCGGGGGCGCACCGGCGCGGCCCGGCTGGCGGTGGCGGCCGGCGTGCCGGTCATCCCGGTCGGCATGATCGGCACCGACAAGGCGCAGCCCATCGGCACCCGGGTGCCCCGTCCCGGCCGCGCCAAGATCACCGTACGGTTCGGCAAGCCGCTGGACTTCACCGGCCGGCCGGACGACCGCACGTCGCTGCGGGAGATCACCGACGAGATCATGACCGAGATCCAGAAGCTCACCGGCCAGGAGTACGTGCCCCGCTACGCCCCGCCCCGCGCGCAGCCGCCGCTCGCCGGGGAGCCGGGCGCCGGCTGAGCTGTCACGGTGCGGCGTCGCCGCGCCGCTTCTCCTGGCGGACGACGTCGTCCACGTCGCCGAGCCGGCCGAGCTGGGCGATGGCGCGGGCCATCCGCGCGTTGGGCGGGATCCGGTCGCGGTTGCGGGCCAGGAAGGCCCAGTAGCCGGCGGTGTACGGGCACGCGTGCTCGCCGACCCGCTTCTTCGGGTCGTACCGGCAGCCGCCGCAGTAGTCGCTCATCCGGTTGACGAACGCGCCGCCGGAGACGTACGGCTTCGTGCTCATCCGGCCGAGGTCGGCGTACTGGCTCATGCCGACGACGTTGACCGTCATCACCCAGACGTAGCCGTCGACGAAGCTGCGGTGGAAGAAGTCCACCATCTCGGCCGGACGCCAGCCGCGCTGCAACCCGTAGTTGCCGAGCACCATCAGCCGCGGGATGTGGTGCACCCAGCCGTGGTCGCGCAGGTCGGCCAGGACGTCCGACAGGCAGTGCGCCTGCACCGCGTCGGCGTCGAGGTCGCGGAACCAGTCCGGCACCGACCGGCGGGCCGTCAGCTCGTTGCTGGCCTGGTAGCCGGGGCCGAAGTACCAGTACAGGTTCCAGACGAAGTCCCGCCAGCCGATCAGTTGCCGGACGAAGCCCTCGACGCTGGCCAGGGGCGCGCCGTCCCGGTGGTACGCCTGCTCGGCGCCGCGGACCGCCTCCATCGGGTCGAGCAGGCCGAGGTTGAACGAGGACGACAGCAGGCTGTGCGCCAGCCACGGGTCGCCGGCCAGCATCGCGTCCTCGTACGGGCCGAACTGGGCCAGCCGGTGCCGGAGGAAGTGCCGCAGCCGCGCCGTCGCCTCCTTCGTGGTGGCCGGGAACCGGCGCGGGCCGTCCCGCCCCACGAACCGGATGCCCTCCCGCTCCCAGCGGTCCAGGTCGGCCCGGACCTCGGCGTCGATGTCGTCCTCCTTCGGCATCGGCGGGGCGGGCAGGTCCAGGCGTTCGGCCCCCTTCGGCGGCGGCCGGCGGTTCTCGACGTCCAGGCTCCACCGGCCGCCGACCGGCTCGTCGGAGTCGACCAGCACCCGGTGGTGCTCGCGGGCGAACCGGTAGAACGCGTCCATCCGCAGCGCGCCCCGCTTCGCGTCCGCCCACCGGGCGAAGTCGTCCAGGGCGGTCACGAAGCCGCGCGGCGGCAGCACGGTGACCCCGTCCAGGCCGCGGACGAACTCCAGGGCTGCGCGCGAGGTCGGGTGGCACACGTCCAGCGGCTCGCGTACCTTCCGCAGCCCCTCCCGGTAGGTTTCGGTGCGCAGGAAGATCGCCTGGTCGCCCAGCTCCGCCGCCCGGTGACGCAGGGCGGAGAGGACCAGGTGCGCCTTCTGCCGGTGGAACGCGCGGCGCCGGAAGACCGCCTTCGACTCGATCAGCAGCACCGGCTGGCGGCGGTCGTCGAGGAAGTGCGGCCCCAGCTGATCGGCGAAGAGCCAACGCCGCGGCATGCCCGGATTGTCCCCCGGGAGCCAGCTTCGGCGGGGGAAGAAAGGCCCGGTTCAGCCCTGTTTGGCGGTAACGATTTGGTCCCGCAGGGTGCCGAGCAGGGTGGCGCTGTCGTCGACGGAGAGCCGGGTGAAGACCGCGGTGGCGATGCTGCCGTGGTCGACGGAGGTGCAGACCACCACGTCGCCGCCGTCGACGCGGCCCACCGCGCAGCGCGCGTGCCGGCCACGTACGCCGGTGTCGACCTCCTGCGCCTCGCCGAGGGAGTACTGCTCGGTGAGCCGGGTGATCTCGTCCTGCGCGTCCGACTCGGGGGTGAACCGGAAACCGGTGCCGCCGAAGACCGTCACCCGCTTGCCGCCGGGCGTGCCGTAGACGCCGGCGAAGGTGTCCTCGGCCAGCCAGTGCGCCTTGCGTACCTCCGCCTCCAGTTGCCTGGCGGTCTCCTTGCTGCGGCTGTCGTCGCGCAGCCGCAGGTCGGCCACCTCGGCGGGCAGGGCGGCGCTGGCCGGGTACTGCGTGACCATCGGCGTCCCGTAGTAGGCCGGGCAGCCGCAGCAGCAGGCCAGGGTGAGCAGCAGCACCCACGGCCAGCGGCGACGCTTGCGGACGGCGACCGGGACGTACCCCTTGGGGGCCTGGAAGCCGGGCGGCGGCCCGGCCGGCGGCGTCTTCGCCCGCCGCTGCCTCGGCGGCGCGGGCGGCGGGGGCGGGGCAGGCGCCGGCCGCACCGGGACGGGCGCCCGGGAGGCCGGCGGCGGGGCCGGGTAGGCGACCGGCGGCGGCGACACCGGGTAGGCGACCGGCGGCGGGGCGGAACGCGGCGGGGGCGGCGGCGCGGGGGAGCGGATGGGCGGTGCCGGCGGCACGGGGTGTGACCGGGCCGGTGGCGCGGCCGGGTACGGCAGCGTGGGTGGCAGCGGCGGCAGTTCGGCCGGCGGCAGGTCCCACCCGCCGGTGTCCGCGCCGGCCCACGGGTCCACCGGGGTGCGGTGCTCGGGCGGCTCCGTCGGGCTCGGCGGCACCGGCGTGGGCTCGGCCGACTCGCCCCAGGCCCGCTTGCGCGGCGGCGGGGGAGGGACGGGCGCGGAGCCGCTCCACCGGGGTGCGGGGGGCTGCTCGTCGGCGGGGAGCATGCGGGTGCCCTGCGGTCCGGCAGTCGGGCGGTCGGTCGGCGGTTCGTCGGCGGGGAGCATGCGGGTGCCCTGCGGCCCGGCCGCCGGGCGGTCCGTCGCGGGCCGGTCGGCGGGGAGCGGGCGGGTGCCCTGCGGTCCGGCGGCGTCGGCGCCCTCCGCTCCGGCGGCGTCGGACCCCTCCGCTCCGGCGGCGTCGGACCCCTCCGCTCCGGCGGTGTCGGACCCCTTCCCTCCGGCGGCGTCGGACACCTTCGGCCCGCTGGCGAGGGCGCCGTCCGGGGCGGTGGCCGCGTCCTGCCGGGCGTCGGCGGTGCCCTGCGGAGCGTCGGCGTCCGGCGGGGCGGTGGCGGTGGCGGCGTCCGGCGGGGCGGTCACGTCGGCGTCGGCGCGGTCGGTCGCGGTCGCCTCCGACCCCTCGACGGGCAACTCACGGGTGCCCTCCGGGCCCGTGGGGCCGGCGGGGGCGGAGGCTGCGGGGGAGGACGTGTGCTCCTCGGTGACCGCCGGATCCCGGCCCTGGTCCGGGCCCGGGATGCTCCCGTCGGCCGGCCGGTCCGGTCCCGGCTGCGGCTGCGGCATCGCGGCAATCTCCTCTCGCGCCGGTCCGAGGTTAGTACCGACCCGCCAGCGCGGCGATCCCGGCCACCGCTCGGGCGGCAGGGGCCGGGCCGACGTCCGGTCGGAAGCTGTGGCGACCGACCGGCCCGCGCGGCGGCGTCCGCGCGGTCGCCGCCGACGGGGCGCGTACCCTTGGGCATCATGAGCGTCCCGTCCACCACGCCGCGTCCCGTCGCGGCCAATTCCGTCTGGCCCCGGCTGGAGCCGCTGCTGCCCCAGGTGACCAAGCCCATCCAGTACGTCGGTGGCGAGCTGGGTGCGGTGGTCAAGGACTGGGACACCGCAGCCGTGCGCTGGGCGCTGATGTATCCCGACGCCTACGAGGTCGGCCTGCCCAACCAGGGCGTGCAGATCCTCTACGAGGTGCTCAACGAGCTGCCCGACGTGCTCGCCGAGCGGACGTACGCGGTCTGGCCGGACCTGGAGAAGCTGATGCGCGCCCACGGCGTGCCGCAGTTCACGGTCGACGCGCACCGCTCGGTGCGCGACTTCGACGTGTTCGGCATCTCCTTCTCCACGGAGCTGGGCTACACCAACCTGCTCAGCGCGATCGACCTGGCCGGCATCCCCATGCTCGCCGCCGACCGCACCGACGCCGACCCGGTGATCGTGGCCGGCGGTCACGCCGCCTTCAACCCGGAGCCCATCGCCGACTTCGTCGACGCCGCGGTGCTCGGCGACGGCGAGGAAGCCGTCCTGGAGATCACCGCGATCGTCCGGGAGTGGAAGGCGGAGGGCTCCCCGGGCGGGCGCGACGAACTGCTGCTGCGCCTGGCCCGCACCGAGAGCGTCTACGTGCCGCGCTTCTACGACGTGGACTACCTGCCCGACGGCCGGATCCAGCGGGTCGTGCCGAACCGGGCGGACGTGCCGTTCCGGGTGCACAAGCGCACGACCATGGACCTGGACGCCTGGCCGTACCCGAAGAAGCCCCTGGTGCCGCTCGCCGAGACGGTGCACGAGCGGTACGCGGTGGAGATCTTCCGGGGCTGCACCCGGGGCTGCCGGTTCTGCCAGGCCGGCATGATCACCCGGCCGGTGCGCGAGCGCTCCATCACCACCGTGGGGCAGATGGTGCAGCAGGGGCTGGAGTTCTCCGGCTTCCACGAGGTGGGCCTGCTGTCGCTGTCGTCCGCCGACCACTCCGAGATCGGCGACATGTGCTCGGGCCTCGCCCAGCAGTACGAGGGCACCAACGTCTCGCTCTCGCTGCCGTCGACCAGGGTCGACGCGTTCAACATCGACCTCGCGCAGGAACTGTCCCGCAACGGGCGGCGCACCGGCCTGACCTTCGCGCCGGAGGGCGGGTCGGAGCGGATTCGCAAGGTCATCAACAAGATGGTGTCGAAGGAAGACCTGATCCGCACCGTCGTCACCGCGTACACGAACGGCTGGCGGCAGGTGAAGCTCTACTTCATGTGCGGCCTGCCCACGGAGACCGACGAGGACGTCCTCGAGATCGCGGACATGGCGCACGAGGTGATCAGGGCGGGTCGGGCGGCCACCGGGTCCAAGGACATCCGCTGCACCGTCTCCATCGGCGGTTTCGTGCCGAAGCCGCACACCCCGTTCCAGTGGGCGTCCATGGAGCGGCCGGAGGTCATCGACGGCCGGCTCAAGCTGCTCAAGCAGGCGATCAACTCGGACCGCTCGCTGGGCCGGGCGATCGGCTTCCGCTACCACGACGGCGAGCCCTCGTTGATCGAGGGCCTGCTCAGCCGGGGCGACCGCCGGGTCGGCGCGGTGATCCGCAAGGTCTGGGAGAACGGCGGCCGGTTCGACGGCTGGAGCGAGCACTTCTCCTACCAGCGCTGGGTGGAGGCCGCGGCCGAGGTGCTGCCGCAGTTCGGGGTCGACCTCGACTGGTACACCACCCGCGAGCGCGACGAGCTGGAGGTCCTGCCCTGGGACCACCTGGACTCGGGCCTGGACAAGGACTGGCTCTGGCAGGACTGGCAGGATTCGCTCAGCGAGTACGAGCAGGACGACTGCCGGTGGACCCCGTGTTTCGACTGCGGCGTCTGTCCCGCCATGGACACCGAGATCCAGATCGGCCCGACCGGGAAGAAACTCCTCCCGCTCACCCCGATCAACGGCC
This sequence comes from Micromonospora sp. NPDC002717, assembly GCF_040295705.1. Lineage (NCBI taxonomy): Bacteria > Bacillati > Actinomycetota > Actinomycetes > Micromonosporales > Micromonosporaceae > Micromonospora > Micromonospora sp. NPDC002717. The sequence goes on along the minus strand of NZ_JBEOVW010000023.1, from coordinate 80,614 downwards.
TGAAGCTCCCCACCAGCGCCCAGCAGTAGCCCGCCGCGGGCGGGTGGCGCCCTCGCGCCGCCCGCCGCGCACCGGGTCGATCATGCGGCTGTCGTCAGCGGCACGCGCGTTGTCGCGCGGGTGCCTTCACGACCAGCCGGTCTCTGACACCGAGGAGCACGACGATCAGTAGGAAACCACAGCCAGAGGGCGGCCAGGCCCCGGTCGTCCAGCGCGTCCGGATCCGGTACGCCAAGCGCGGTCCGCTGCGCTTCACGTCGCACCGGGACTTCGCCCGGGCGTTCGAGCGGGCGCTGCGCCGGGCCGGCGTGCCGATCGCCTTCTCCCAGGGCTTCACCCCGCACCCCAAGATCTCGTACGCCAGCGCGGCCCCCACCGGCGTAGCGAGCGAGGCCGAATATCTGGAGATCGGCCTTCGTGAGCCGGTCGACCCGCAGGAGCTGCGCGCCGCCCTGGATGCCGCGCTCTCGCCGGGGCTCGACGTGCTCGACGCCGTCGTGGCCGGCGGCGGGAGTCTTGCCGACCGGATCGAGGCGTCGCACTGGCGGATCGAGCTGCCCGAGGTCGACCCCGCCGTCCTGGAACGGGCGGTTTCCGCCTTCACGGCCGCGGACGAGGTGCTCGTCGAGCGGATGACCAAACAGGGCCGGCGCACCTTCGACGCCCGATCAGCGGTGATTCACATCGATGTCGCGGCGTCGACGGAGACGCCTTCCGGGGTCCCGGCCGTACCGTGTGCGATACTCGAACTGGTCGTGCGGCAGGTCACCCCCGCCGTGCGGCCCGATGACGTCCTTTCCGGCCTCCGCGTGGTGGCCGACCTGGAGCCGCCGGTCTCCCCGAGGGTGATCCGGCTGGCACAGGGCACGTTGACCGCGCAGGGTGCGATCGCGGATCCGTTGGACGCGGACCGCGACGGGGCAACCATCGGTGAACGCTGACCGACGGTCGGCGTTCAGGCAGGCAGACTTCGGCGGTCGCGCACCCTGCGTGCCCGGCGGAAACACTTTTGCGGCAACCCTGCGTGGCAGCGCTCACCCGCGCCCGGGGCAGCCAGAACTGGAGAACGTCCATGCTCGAGAACGAGCCCGAGGGCGGCGAACGGACCGGTTCACAGCCGGCCGACGAGACCGCTGACAACAGCACCACCGAGAACGCCACCGGCGCGAGCGGCGCCACCGAGGCGGGGAGCACCGCCGGGGCGGAGAACGCCGCCGTCGGCACGGCGGACGCCGGAGCCACCGAGGCGGGACAGGCCCCGGTCGCGCCCGCCCGACGCCGTACCACCCGGCGCCGCGCCGCGCCCCTGAACCAGCCCGAGCAGACCGACGCGCCGGTGCAGGCGTCGACCGAGGCCGTGCCGGGCAGCGCCGAGGCGCCGCAGGCCGAGGTGCTCGCCCCGGTCACCGGCGACCTCGACGCCGCCCCGAAGGCGCCGCGCCGCCGCCGCAAGGCCACCACCGCCAAGGCCACCGGGGAGCCCACGGCGCAGGCCGAGGAGCCCGCGGCGCAGGCCGCCGGAGAGCCGTCGGCCGCGGTGGAGGAGGCCCCCGCCGAGGCGGCGAAGCCGGTCAAGGCCACCCGTGCCCGCCGGAAGAAGGCCGCCCCCGCGGCGGCCGAGCCGGCCGCGGAGACCCCGGCCGGCACCGCCGAGCCGGCCGCCGGTGACGAGGCCGCCCAGGCCGCGCCCGGCGAGGCCGAGCAGCCCGGCCGGGCCGAGCCGCAGGCCGGCACCGAGTTCGGCGCCGCCGCGCCGCCCGCCACGGCCGGCGGCGCGGAGACCCGCGCCGGCGAGGTGCCGCCGGGCGCCGCGCCCGCAGCGGAACCGACCGCCCAGGAGGAGGAGGCCGCCGCCGAGCCGGAGCCGCGTACCCGCCGCCGGCGGGCCGCGCTCTCCGCGCCCACCGTGCTCTTCATGGCCCCGCAGCCGGAGGAGATGCCGCTGGCCCGGGTCGTCACGCCCGCCCCCGCCGCCGTGGAGCCCGCCGCAGAGGAGGAGCCGGCCGAGCCGACCCGCCGCCGCCGGCGCGGCCGCCGCGACGTCGAGCTGGCCGAGGCCGTCGAGGCCGAGGAGGAGCCGACCGAGGAGGCCGAGGAGGCCGCCGAGGACGAGGAAGAGGACGAGGACACCGCCGCCCGCCGTCGCCGCCGCCGGGGCCGCCGGGGCCGGGGCCGGGGCAAGGGCGGCGCGGAGGACATCGAGGACGAGGAGGCCGAGGAGGCCGCGCAGGCCGAGGCGGAAGAGGCCGAAGGCGAGGAGGACGAGGAGGCCGAGGGCGGCGACGCGCTGACCCGCCGTCGCCGGCGGCGCCGTCGCCGGGGCGCCGGCGACGTCGAGGCGGGTGCCGACGACGGCGTGCCGACGGTCGTCAAGATCCGCGAGCCGCGCAAGACCGTCGACGAGGTGCAGGGCGTCTCCGGCTCGACCCGCCTGGAGGCCAAGCGCCAGCGCCGCCGCGACGGCCGCGAGCAGCGCCGGACCCGGCCGCCGATCCTCAGCGAGTCGGAGTTCCTGGCCCGCCGGGAGGCCGTCGACCGGGTGATGGCGGTACGCCAGCGCGGCGACCGGACCCAGATCGCCGTCCTCGAGGACGGGGTGCTGGTCGAGCACTACGTCACCCGCAACTCCTCCGGCACCATGGCCGGCAACGTCTACCTCGGCAAGGTGCAGAACGTCCTGCCCAGCATGGAGGCGGCCTTCGTCGACATCGGGCGCGGCCGCAACGCCGTGCTGTACGCCGGCGAGGTGAACTGGGACACCACCGGCCTGGAGGGTCGGGCCCGCTCGATCGAGCAGGCGCTGCGGTCCGGCGACTCGGTGCTCGTGCAGGTCACCAAGGACCCGATCGGCCACAAGGGCGCGCGGCTGACCAGCCACATCGCGCTCTCCGGCCGGCACCTGGTCTACGTGCCCAACGGCAACGCCTCCGGCATCAGCCGGAAGCTGCCCGACACCGAGCGCAAGCGGCTGCGGGACGTGCTGAAGAAGCTGGTGCCGGACGGCGCGGGCGTGATCGTCCGGACCGCCGCCGAGGGCGCCAGCGAGGACGAGCTGGCCCGCGACGTCAAGCGGTTGCAGGCGCAGTGGGAGGACATCCAGGCCAAGGCGGCCGAGGGCGGCGCCCCGGTGCTGCTCTACGAGGAGCCCGACCTGGTCATCCGGGTCGTCCGGGACCTGTTCAACGAGGACTTCCGCGAGCTGGTGATCGAGGGCGACGAGTCGTACGACGTGGTCGAGTCGTACCTGTCGCACGTCTCGCCGGACCTGGTCGCCCGGCTGCGCCGGCACGTCGGCACCACGGACGTCTTCGCCACGTACCGGATCGACGAGCAGATCCTCAAGGGCCTGGACCGGAAGGTCTTCCTCCCGTCCGGCGGCCACCTGGTGATCGACCGCACCGAGGCGATGACCGTGGTCGACGTCAACACCGGCAAGTACACCGGCGCGGGCGGCAACCTGGAGGAGACGGTCACCCGGAACAACCTCGAGGCCGCCGAGGAGATCGTCCGCCAGCTCCGGCTGCGCGACATCGGCGGCATCGTGGTGATCGACTTCATCGACATGGTGCTGGAGTCGAACCGCGAGCTGGTGCTGCGCCGGCTGACCGAGTGCCTGGGGCGGGACCGCACCAAGCACCAGGTCACCGAGATCACCTCGCTCGGCCTGGTGCAGATGACCCGCAAGCGGATCGGCGCGGGCCTGCTGGAGGCGTTCAGCGAGACGTGCGAGTGCTGCAAGGGCCGGGGCCTGATCATCCACACCGAGCCGGTGCCGGAGAAGCCGCGCTCCGGCGGCGGCGCGGGGGAGAAGGTGAAGGCGGTCGCCTCGGCGGTCGCCGCCCCGGCGGCCGAGCAGGGCGGCGGGGCGTCCCGGAAGCGGGCCCGCAAGAGCGCGCCGGCCGAGCGGACCGTGGCCGAGGTCACCGAGCCCGACACCGCGACCAGCCCGGACGCCGACTACCACGACACCATGGGCTACGACCTGTCCCGCTACGAGACGGACACCCCCGCCGCGCCGGAGATCGCCGACAGCCAGACGGGCGAGTCCGCCCGGCTGGCCGCCCCGGACGACCCGGACGCGCTGGCCGACACCGACGGCGACGAGCCGGAGGGCGGCTCCGGCCGGCGCCGGTCCCGGCGCAGCGGCGCGCGGCGGCGCACCCGGCCGTGACCGGCTGAGCAGCCCGGCGTTTGGCAGGGCCCCTTTCCCGGCAATGTCCCGGGGAGGGGGCCTTGTCGTATGGTCGATCCCCGGCCACGATCGGCCAACCCGGTCAGGAGAAGAACTATGCGCCGTCTGCTCGCCGTCGCCACGGTCATCGCTGTCCTGCTCACCGGCGCCGGGTGCGCGGCCGAGCGGCCGGAGCCGGCCGCCTCGGGCGCCGCGTCGAGCGGGCCCACCGGCGGTCCGGGCGGCGGGGCGACGGGCACCGGGCCGGGTGGCGGGCCGGGTGGCGGGCCGGGGGCCGGCAGCGGGGCGGCGGGCGGCAACGCCCCCGAGGTGTGCGCCGCCGCGCAGGCGGCCGGGGACACCGCCGTGCGGACGTACGTCGAGGAACTCGGCAAGATGGTCGCGGCGGTCGGGGCGAACGACGGCACCGCGGCCGAAACCGCCCGCAAGCGCATCTCCGAGGCGCTGACCGACTGGCGGGCCGCCCTGCGGCGGGAGTCGGGCCGGGCCGAGGACGCCCAGCTCAAGACGCTGCTCGCGGACATGGCGGCCGAGGTCGGCACGCTGGGCACCGACGTCGACGCGATCGACGAGACCGAGCTGGACCGGCTCCGGCAGCGGCTCGACCAGCTCTGCGCCCGCTGACCTGCGGGGCCGGTTTGGGCGTCGGCCCTCCCATGGCGTACGCTTGCCTGCGGCGCACTTTGGTGTGCCGAGTTCCCGCGCGCCCGCGCCGCCGTGCCTCTGCTACCCGGCGAGCCGCCGTGGGAACACCCGCCAGCAGCCTCAACGACAGGGAGTCCGCCTCCGATGTACGCGATCGTCAAGACCGGCGGCAAGCAGTACAAGGTCGCCGAGGGCGACGTGATCGAGGTCGAGAAGCTCGCCGGTGCGCCCGGCGACGCGGTGAAGCTCACCGCGGTGCTCCTCGTCGACGGTGACGACCTGGTGACCGACGCGGCGAAGCTTGCCGAGGTCGCGGTGTCCGGCGAGATCGCCGCGCACACCAAGGGCCCGAAGATCCGGATCCACAAGTTCAAGAACAAGACCGGCTACCACAAGCGCCAGGGTCACCGTCAGCCGCTGACCCAGGTCAAGGTGACCGGCATCTCCAGCGGGAAGTAGGTCGTCCTCAGATGGCTCACAAAAAGGGTGCGTCCAGCTCGCGCAACGGTCGTGACTCCGCGGCCCAGCGGCTCGGCGTGAAGCGCTTCGGTGGTCAGGTCGTCAGCGCGGGTGAGATCCTCATCCGTCAGCGCGGCACCAAGTTCCACCCCGGTGACCTGGTCGGCCGTGGCGGAGACGACACGCTCTTCGCGCTGGCCGCCGGTTCGGTCCAGTTCGGCACCAAGCGCGGTCGCAAGACCGTCAGCATCGTGCCGCAGCAGTAGTTTCTCCGGCGCAGCGGGCCGCGGACCTCGTGTCCCGGCCCGCTTCGCCTTTTCTCGTGCGGGGAGTCGACCTCGCTGGAAGGATTGACGCCCGTGGCGACGTTCGTTGACCGGGTCGTCCTGCACCTGCAGGCCGGCGATGGCGGGCACGGTTGTGTCTCGATCCACCGGGAGAAGTTCAAGCCCTTCGGCGGCCCCGACGGCGGCAACGGCGGGCACGGCGGCAGCGTGTCCCTCGTGGTCGACCCGCAGGTGACGACGCTGCTCGACTTCCACTTCCGCCCGCACGTCAAGGCCGAGAACGGCCGGGGCGGCGCCGGGTCGAACCGGGACGGCGCGAACGGCCACAACCTCGTGCTGAAGGTGCCGAACGGCACCGTCGTGCAGGCCCTCGACGGCACCGTGCTGGCCGACATGGTCGGCGCCGGCACGACCTTCGAGGTGGCCCGGGGCGGGCGCGGCGGCCGGGGCAACGCGTCGCTGGCCAACGCCCGGCGCAAGGCCCCCGGCTTCGCCGAGCTGGGCGAGCCCGGCGAGCAGCTCGACGTGGTGCTGGAACTCAAGAGCGTCGCCGACGTCGGCCTGGTGGGCTTCCCGTCGGCCGGCAAGTCGTCGCTGATCTCGGTGATCTCCGCCGCCAAGCCGAAGATCGCCGACTACCCGTTCACCACCCTGGTGCCCAACCTGGGCGTGGTCCGGGTGGACAACCACACCTTCACGGTCGCCGACGTGCCGGGCCTGATCCCGGGGGCGGCCACCGGCAAGGGCCTCGGCCTGGAATTCCTCCGGCACATCGAGCGCTGCTCGGTGCTGGTGCACGTCATCGACACCGCCACCCTGGAGCCCGGCCGGGACCCGGTGGCCGACATCGACACCATCGAGGCCGAGCTGACCGAGTACGGCGGCCTGGCCGACCGGCCCCGGCTGGTGGCGCTGAACAAGGTCGACGTGCCGGACGGCCGGGACCTGGCCGAGATCGTCCGCCCCGACCTGGAGGAGCGCGGCTTCCGGGTGTTCGAGGTCTCGGCGGCCACCCGGGAGGGTCTGAAGGAGCTGACGTACGCCATGGCGGAGCTGGTGGAGCAGGCGCGCAGCGCCGCGCCGCCGGCCGAGCCGACCCGGATCGTGATCCGGCCGAGGGCGGTCGACGACGCCGGCTTCACGATCGAGGCCGCGCCGGACGGCGGCTGGCTCGTGCGCGGCGTCCGTCCCGAGCGGTGGGTGCGGCAGACGAACTTCGACAACGACGAGGCGGTGGGCTACCTGGCCGACCGGCTGGCGCGCCTGGGCGTCGAGGAGAAGCTCGGGAAGGCCGGCGCGGAGCCGGGCGACCTCGTCCGGATCGGCGACCGCGAGTTCGACTGGCAGCCGACCCTCTACGCCGGCGCCGACTTCGTCCCGGGCAACCGGGGCACGGACGTCCGGCTGGAGGAGAAGTCGACCCGCGCCTCCGCGGCGGAGCGGCTGGCGGCCCGCAAGGCCCGCCGGCAGCGCCCGGCCGACGAGGTCGAGGCCGGCCCGTCGGACGAGGTCGGCCCGTACGACGGGGTCGGGGAGGGCGACGCCGAATAGCTCGTCGTGCTCCGTGAGCGGGTCGACTGCCGGAAACCTGCCCGAAATCCGCGCCGCCTAGCGTGGCCTGATGCTGATCGAGTCCCGCCCCGCCACGGATCCGGAGATCGACGCCCTGGTCACCGCCCAGCAGCGCGAGCTGCGTGAGGCGGACGGCGGGTTGGACGGCCAGGCGACCGTGACCCACGACGACATCCGCTACCTCGTGGTGGTGGCCGACGGGCGGGCGATCGCCTGCGGCGGGATCCAGGCGCTCGACGACGGCACCGGCGAGCTGAAGCGGATGTACGTCCGCCCGGCGTACCGGGGGCGGGGCATCGCCCGGCAGTTGCTGGCCGCGCTGGAGGAGTTGGCCTTCCGGCAGGGGCACGCGGTGGTCTGCCTGGAGACCGGCACGTACCTGCCGGCCGCGATCGGGCTCTACACCTCGTGCGGGTACGAGCCGATCCCGGTGTACGGCGAGTACGTGAGCAACCCGTACAGCGTCTGCTTCGCCAAGCGGCTGCGCGTGCCGGCCTGACGGCGCCCGCGCCCGGCGCCGGCCGGCCGGTCAGTCGCCGGTGTGCGAGTGCGCGGCGGTGACCGGCTTCGACTCCGGCGACGCGTGCTGACGCAGGAAGACGCTCAGCACGATCAACATCCCGACCGCGAGGAACTCGCTCTGCCAGTTCTGCATCGACTGGTACCAGAACTCGCTGGTGCCGAGGAACTCCCGGACGCCGATCGGTGGCGCGCCGGCCAGCAGCGCCTGCTCCTCGTTGTAGGTGGCCGTACCGCCGAGCAGATGGCCGAGGAACGAGCCGGCGAAGATCAGCAGCAGCGCGATCGAGAGGCTGTTCCGGTAGACCACCAGCGGCAGGCCGCTGACGCGCACCGGCCAGGGTGAGTCGGGGGTGGCGCGTCGCTCGTCGTCCTCGGGGCGGTCGGTCTGCCCGACGGGCTTCGACTCGGCCGAGCCCCGCTGCACCAGGTACGCGGTGAGCAGGACGTAGCCGCCCATCTGGAGGAACTCGGACTCCCAGTTCTCGAAGACGGCCTCGGCGAAGTGCCCGCTGCGCAGGTACGCCGGCCAGGCCACGGGCGCCGCGCCGAGATCGGTCAACTCCTCGTTGCGGGCGTGCCAGCCGAACACGCTCTGCAACGCGAGGAAGACGAGGAAGGCGCCGAACATCGAGATCGTCAGCGCGTGGTCCCGTAGCCGGCGGAGCATGACGACCTCCATGTCGCGATCCCGGGCCTCCGCGGTCAGGGGCGGTCGAAGGGCCTGTCCAGACGGCCGCCGGTGCCGACCTGGTTGGACAGCAGCAGCCCGAGGGCGAGCATGCCGAAGCCGAGGGCCAGGTGCAGCCAGTTGTCGGCGTCGTTGACCGGGATGAAGTTCAACACGGTCTCCCGGTCGATCGCGAAGCCGTACAGCCACAGGCCGAGGTAGAGCGCGCCGCCGCCGGCGAGGAAGACCCGGGCCCCGGCGACGGTGCGGGCCAGCACCAGCCCGGCCAGCCCGAAGCCCAGGTGCAGCGCGTTGTGCAGGATCGACACCTGGAACAGGCCGAGCAGCCGGGCCTCGGAGTGGTGACCGGCGAACGTCATGTCGCCGTAGTCGGTGGTGACGCCGGGGATGAACCCGAGCACCCCGACCAGGGTGAAGATCCCGGCCGCGGCCACCGCGGCGAACTGCACCGCGGGCTTCGGTCCCGATGGGGCGCCGCGTGCGTTCCGTGCCATCGATGTCACCTCCGTGGACCCGCGGAACGCCCTGCCCGCGGCGCGGGTCGCGGCGACCGACCGTCACTGTCCGTGATGGCATCGGCGTCCGGCCCGACGATCCTCCATTTTGTAGTCCTCCCGGGACGGGCCGCAGGAGAAGTCACGAACGAGGTATGGAAGCGGCGACGGAGGGTAGGTCAGAGGCGGCGACGGCAGCAACGGCCGGTCGCATCCCCCCAGCACAACCGCGACGACTTTCCGAGCGGAAGGGACATCATGACTTACGATCTGTCACCCACGACTTCCACGTACGGGCAGGAGTCGACCAACGGCGGCGGCGTCCGCGAGCAGGCCCGCCAGGTCGGGTCGGAGGCGAAGCATGCCGGCGGCGCCGTCGCCGGGACGGCCAAGGAACAGGGCAGGGAGGTCGTCGGCGAGGCGACCCGCCAGGCGCGCAACCTCTACGGCGAGGCCCGCAGCCAGGTGGCCAGCCAGGCCGGTGAGCAGCAGCGGCGTGCCGCCGGTGGGCTCCGCTCGCTGGCCGACGAGATGCGCTCGATGGCCGAGCAGGGCGGTCAGGCCGGGCCGGTGAGCGAGATCGCCCGCCAGGCCGCCGACCGGGTGCACGGCGTGGCCGGCTGGCTGGAGGAGCGGGAGCCCGGCGACATCATCGCCGAGGTGCGGGACTACGCCCGCCGCAACCCGGGCACCTTCCTCGTCGGCGCCGCCGTGCTGGGCGTGCTCGCCGGCCGGCTGACCAGGAACATCTCCGCCGCCGGCGACGGCCAGGGCGGCAACGGCCACTCCGCGTACGGCTCGGGTGCCGGCTACGACCCGGACCGGACGGCGGTCATCCCGACGACGCCGGCCGCGCGTGCGGTGCCGGACGCCGTGCCGCCGGGTGGCTACCTGGAGCCGGCCCCGGGCGCGTACGCCGATCCGCAGACCACCACCGGCTACGCCGACCCGGCGGGTGGCGTCGGTCAGCCGCTGCCGCCGGTGACCCGGACCGACCCGCTGCCGGGCGTGCCGTCGAGCGGGACCCGTCCGTGAGCCCACGAGTCATCCGAAGGGAGGCGGCGGCATGAGCGTGCCGACGCAGGGGTCGGGGCTGAACTCCGGTCACCATCCCCACGACGCGGACGAGGTCCGGGGCAGCTCGATCGGTGAGCTGATGCGTCAGGTCACCACCGACCTGTCCACCCTGATGCGGCAGGAGGTCGAACTCGCCAAGGCCGAGATCCGCCAGGAGGGCAAGAAGGCGGGCAAGGCCGCCGGTTTCTTCGGCGGCGCCGGCTTCGGCGGCTACATGGTGGCCCTGTTCCTGTCGCTGGCCCTCTGGGCCGGGCTGTCCAACGTGATGGACGCCGGCTGGGCGGCGCTGATCGTGGCCGTCATCTGGGGCGCGATCGCCGCGGTCCTCTACTCCATGGCCAGGAAGAACGCCGAGCGGATCCGTGGCCTCAAGCAGACCAACGAGAGCGTGCAGCGGATTCCCGACGCGCTCAAGCCCCACCCGCAGGAGGTCACCCGATGAGCACCGACCCGGACCAGATCCGCCGGGAGATCGAAGCCACCCGGAGCAACCTGAGCTCCGACGTGGACGCGCTGGCGTACAAGGTCAGCCCCGCCCGCATCGTCGACGACCGCAAGCAGCGGGCCCGCAACGCACTGCAGAATGTGAGGGACAAGGTGATGGGAACCGCTTCCGACCTGGGTCACAGCACCAAGCACGGCGCCCACTCGGTGGGCGACCACGCCTCGTCGGCGGCGTCCGGCGTCAGCGACAGAGCGCACTCGGCCGCTTCGACGGTCAGCGACGCCGCGCACTCGGCCGCTTCGACGGTCAGCGACGCCGCGCACCGGGCCCCGCACGCGATCCGGCAGAAGTCCGAGGGCAACCCGCTGGCCGCCGGCCTGATCGCCTTCGGCGTCGGCTGGCTCGCCTCCTCGCTCATCCCGGCCACCCGCCGCGAGCAGCAGGTGGCGACGCAGGTCAAGGAGAAGGCCGGCGGGCACGCCGGGGTGGTGAAGGAGAAGCTGGGCGAGGTCGCCAGCGAGCTGAAGGAGGAACTGCGGGAGCCGGCGCAGCACGCCACCGAGTCGGTGAAGTCCACCGCGCAGGAGGCCGTGCACGCCGTCAAGGACGACACCCGCTCCGCCGCGCAGGACGTGAAGGACCAGGCGCAGCAGTCGCGCGAACAGGTGCGGTACTGACCGACCCGGCCACCGCACGCCGCAGCTCGCGGCCACTCCCGGGAACGTTCCGGAGAGTGGCCGCGAGCTGTCGCGTGCGTCCCGCCCCCGCGCCGCCCTCCCGGCCGCCGCGATCTTGCAGTTTGTGCCCACCTTCCGCGGCGTTGTGGCCGGAGATGTCCGGGCAGAATGTGCAAGATCGCGTGGGCGTGGGCGTGGGCGTGGGCGTGGGCGTGGGCGTGGGCGTGGCGCGGGAGAGGCGTGGGGCGGGTCAGCGGAGGCGGAGGGTGCGGTCGAAGTGGGCGGCGCGCCGGACCCGGCCGCCGGCGTAGCGGACCCCGCCGAAGAGGAGTCGCCGGCCGAGGGCGAGCCAGCTGCACGCGCCGCGTTCCAGCACCCAGAGCGGCGCCGCCAGGGCGGCGGTCGGCGGGAAGACCGCGCTGCCGCCGGCCCGGCGCCGGCCCGCCTCGGCCAGCACCACGGTGGTCCCGGCCGCGCCGAGCAGCAGCCCCGGTCGCCGGGCCGCGACCGCCGCGGCCAGCGCCGGCAGGACCGCGAGCGAGGCCACCAGGCGGGCCGGCTGGGCCAGGTCGTCGTACGCCTGGCGCACCCGCTGGCGCAGGAAGTGGGCGGTGTCGGGCGGCAGCCGGCGTACGTGCAGCCAGGCGGGTGTCGCCTCGGTGCCCCCGTACGCGCGCACGGTGCGGATCAGCTCCAGGTTCTCGAAGAGCACGTCCGGGTCGTAGCCGCCCATGGCGAGGAAGGTGCTCCGGCGCACCGCCAGGGTGCCGGGGTAGTCCGCGCCGAGCGCCCGGTTGAGCAGGGTCCGCCCGGTGTCCCACCACGCGTGCCAGGGCAGCGGGTCGAAGTAGTTCTGCGGCCGGACCAGGTCCACCCGGTCGAGCAGCCGGTGCACGGCGCGCAACCCCGCCTCGTCGTACCGGACGTCGTCGTCGGCGATCACCACGTGCTCGTGCCGGGCCGCGGCGACGCCGGTGAGCACGCCGGTCACCTTCCCGTTGACGCCCCGTACGGCAGGATCGGGTGGCAGGTGCCGGACCAGCTCCCGCCAGGCCACCCGGTGCCGGGCGAACAGCTCCGGCGGCGACCCGTCCACCACGGTCACGTCGACCCGCGAGCTGAGCCAGCGCAGGTAGCCGGTCAGCGCGGGGAGCCCGGCGTCGTCGGTCCAGCGCAGCGGCAGGACGTACGCGACCGGCAGCCCGCGGTCGTCGACGGTCGCGGCGTCCGGTGCGAGGTGGGCGTACGTCTCGTCGTGGACTTGGGCCACGTGCCGGCCGTACTCGCTGGCGTCGAAGGACAACGGGTCTCCCGGTGACAGTGGGTGCCCGCAGCAGGTGCCCGCATGTCGGCCGGTCAAACCGGTTCGCCGATCCGTCGGGCGGTCACGGGCGGCGCGCCGGGAGCGGGCGGCCCGTCCCCGGGCACCGGTCGCCGACCGACCAGACCGGCCGGGGTGGTGCGCTCAGGCGGTGCGGCGGACGTTCGTGATCACGAAGCCGCTGGGCGGCAGCGCCGGCATCCGGCTCAGGCTCAGCGCCAGATCCTGCGGGGGCACGTCGTAGCGCATGGCGGTGGTCAGGTTCGTCACCGCCCGCCTCATCAGCTCGATGGTGATCCACTCACCGGCGCAGCGGTGGCCGGACAGATGGTTCCCGCCGCCCTGGGGGACGAAGCGGAACGGGTCGCCCCGCCAGCCGGTGAAGCGCTCCGGGCGGAACCGCTCCGGCTCGGGCCAGAGCTCCGGGTGGTGGTCGGTGCCGTACAGGTCGAGCAGCACCCGCCGGCCGCGCGGGAAGTGGTAACCCTGCCAGTCGAAGGAACGACGGACCCGGGCGGCGGCCACCGGGAAGAAGGGGTAGAAGCGGCGTACCTCCTGCACGAAGCTCTCGGTGGCCTCCTCGCTCTCGCGGGTCCGCTGCCGCCAGGACGGGTGGTCGTGCAGCGCGAGCGCGGCGAACACGACGAACCGGTCGACGGCGACGGTGGGGCGCAGCACGTTGAGCAGTTCGACGGCGGCGATCCGGCGCGGGAGCAGCCGCCCGCGGGCGTCGCGGTGCTCGGCGATCACCCGCAGCGCGCTGCCCTCGGGCGCCGGGAGCGTGCCGACGCGCTCGCGGTCGATGACGCCGCCGATCCAGCGTTCGCCCCGGCGGCGGCCCAGCAGGCCGCGCCAGTGCCGGGGGCCGAGCGCCGCCGGCCCCTCGATCATCGCGTGCAGGTCGGCGGTGCGCCGGTCGACCTCGGAGGCCGCCAGCGGCACGCCCGCCCAGGCGCAGACCGCGCGCGTCAGCATCCGGCCGACCTCGTCGTACAGCACGACGGGCCCGCCCGCCTCCCAGGCCGGGACGCGGGCCCGCCACTCGTCGTCGAAGAGTTGGCCGAGGTGCCGGACCGCGGTCGGCGTCATGATCGACATGATCATGGCCTTGCGGTCGCGGTGGTCGGCGCCGTCCAGGCCCTGCACGCCGCCCCGGCCGGTCAGGGTGCGCTGCGCCCGCATCGGGGTCGCACCCGCGCGGACGAACCGCTCGGTGTCGTAGAACAGCTCGGCCGCCGGGCGGCCGCGCAGGCAGATGGTGCGCTCCAGCAGCAGCCGGGCCTGGAAGATGTCGCCGCCGTGGCGGTCGCAGCGGCGGCCGACGAAGCGGTAGCCGTCGCGCAGGAACGCCACCGAGCTCTCCGGGCTGCGCTCCGTCGGGATGGTCGCCATCGGGCCTCCTGCAGCGGGCGGCGGCCGTTGCCGGCCGGCCGGTCTCGTCGATGCCTCTGCGTCTACCCAGGCCGGCCGGGCGCAATCCCGCGGCAGGCGGAACGTGAGGGGAGGGGGCCAGCGCACGGCGCGCCCGCTGGCCCCTCCCAGGGGAGCGGAAAGCTGGTTGGCTCGGGGGAGCGGTCCGGTCGGGCCGCCGACGGCGTGCCGACGGCAGGCAGCCGGGCCGGAACCCGGGCGGGTCACCTGGGGGAGGGCCGCGTCCACGATCGCCACGGGAGGACCCATGCGGGACAACAGGCCGCCGTACTGGCGGCAGCGGCAGGCGCTGGGGGCGCTCGGCGCGACACGGGACGCGGCCGGCGCCCCGTTGATCGCGCCGCCTCGCCGCCCGGCCCGGCCGGGCCGGTTCTTCACCGTGCACCTCGGCTTCACCGCGCCCGACCTGGAATCGGCCCGGGAGGTCGCCGTCGGATACGCGGAGGCGCTGAGCCTGCTGCGACCCGAGCTGGCCCTGGGCGCGTCGGCGCTGTCGCCGGCCGAGGCGTGGCAGAACGCCGAGCGGCTGTTCTGCGGCGCGTCCGGGCCGGACGGCGAGCGCTGCGTCGACGTGGCCGGCCACCCCGGCTTCCACCACGCCCCCGGCCCCGGCGGGCTGGGCTGGGGCGACGGCGACTAGGGCCGCGCGGCCCACGGGATGCCCGGCCCGCCCGCGGGGGCGGGCCGGGGGCCGACGGCGGTGTCGCCGACCGACCCGACCGGCGTCCTCGGCTCAGTCCAGGTCGAACTCGCCGTCCTGGGCACCGGCGACGAAGGCGTCCCACTCGGCCTGGGTGAAGACGAGCACGGGGCCGTCCGGCTCGGCGGAGTTGCGCATGCCGATCAGGTCGTCGACGAAGGCCACCTCGACGGCGCTCTCGGAGGTGTCGCCTTCGGCCCGCTGCCAGACCGCCCGGGAGAGGTCGAAGTCGCCCTTGGGGTGCGAAGCCATGGTTCAGTCCTCCAGTGCCACGGGGTCATGGGAAACACGTGCGGATCCCCATCGGGCAGGATAAGCGGATGCCGAGCCTGACCCGTGTAGAGGCGACCGCGCGTGGCGCGGCGATCACCGTCGAGTCCTACCAGGTGGACCTCGACCTGACCGGCGACGGCGAGCGGTTCCGCTCGACCGCCACCATCCGGTTCCGGGCCGCCGCCGGGGCGCAGACCTTCGTCGACGTCAAGCCCGCGAAGCTGCTGACGGTACGCCTCAACGACCGGGACCTCGACCCGGCCGCGCTGGCCGACGGCCGGTTCCCGCTGGCCGACCTGGCGGCGGAGAACACGCTCACCGTCACCGCCGAGATGGCGTACTCGAACACCGGCGAGGGGATGCACCGCTTCGTCGACCCGGCCGACGGCGAGACGTACCTGTATGCGATGTCCTTCCTGGACGAGGCGCCGCGCATCTTCGCCGCCTTCGACCAGCCGGACCTGAAGGCCCCGGTGACGCTCTCGGTCACCGCTCCAGCGGAGTGGACGGTCGCCGCCAACGGGGCGCTCGCCGCGAACCCCCGGCCGGGGCGCTGGGAGTTCGCCCCCACCGCCCCGCTGGCCACGTACTTCTTCTCGGTGGTCGCCGGCCCCTGGCACGTCCGCCGCGACTCCCACGACGGCATCCCCCTCGGCGTGTACTGCCGCCGTTCCCTCGCCGCCCACCTGGACGCCGACCTCGACGAGATCCTCACCGTCACGAAGCAGTGCCTCGACCGCTTCCACCAACTCTTCGCCGATCGCTACCCGTTCGGCAAGTACGACCAGGCGTTCGTGCCCGAGTTCAACGCCGGCGCGATGGAGAACCCCGGCCTGGTCACCTTCCGGGACGACTACGTGTTCCGCTCGGCGGTCACCGACAGCCAGCGCGAGGTGCGCGCCACCACCATCGCGCACGAGATGGCGCACATGTGGTTCGGCGACCTCGTCACCATGCGCTGGTGGGACGACCTCTGGCTGAACGAGTCCTTCGCCGAGTACCTGGGCACCCGGGTGACCGCCGAGGCGACCCGCTTCGACCGGGCCTGGACGACCTTCGCGATCCGCCGCAAGTCCTGGGGCTACACCGCCGACCAGCGGCCGTCGACCCACCCCGTCGCCCCGGCCGAGGTCGCCGACGCCGCCGAGGCCCTGCTCAACTTCGACGGCATCTCGTACGCCAAGGGGGCCAGCGTGCTGCGGCAGCTCGTCGCCTGGCTGGGCGACGAGGTGTTCCTCGCCGGGCTGAACGCGCACTTCGCGAAGCACCGGTTCGGCAACGCCACGCTGACCGACCTGCTGGCCGCCCTCGGCGACGCCGGCGGGCGGGACCTGGGCGCCTGGGCCGACCGGTGGCTGCGCAGCGCACAGGTCAACACGCTGCGCATCGAGACCTCGGTCGACGCCGACGGGCGCTGGCGGGACGCGGCGATCGTGCAGACCGCCCCCGCGTCGCACCCGGTGCTGCGCCCGCACCGCGTCGGCGTGGGCCGGTACGCCGACGGCACGGCGAGCCGCTTCGAGGTCGACCTGGACCCGGACGCCGACGGCGGGCGGACCACGCTCACCCCGCTGCTCGGCGAGGCGGCCACCGGGCTGCTGCTGCCGAACGACGGCGACCTGACCTTTGCCAAGATCCGCCTCGACCCGGCTTCGGCCGACGCGGTGCCCATGGTGCTGCCGGGGCTCGCCGACCCGCTGGCCCGGGCCCTGCTCTGGGGCGAGGCGCTCGACGCGGCCACCGACGGGGAGCGCCCGGTCACCTCGCTGGTCGCCCTGGTCGCCGCGGCGCTGCCCGCCGAGACGGAGGTGACGATCGCCGAGGAGGTGCTCACCCTGAGCCGCCGGCTGATCGACCGCTACCTGGACCCGCTCGCCCGGGACGCCGCCCTGCTCCGGGTCGCCGGGGCGTGCGCGGCGCTGCTCGCCGGGGCGCCGGCCGGGGGCTCGTTGCAGCTCGCCGCCGCCCGGGGCCTGATCGCCGCCACCACCGACACCAGGCTGCTCGCCGGGTGGCTGGCCGGTGACGGCGTGCCGGAGGGCCTGGCCGTCGACGCCGACCTGCGCTGGGCGCTGCTGCTGCGTCTGGTGGTGCTGGGCGCGGCCGGCGAGGCGGAGATCGCCGCCGAGGCGGCCGCGGACCGTAGCGCCACCGGGGCGGAGCGGGCCGCCTGCTGCCGGGCGGCGCTGCCGGACGGGGAGGCCAAGCGGGTCGCCTGGGAGATCGTGGTGCGCAACACCGAGCTGTCCAACCGCCTCGTGGAGGCGACCGCCGAGGGTTTCTGGCAGCCGGAGCAGGCCGAGCTGACCGCACCGTACGTCGAGCGGTACTTCGCCGACATGCCGGCGGCGGCGAAGCTGCGTACCCCCTGGGTGGCCGACGATGTCACCGTGCGGGCCTTCCCCCGGTACGCCGTGGCGCAGCCCACCCGGGAGTTGGCCGCGGCCCTGCTGGCCCGGGACGACCTCACGCCCGGCCTGCGGCGCTGGGTCACCGACCTGGACGACGACCTGCGCCGGGCGCTGGTGGCCCGGACGGCGACGGCCGCCGCGTCGGCCTGAGCGGACCGTAGGCCGGGACGGCCGGCGGCCCCGGGTCGCCGTCGGCCGTGCCCGGCCTACGATCATCGGATGGAGGAGGACATCCGGCGGATCGGCATCATGGGCGGGACCTTCGATCCGATCCACCACGGGCACCTCGTCGCGGCCAGCGAGGTGGCGGACCGGTTCGGCCTGGACGAGGTGGTCTTCGTCCCCACCGGCCAGCCGTGGCAGAAGGAGGACCAGCCGGTCAGCCCGGCCGAGGACCGCTACCTGATGACGGTGATCGCCACCGCCTCCAACCCCCGCTTCCAGGTCAGCCGGGTCGACATCGACCGGGGCGGGCCCACCTACACGGTCGACACGCTGCGTGACCTGCACGCCGAGTACGGCCCGAAGGTGCAGCTCTTCTTCATCACCGGCGCCGACGCGCTGGAGAAGATCCTCTCCTGGAAGGACCTGGACGAGATCTTCGAGCTGGCCCACTTCATCGGGGTGACCCGGCCCGGCTTCGAGCTCACCGACGCGCACCTGCCCGCCGACACGGTGAGCCTGGTGCAGGTCCCGGCGATGGCCATCTCGTCCACGAACTGCCGCGCGCGGGTCGCCCGCGGGGAGCCGGTCTGGTACCTCGTGCCGGACGGTGTGGTGCAGTACATCGCCAAACGGCGCCTCTACCAGCAGTGATTCGACCCGGTATCGGGTGGTTCGGCCGGGTAACGCGTCAGAACTGACGAGTCCGGATTCCGCCGTGTGTGAGAGGCTTGGAGGATCGCACGGTTGATCGAAGGAGAACGGTGACAGTTTCCGAACGCGCTCACGAGTTGGCGATCGCCGCCGCCCAGGCCGCGGCCGACAAGAAGGCGCAGGACATCGTCATCATCGACGTGGGCGACCAGCTCGCCATCACCGACGCGTTCCTGCTCGCCGCCGCCCCGAACGAGCGTCAGGTGCTCGCCATCGTCGACGCCATCGAGGAGCGCCTGCTCCAGCTTCCGGAGAAGGCCAAGCCGGTCCGGCGCGAGGGTGAGCGGGGCGGCCGGTGGGTGCTGCTGGACTACGTCGACATCGTGGTGCACGTCCAGCACACCGAGGAGCGCGAGTTCTACGCCCTCGACCGGCTCTGGAAGGACTGCCCGACGATCCCGTTCGTCGACCGGGACCTGGTCGACGCCGAGTCCGGCACCGGCTCCGCCGCCGCGGAATGACCCGTCTGATCATCTGGCGGCACGGCAACACGGACTGGAACGCCGCCAGCCGGGTCCAGGGACAGACCGACGTGCCGCTGAACGACCTCGGCCGCGAGCAGGCCCGCACCGCCGCGCCCCTGCTCGCCGCGCTGCGGCCGGACGCCATCGTCGCCAGCGACCTGAGCCGCGCGGCGGACACCGCCGCCGCGCTGGCGGCGCTGACCGGGTTGCCGGTGCGCACCGACCCGCGGCTGCGGGAGCGGCACTTCGGGCTCTGGCAGGGCCTCGTGCTCACCGAGGCGGCCGAGCGACACCCCGCCGAGTTCGCCCGCTGGCGGGCCGGTGACCCGGATCCGGGCTCCGGCATCGAGACCCTCGACGATCTCGGCAAGCGGATCGGCGCGGCGTTCCAGGACGCCGCCGACCTGGCCCCCGGTGGCACCGTCGTGGTGACCACCCACGGCGGCGGCGCCCGGCAGGGCGTCGGCCAGCTGCTCGGCTGGGAGCACGCGGTGCTGCGTACCGTGGGGTCGCTGTCCAACTGCCACTGGACGGAGCTGCGGCACGACGACGCCCGGGGCTGGCACCTGCGCGCCCACAATGTCGGCCTGATCACTGTGCCGGCCACCACCGAGGCCGTCTGACCCCGGCGTTCCCCGCCGCGATCGGCTAGCGTGCCGGGCATGCCCGTCGCGGTCGTCACCGACTCCACCGCCTACCTTCCGCCCGAGCTGCTGTACGCCCGCCGGCTGACAGTGGTGCCGTTGACCGTCGTGCTCAACGGCGCGGAAGGGCTGGAGGGGGTGGAGGTCACCCCGGCCGACGCCACCCGGGCGCTCGGCGGGCGACGGGTCTCGGTGAGCACCTCCCGCCCCGCCCCCGAGCAGTTCGCGCGGACGTACCGGGACCTGTTCGACTCCGGTGCCGACGGCATCGTGTCGGTGCACCTGTCGGCCGAGCTCTCCGGCACGGTGGAGGCCGCTCGGCTGGCCGCCGCCGAGTTCGACGACCGGGTCGCCGTGGTCGACAGCCGCTCGACCGGCATGGGCCTGGGCTTCCCGGCCGTCGCCGCCGCCACGGCGGCCGAGCGGGGCGGGGACCTTCCGGGCGTACGCGACGCGGCGCTGGCGGCGGTCGACCGCACCAGCATCTGGTTCTACGTCGACACGCTGGAGTTCCTGCGCCGGGGCGGCCGGATCGGCGCCGCGGAGGCGCTGCTCGGCACCGCGCTGTCGGTCAAGCCGATCATGCACATGCCGGACGGGGCGATCGTCGTCAGGGACAAGGTGCGCACCGCCAGCCGGGGCGTGGCCCGGCTCGTCGACCTGGCCGTCGAGGCGGCCGGCGACGACGACGTCGACCTGGCCGTGCACCACCTGGCCGCGCCACAGCGGGCCGAGGCGCTGCTGGAGACACTGACCGCCCGGCTGGGCGACCGCCTGCACCACGCGTACGTCTCGGAGGCGGGCGCGGTGGTCGCCGCGCACGCCGGGCCGGGCCTGGCCTGCGTGGTCGTGCACCGCCGGCCGCCCGTCACCGGCTAACGTCGATTCCGCGACGGGTCGTGCCCCGCCGACGCTGTCGAGCTGCCCCACCGGACGGGGCAGCGGGGGCGGCCGACACGCGGCCGGCGGCGCCGCCGACGGAGTCGGGGAGGATGCGATGTCCTGTGTGGTGACCGGTGGCGGGCGCGGGATCGGCCGGGCCGTCGTGGAGCGGCTCCTCGGCGCGGGGGACGCGGTCGTGGTCGTGGAGCACGATCCCGACGCGGTGGCCTGGCTGACCGCGCACCCGGCCGCCGACCGGCTGGCGGCGGTCGTCGGTGACGCCGGCGATGAGCAGGTCGCCGCCCGGGCCGCCGACCTCGCCGAGGAGACCGGGCCGCTGACCGGCTGGGTCAACAACGCGGCGGTGTTCCGGGACGCCACGCTGCACGCCGATCCGGTCGGCGAGGTGCTCGACCTGATCGGGCGCAACCTGCGTTCCGCCGTGGTCGGTGCGGCGACGGCGGTGCGCCGTTACCTGGCGGCCGGCACGGGCGGGGCCATCGTGAACGTCTCCTCCCACCAGGCTCGGCGGCCGGTGCCCGGCTGCCTGCCGTACGCGACCGCGAAGGCCGCCGTCGAGGGGCTGACCCGGTCGCTGGCCGTCGAGTACGGCCCACAGGGCATTCGGACCAACACCGTGGCGTTGGGCTCGATCGCCACCGAACGGCACGCCGCCTTCCTGGCCGGGCAGGAGCCGGCCGCGGCGGAGTGGATCGACGCCGAGCTGACCCGGCTGCACCCGGTCGGCCGGATCGGCCGGCCGGAGGAGGTGGCGGAGGCCGTCGCGTACCTGCTGTCGCCGGTGGCGGGCTTCGTCAACGGGGTGACCCTGCCGGTCGACGGGGGACGGTCGGTCTTCGGTCCGGATCCGGAGGCGCGCTGACCTGCGGCTTGCCGGGGCCTAGCACAGCTTGGGCATGATCAGGCGGTTGTCCACAGGGGGCTGCGCCGTCCACAGCCGGCCTCGCGGCCCCCTCCGGACGGCCACCGCGGTCCTAGCCTCGCGTCGTGTCAGACGACGAGGAGACGGTGGTCCGGGAACGGCTGCGCCGGCTGGTGACGGGCCCGCCCTCGGCCGGTACGCCGGCGCGCGAGGCCCGGTTCGCCGAGCACACCGGATGGTCTCCGTCGGCACCGGCCGGGACCGACCCGGAGTCGTGGCCGGGGCCCGGTCCCGGCACCGCTCCGGCGTTCCGGTCGGCGCCGGCCCTCGCCCCGGTCCCGGCCGGGCGGACGGCGCCGCCGGAACCCGATCCGCCGCCCGGGACCACGGCGGCCACGGCCGAGGCGGCGACGTCCTCCCGGTTGCCGGGGCCGGGCGCGTTCGACCCCGGGCGGCGGGGTGTGCGGGCGCTGGCCGTCGTCGCCGTGCTGGTGGTGCTCGGGGCCGGCTTCTGGGCCTGGCGGTCCCGACCGCAGGCCGAGCCGGTCCGGCCGGTGGCCACCGCCGAGCCGCCCGTGGTGTCGGCGACCGGGCCGGTGGAGCCGGGGGTGTCCCCCGCCGGCGAGCTGGTGGTCGCGGTCGCCGGCAAGGTACGCCGTCCCGGGCTGGTCCGGGTGCCGGCCGGCGCCCGGGTCGCCGACGTGGTCGAGGCGGCCGGCGGGGCGCTGCCCGGAGTGGACGTGGCCCTGCTCAACCCGGCCCGGAAGGTCACCGACGGGGAGCTGATCCTGGTCGGCGTCGCCGCCGCGCCGGGCGCGACACCACCGCCCGGCGCGGCGCCCGGCGGGGCTCCGGGAGCGGCACCCGGCGCGGGCGGCCGGCTCAACCTGAACACCGCGACGCTCGCGCAGCTCGACGCCCTGCCCGGAGTGGGTCCGGTGCTCGCCCAGCGCATCCTCGACCACCGCGACCAGCAGGGCGGCTTCCGCTCGGTCGGCGACCTGCGCCAGGTCGACGGCATCGGCGACGCCCGGTACGAGCAGCTCAAGGACCTGGTGACGGTGTGACCGCGGGCGGAACGCCGGCGCGGGCCGAGGGACCGTCGCCGGTGACGGCTGCCGTCGGCGGCACGCCGGGCGCCGTGGGGCGCCGGCCGGCGGAGGAGCCGGACCTGCGGCTGGCCGGCCTGGCCGTGGCGGCCTGGCTCGCCGCGCTGGCCGGGCTGCACCTGACCGCCGGCGTGACGCTGTTGCTGGCGGCGGTGGCCGCCGGGGTGGCGGGCCTGGCCGGGCTCCACCTCGTCGGCGTCCTCGGCCGGCCGTCCGCCCCCGTCCGGCGGTACGGCTGGATCGCCGTCGCGGTGCTGATCGGCGTGGTCTGCGGCGCGACGGCGACCGCCGCCCGGGTGTCCCTCCGCGACGCCGGGCCGGTACGCGCACTGGTGGAGGAGCGTGCCGTCGTCACCGCCGAACTGGTCGTCCGCGACGATCCCCGCCCCGTACGCGGTGTCGCCGGGCGGCCGGCCACCCTGCTCGTGCCGAGCGAGCTGACCGGGGTCACCGGCCCGGACGGGCGGCGGGTCGTCGCGCCGGTCCGCGTGCTGGTCCTCGCCGCCGACCCGGGCTGGAAGGGGTTGCTGCCCGGGCAGCGGCTGACCGCCGAGGGGAGGCTGGCCGTCCCGCGCGGCGGGGACCTGACGGCCGCCGTGTTGAGCGCCGCGGGCCCGCCGGAGCGGCACGGTGCCGCGCCGACGTCGCAGCGGGCGGCCGGGGCGCTCCGCGCCGGCCTGCAACGCGCCTGCGCGCCGCTCCCCGACGAGCAGGGCGGCCTGCTGCCCGGCCTGGTCGTGGGCGACACGAGCCGGTTGCCGCCCACGGTGGAGGAGGACTTCCTCGCCACCGGCATGACCCACCTGAACGCCGTCTCCGGCTCCAACGTGGCCATCGTCGTCGGCGCCGTGCTGCTGCTGGCCCGTTGGGCGAGGGCCGGCCCCTGGCTGGCCGCCGGGCTCTGCGGGCTGGCCCTGGTGGGGTTCGTCGTCCTGGTCCGCCCCTCGCCGAGCGTGGTGCGGGCCGCCACGATGGGCGCGATCGGGCTGGCCGCGCTGGCGGCCGGGCGTCCCCGGGCGGCCCTGCCCGCGCTGTCCGCCGGCGTGGCCGTGCTGTTGCTGTTCGACCCGGAACTGGCCGGTGACGCCGGCTTCGCGCTCTCCGTGCTGGCCACCGGCGGCCTGCTGCTGCTCGCTCCGAGGTGGCGCGACGGGCTGCGCCGCCGCGGCGTGCCGGCCGGGTTCGCCGAGGCACTGGCGGTGCCGGCCGCCGCGCAGTTCGCCTGCGCCCCGGTGGTGGCCGGGATCTCGGGCACGGTGAGCCTGGTCGCCGTGCCGGCGAACCTGCTCGCGGTGCCGGCGATCGCGCCCGCCACGGTGCTCGGCGTGCTGGCGGCGGCGGTGTCGCCCGTCTGGCCCGCCGGGGCCGAGTTCCTCGCCTGGCTGGCCAGTTGGCCGGCCTGGTGGCTGGTCACGGTGGCGCGGCACGGGCGCGGCTGCCGGCCGGGACGCTGCCGTGGCCGGGCGGGGTTCCCGGGGCCCTCCTGCTGGCCGGGCTGACCGTCGCGCTGCTGGTGGCCGCCCGACGCCCGGTGGTCCGCCGGCTGGTGGCGGTGGTCGTCGTCGCGGTGGTGGCCGGCGCGCTGCCGGTGCGGCTGGCGGCCCCCGGCTGGCCCCCGGCGAACTGGGTGGTCGCCGCCTGCGCGGTCGGCCAGGGCGACACCGTCGTGTTGCCGGTCGCCCCGGGCCGGGCGGTGGTGGTCGACGCCGGGCCGGATCCGGCGGCGGCGGACGGCTGTCTGCGCCGGCTCGGCGTACGCGAGGTCGCGCTGCTGGTGTTCAGCCACTTCCACGTCGACCACGCGGGCGGTGTGGCGGGCGTGTTCCGGGGACGGCCGGTGGACGCCGTACTCGCTCCGCAGTGGGCGGAGCCGGCGGCCGGGCGGGATCTCGTCCGCGCCGAGGCGGCGGCGCACTCGACCGAGGTGATCGCCGGCCGGGCCGGTTGGCGGTACCGGGAGGGCGTGCTCGATCTGGTCGTCGTCGGTCCGCCCCACCCGCTTCGGGGCACCCGGTCGGACCCGAACAACAACTCGCTGGTGCTGCTCGCCACGGTCGCCGGGGTGCGGGTCCTGCTCGCCGGCGACGCCGAGACCGAGGAGCAGCGGGCGCTGCTCGACAGTGCCGTGCCGGGCGGGTTGCGGGCCGACGTGCTGAAGGTGGCCCACCACGGCTCCGCCTACCAGGATCCGGCCTTCCTGGACGCGGTCCGCCCGGCGGTCGCCCTGGTGCCGGTCGGGGCCGGCAACACGTACGGGCATCCGCACCCGGCGGTGCTGGGGCGGCTGGTCCGGGGCGGGGCGCGGGTGCTGCGTACCGACACCGACGGGGACGTGGCGGCGGTGCTCGGCCGGTCGGGCCTCGCGGTCGTGACGCGCGGCATCCCGCCAGGCCGACAGCCGTAGGAGTCGATGCCAATTCTCGGCTTTGGCGGCGTACTGAGATAAATGTCTGGATTTGCACTGAGTGCGGGCTCTGCCGTCACAGTGCGGATGAGCAGGCTGGATCGGGCCGCCGGCCGTGCGAATATGGGCGGCGTGACCGCCGCCAGCCTCGCTCCCATTCTGCTCGTCCTCGGCGACGAGGAGCTGCTCGCCACGCGCGCGGTCACCGAAGCCGTCGCCCGGGCCCGCAGTGTTGACCCCGACGTGGACGTCCGCGAGTACCAGGCCGGCGCCCTGACCGTCGGCGAGATCGCCGAGATGCTCAGTCCTTCCCTCTTCGGCGGGCGGCGGGTGCTGGTGCTCCGCGCCGGCCAGGACGCCCGTAAGGACCTGGTGGCGGCCCTGCTGGCGTACGCGAAGAACCCCGACCCCGAGGTGCAGCTCGTCGTGCTGCACCTCGGTGGGGCCAAGGGCAAGGCGTTCGCCGACGGGCTGAAGGCGGCCGGCGCGACGGTCGTGCCGGCGGCCAAACTCAAGGGGCACCGCGACCGGGTGGCGTTCGTCCGCGACGAGATCCGCCGCGCCGGCGGGAAGTGCACCGACGACGCCGCTGAGGCGCTCATCGCGGCGGTCGGCAACGACCTGCGCGAGCTGGCCGCCGCCTGTTCCCAGCTGATGGCCGACACCGACGGCCGGATCGGCGCCGACACGGTCGCCCGCTACTACCGGGGCCGGGTCGAGGTGAGCGGCTTCACGGTCGCCGACGCCACCATGGTCGGCAACGTGCCGGCCGCCCTGGAGGCGCTGCGCTGGGCGCTGCATGTCGGGGTCGACCCGGTGCCGATCGCCGACGCGATCGCCGACGGCGTACGCACCGTGGCCCGGGTGGCGTCCGCCGGTCGGGGCAGCCCCTACCAGTTGGCGAGCAGCCTGGGCATGCCGGCGTGGAAGATCGAGCGGGCGCAGCGCCAGGGGCGCGGATGGACGCCCGAGGGCCTGGTCGAGGCGATGCGGGCCGCCGCCGAGTGCAACGCGGCCGTCAAGGGCGGGGCGGACGACCGGGCGTACGCGCTGGAGCGGGCCGTCTTCTCGGTCGCGGCCGCCCGGCAGGGTGGCGCCCGGTGAGCGGAGCCCTCCGCGGCTCGTGGGCCACGATCCCCGCCGACGAGGAGCGCTACCGGCCGCTCTACGCCCGGGTCCTCGGGCTGCGCGTCGTCAACCCGGGCGGGGTGCTCTGCTTTCTCTTCTTCGAGGGCGCCGTCGCGCTCGCCGCGCTGCTCGCCCTCGCCGAGCTGGTCACCTGGTGGGCGGTGCTGATCCTGCCCGCGACGGTGGCGGTGATGGTGAAGCTCAACGACATGGTGGCCGCCATGGTGGTCCGGTCCGCGGCCCTCGTGCCGGAGCAGGAGCGGGACCGCTTCCGCCAGCAGATGCAGCCCGTGGTCGGGCGGGCCAGGGTCGACTGGATCACGCACAGCGTGCCCGGCGTGGTCGTCACGGCCGAGCCGGTGGCGCGGGCGGCCGGTGACGGGACGGAGACCCGCCGGCCCGTCCAGCCGTGACCGTCCGCCTGTTTCGGCCGTGATCCGCAGCCCGCTCAGCCGTGATCGTCGGCATGCGCAGCCGTGATCCTCGGCACGCCGGAAGCCCGGCCGGTTTCTCCCGGCCGGGTGGCGGTGCGGAACGCAGAAGGGCAGACAGCCGGAAGCCCCGGGGAGTGCCCGGGGCTTCCGGTCGGGTCTGAGGTCGCCGCGTCAGGCGGAGAGCGACACCACGCGCTTGGCGATCGCGGACTTGCGGTTCGCGGCCTGGTTCGAGTGGATCACGCCCTTGCTGACTGCCTTGTCCAGCTTGCGCGAGGCGTCGCGCATGAGGATGGTGGCCTTCTCGACGTCACCAGCCTCCGCGGCCTCGTGGAACTTCCGGACGGCGGTCTTCAGCGACGACTTGACCGACTTGTTACGCAGCCGGCGCTTCTCGTTCTGCCGGTTGCGCTTGATCTGGGACTTGATGTTCGCCACGCGACAGCCTCGTCTTGATAGCTCGGGTTGGTCTGCTTTTGCGCGCGACGAGCAGGCGTCATCGCTGCGCGAAAAGCCAGGTTACCAGGTCGCCCGGGACGAGCCAAAACGGCTCCGCCCAGGCCCTGGTGGGGCGGCTCCGCTCGGGCGCGGGCCGGACAGGCACGGGCCGGACAGGCCGGTCGGGCGCGGGCCGGACAGGCCGGTCGGGCGCGGGCCGGACAGGCCGGTCGGGAGCCGGACACCGGCCGGGCACGGGCAGCCGGGGCGGGGAGTCCGGCCGGCGCGTGCGGAGAGGCCCGGGTGCCGGCCGAGGGCACCGGGGGTCAGGCCCAGCCCTGCCGGCGGGCGAGCCAGGCGAGTGACTGCTCGCCGCTCCACCGCTGGTGCGCCGGCAGGTGCGGCGACGCCGTCGCGGGCGCCGAGGCGGCCGTGGTGAGGAAGTAGCCGGACAGGGCGGCCAGCGTGACGTCCAGTGCGTCCGGGGGCGCGCCCGCCGCCGCCGGATGCCGGGCGAAGAGCGCGTCGGCGTCCAGGCCGCCGGCGTACGCGGTGAGGAGCAGGCTGGCCAGGTCGAACCAGGCGGGACCGTGGCAGAGCCAGGTCCAGTCGCAGAGCCAGGCCCGGCCGGTCCCGTCGATCAGCACGTTGTCCAGCCGGAGGTCGCCGTGGATCAGGCCGCTCGCCCCGGCGGCGTACCCGGGGAGGCGGGACTCCAGCGCGACCAGGTCGGGCAGGCGGTCGCGCACCTGCTCGGGCAGCGGTGGCGACGGCTCCCGGCCGGCGGCCACCTCGCCCCACCAGAGGATGTCCTCGCGGGCCAGGTCGGCGAGGTGGGGCAGCCCGAGCGCGGCCAGCGGGGCCGGGGGCGCGGCCAGCGCGGCGGCGACCTCGGCGTATCCGGCGAGGGTGGCGGTCAGCTCGGCCGGGTCCCAGGGCAGCCGGGGCGTGTGGCCGTCGACGGCGTCCAGGCAGAGCGCGAACCAGCCGGCCTCGTACAGCGTCCAGCGGGGGCGGGGAGCCGGCAGGCCGTCCGGCAGCCGGTCGAGGATCGCGGCCTCCCGGGCGTACCAGTCGACCAGGCGCGGTTGCTCGGCGGCGGACGCGGCCTTGACGAAGGCCCGGTCCCCGGCGGCGGTGGTGAGGACGGCGGCGAAGCCCCGGGTGAAGCCGGCGCCGGCCACGCGGGCGGCGACCACCGGGGCGCCGATCCGGGCGGCGATCGCGGTGCGCAGGGCCGCGGGCAGCGTCTCCCACGCCGGCCGGCGGGCGGTGGCGTGGTACGGCACCGGGGGCGGGAACGTCGGGGTCACGTCACCATGCTGCACGAGGCGCGGGGCACCGTGACCCGGGCCGCGACTCGTCGGGGTGTTCCCGCTGCGGCGGGACGGGCGGCGCGGTCTGCCAGACTGCCAGGCCATGAGGACCGACGACTTCTGGCAGTTGATCGACCGGGCCCGGGCGGGCGGCGGGGGAGAGCCGTACGCGGTCGCCGCGCGGGCCGTCGCCCTGCTCGCCGAGCGCGACCCGGACGACATCGTCGGGTACGCCCGCCACCAGGCCCGGGTGCTGTCGGCCTCGCACAAGGCCGACCTCTGGGGTGCGGCCTACCTGATCAACGGCGGGGTGTCCGACGAGGGCTTCCACCACTTCCGGGGCTGGCTGATGGCCCAGGGCCGCGAGGTCTTCGCCCGCGCCGTCGGCGACCCGGACTCGCTGGCCGGGCTGCCGCAGGTGCGGGCGGCGTCGGTCAGCGGCGAGGAGTTCTCGGCCGAGGAGATGCTGGCGGTGCCGTGGGACGCCTACCGCAGGGCCACCGCCACCGAACTGCCGGCGGACCGGGAGCCGGCGCCGGTGCCGGACCTCAACGACCTCTGGGACTTCGACGACGAGGAGGAGGCCAGGCGGCGGTTGCCCCGGCTCGCCGCCCTCTTCGTCGAGCCGCCCGCCGAGTGACGTCGGCCGGGGCGTCGGCGCAGTGACGCCGTGCGCCGGCGTGCCCGGCGTGGGGTCCGCAGGTGATCCTCGGCGGCGGGGATCGCCCGCGCAGTGGGCGCGCGGCGGGGACGTGGGAGCATAGAGGGGGCCGGCGTCGTGCCGGCCCGCTCACGTCAGCCGACCAGAACGGACCGCTGTGCCACCGACGCTCGATTCCGGCGCGAACGCTCCTGGTGCCACCGACCCGGCGCGCATCAGGAACTTCTGCATCATCGCCCACATCGACCACGGGAAGTCGACCCTGGCCGACCGGATGTTGCAGCTCACCGGCGTGGTCGACCCCCGGCAGATGCGTGCGCAGTACCTCGACCGGATGGACATCGAGCGCGAGCGCGGCATCACGATCAAGAGCCAGGCCGTCCGGATGCCCTGGACCGTCCGGGAGGGTGACCGGGCCGGCGAGACCGCCGTGCTCAACATGATCGACACTCCGGGCCACGTCGACTTCACCTACGAGGTGTCCCGGTCGCTGGCCGCCTGCGAGGGCGCGATCCTGCTGGTCGACGCCGCGCAGGGCATCGAGGCGCAGACCCTGGCGAACCTCTACCTGGCGCTCGAGAACGACCTGCACATCATCCCGGTGCTCAACAAGATCGACCTGCCGGCCGCCCAGCCGGAGAAGTACGCCGAGGAGCTGGCGCGCCTCATCGGCGGCGACCCGGCGGACTGCATCAGGGTCTCCGGCAAGACCGGCGAGGGCGTGCCGTACCTGCTCGACGAGATCGTCCGGCAGTTCAAGCCCCCGGTCGGCGACGCCGAAGCGCCCGCCCGCGCGATGATTTTCGACTCGGTCTACGACGTCTACCGGGGCGTGGTCACCTACGTCCGGGTCATCGACGGGCGGATCAGCGCGCGTGACCGGATCAAGATGATGTCCACCGCCGCCGTGCACGAGCTGCTGGAGATCGGCGTCATCTCGCCGGAGATGGTGAAGGCCGACGCGCTCGGCGTCGGCGAGGTGGGTTACCTGATCACCGGCGTGAAGGACGTCCGCCAGTCCCGGGTGGGTGACACGGTCACCATCAACTCCCGGCCGGCCGCCGAGGCCCTGGGCGGCTACAAGGACCCGAAGCCGATGGTCTACTCGGGCCTCTACCCGATCGACGGCTCCGACTACCCCAACCTGCGCGAGGCGCTCGACAAGCTCAAGCTCAACGACGCCGCGCTCGACTACGAGCCGGAGACGTCGGGTGCGCTCGGCTTCGGCTTCCGCTGCGGCTTCCTCGGCCTGCTGCACCTGGAGATCATCCGGGAGCGGCTGGAGCGCGAGTACAACCTCGACCTGATCTCGACCGCGCCGAACGTGGTCTACCGGGCCATCACGGAGGACGGCCAGGAGATCGTCGTGACGAACCCGAGCGAGTACCCCACGGGCAAGATCGCCGAGGTGTACGAGCCGGTCGTGCGCGCCACCGTGCTGACCCCGAACGACTACGTCGGCGCGGTGATGGAGCTCTGCCAGGGCCGCCGGGGGAGTCTGCTCGGCATGGACTACCTCTCCGCCGACCGGGTGGAGCTGCGCTACACGCTGCCCCTCGCGGAGATCATCTTCGACTTCTTCGACCAGTTGAAGAGCCGCACCAAGGGCTACGCCTCGCTGGACTACGAGCCCTCGGGCGAGCAGTCGTCCGACCTGGTCAAGGTCGACATCCTGCTGCACGGCGAGCCGGTGGACGCGTTCAGCGCGATCGTGCACAAGGACAAGGCGTACAACTACGGGGTCACCATCGCGGCGAAGCTGCGCAACCTGATCCCGCGCCAGCAGTTCGAGGTGCCGATCCAGGCGGCCATCGGCAGCCGCGTGATCGCGCGGGAGACCATCCGCGCGATCCGCAAGGACGTGCTCGCCAAGTGCTACGGCGGTGACATCAGCCGCAAGCGCAAGCTGCTGGAGAAGCAGAAGGAGGGCAAGAAGCGGATGAAGATGGTGGGCCGCGTGGAGGTCCCCCAGGAGGCCTTCATCGCCGCGCTCTCGTCCGACTCCGGGGACGGCAAGGCCCCCGGCAAGAAGTGACGCGCCGCCGGTCCGCCGGCGGATGACGACGTACGACGGCCGGCGCCCCGGCCGGGCAGCGGACCTCGGTGGTCCCGCCCGGGCCGGGGCGCCGGCCGTTCGCGTCCGAAGAGTTTCGCGGTCCGCCCCGAGGGCGGGCCGGCCCGCGACGGGACGGGCCGCCACCTGCGCGGACGGTTCCGCGGCGGTATTCACCGCGGCGCGCCATTGACGGCCGACGCCGCCTGTCCGGGTACGAGCCGGTTTGGCTTTTCGACGCTTCGGGCACATTGCGGTCACGACAGGAACACCACAGACCGTGGAATTGATTATCCGCAGAAGGAGGGCGACGTGGAGCTCACCGTTTGGGGCATCATCACTGCGCTCATCGTTGGTCTGATCGTCGGCGCTCTGGGTCGCCTGATCGTGCCGGGCCGCCAGAACATGCCGATGTGGCTGCACATGCTGATCGGTGTCGGCGCCGCGCTGCTGGGCACCGTCCTGGCTCGGGCGATGGGCATCGCCACCGAGACCGCCGGTATCGACTGGGGGGAGTTGCTGGTCCAGGTCGTGCTGGCCGCCATCGCCGTGGCGCTGGTCGCGGGTGTGGGTCGTCGCCGCAGCGTCACCCACCGGTAACCCCCGCACCGCGTTCGACGGGCGTCCGACCACCGGGTCGGGCGCCCGTTTCGCGTCCGCCGACGGTCCGGTCGGCCTCCCGTACGCCTGGGGTGGGGCCGACCGGCGGGGGCGCGGGCTGCGTGAGCAGGTGTCCGGACTCCGCATTCCGGGGCGTTGACGTCGCCCGCCCGGCCTTTTTCCGCGTCGGCGTCCCGTCTGGGCGGGCGGGCCATCCGGTGTCCCGGAAAGCCGGTTTGGGGCTGTGGCGGGCAGGGAACCTATCGGTCACGACAGGAACACCACAGATCGTGGAACTCATTTCTTTCATCCGAAGGAGGGCGACGTGGAGCTCACCGTTTGGGGCATCATCACTGCGCTCATCGTTGGTCTGATCGTCGGCGCTCTGGGTCGCCTGCTCGTGCCGGGCCGCCAGAACATGCCGATGTGGCTGCACATGCTGATCGGTGTCGGCGCCGCGCTGCTGGGCACCGTCTTGGCTCGGGCGGTGGGCATCGCCACCGAGACCGCCGGTATCGACTGGGGGGAGCTGCTGGTCCAGGTCGTGCTGGCCGCCATCGCCGTGGCGCTGGTCGCCGGCGTGGGTCGTCGCCGCAGCGTCACCCACCGGTAACAATCACAGCCTGAACTCGACGGGCGTCCGACCGGCAGGTCGGGCGCCCGTTCGCGTGGGTACGACCGGATTCGCCCCGGTGCCGACCCCCGCAGGATCCTGCCCTGCGGTACCGTCGCCTCTCTTCCGCCGAACCGCCCACTGTCGTAAAGGATTTTTTCCTACTAAGGTGCGGCGGAGAAGGTTAGTGCCAAGTGGCGCGAGGGAGATATGGCGTGAACAGGTGGAAGCGGCTGGCCCCGGTCACCGCCGTCGTGGCCTCGGCCGCGATGGTGCTGGCCGGCTGCGGTGGCTCCGATGACGAGAAGGCCGCAGACAACAGCAAGCTGACGGTCTGGATGATGGGCGAGGGAAGCGAGGCCCAGACCAAGTTCCTCGACGGCGTCGAGGCCGAGTTCCGGCAGAAGCACCCGGACACCGACGTGGTGGTCCAGTACATCCCCTGGCTCGAGGCGCCGAAGAAGTTCCAGGCCGCCCTCGCCGGCGGTGAGGGGCCGGACGTCACCGAGCTGGGCAACACCGAGACCCAGGGCTGGGCGGCGCAGGAGGCGCTGGCCGACGTCACCGACAAGATGAACGGTTGGGCCGAGGGCAAGGACATCCTCCCCGACCTGGTGAAGAACGCCCAGCTCGACGGCAAGCAGTACGGCGTGCCGTGGTACGCCGGCGTCCGGGCGATGTACTACCGCACCGACTGGTTCGCCGAGGCGGGCGTGAAGCCGCCGACGAACTGGGACGAGCTGGTGGCCGCCGCCAAGGCCGTGCAGGCCAAGAAGCCGGGCAAGTACGGCATCGCCCTGCCGGGCAACTCCGAGCTGCCGTTCTACTCGTTCCTCTGGGGCGCGGGCGCCGAGATCGCCACCCAGCAGGGCGACACCTGGAAGTCCGGCTACACCACGCCGGAGGCGCAGAAGGCCGTCAAGTTCTGGACCGACCTGGTGACGGTGCACAAGGTGGCACCGACGGCCGCCGCGGGCTGGAACGAGATCGACGCCCGGACCCAGTTCGCCACCGGCAACGCGGCGATGGCCTTCGGCGGCAGCTGGCAGCAGGGCGCCATCAAGAAGGACAACCCGGAGATCGAGAAGGTCTGGGGCACGTTCCCGATCCCCGGCCCGGACGGCAAGGCCGCGCCCGGCTTCGCCGGCGGCTCCGACATCGCGATCTGGAAGGACAGCGAGCGGCAGAGCCTCGCGTGGGACTACCTGACCGTGCTGCTGAGCAAGAAGAACGACCAGGCCTTCGCCGACAGCCTCGGCTTCTTCCCGGTCTACAAGGACCTGGTCGGTGGCGACAAGTACGCCAGCGACAAGATCATGGCGGCGTTCGCCACCACGATGCAGAACACCAAGCTCACGCCGCTCACCCCGAAGTGGGTGGAGGTCAGCCGCACCAAGACGGTGACCCAGGCGATGAACAGCTCGGTCATGAAGGGTCAGAAGACGGTCGAGAAGGCTACCGCCGACGCGGCCGCGGAGATGGAAAGCATCCTCAACGCCAAGTGACCACGCTGACCGAGGCGCCGGAGGCGGCCGCCGCGCGGGAGACCCCCGCGCGGCGGCGCCGCCGGGTGGACCGCCTGCCCTACCTGCTGCTCCTGCCCTGCCTGGTGATCATCGGCGTGCTGCTGCTCTGGCCGCTCGGCCAGGTGGTGGTGATGTCCTTCCACCAGCTCAACAACGTCCGCCAGCTGCGCGGTGACCGCGAGTGGCCGTGGGTGGGGCTCGGCAACTACACCGAGATCCTCGGCGACCCGTTCTTCCTGACGGTGCTGCGCAACACCGTCCTCTTCGCCGCCGCCAATGTCGTGCTCACCATGATCCTGGGCACCCTGGTCGGGCTGCTGCTCAACCGGCTCGGCAAGCGGATGGCCACCTTCGTCGCCAGTTGCGTGATGCTCGCCTGGGCCACCCCGGCGCTGACCGGCACGATCGTCTGGAAGTGGATCTTCGACGACACCAGTGGCCTGGTCACCTGGCTGTTCAACGCGCTGCCCGACGGGCTTTCGCAGAGCCTCTTCGGGCGCAGCGACTGGACCGGGTACGGCTGGTTCAACTCGCCCCTGTTGTTCTTCTCGATCCTGACCCTGGTGGTGGTCTGGCACTCGTTCCCGTTCATCGCTGTGAGCGTGCTGGCCGGGCTGAAGAGCGTGCCGAGCGAGCTGCACGAGGCGGCGCGGGTCGACGGCGCCGGGCCGTGGCGGGTGTTCTGGAAGATCACCTTCCCGCTGCTGCGGCCGGTGTTCGGGATCCTGATCGTGCTCTCCACCATCTGGGACTTCAAGGTCTTCACCCAGCAGTTCGTGCTGGCCGGCGGCACGCAGGACCGGCCGACGTTCATGCTCTCCATCTACTCGTACGCGGAGGCGTTCTCGCCCCCGCCCAAGTACGGCCTCGGCGCGGCGATCGCGGTGATCCTCACCCTGATCCTGCTGGTGGTGACCGGCCTCTACGTCCGCATGGTGCTCAAGCAGGAGGAGGACGCGTGACGCGACGTGGAGGCGGTGCAGGCGTGAAGCGGATCGCCCTCAACGGCGCGGGGCTGCTGGTCGCGCTCTTCGCCGCGTTCCCGGTCTACTGGATGATCGCCACCTCGCTGAAGCCGAGTTCGGAGATCTTCTCGTCCACGCCCCGGCCGGTGCCGTCCGAGCCGACGCTGGAGCACTACCGGCAGATCCTCACCGGCAACCTGATCCCGGGCGTGACCTTCGCCGACTTCTTCCTCAACAGCGCGCTGGTCGCGGTCTCCACTGTGCTGCTCAGCGGCCTGGTCGCGCTGCTCGCCGCCACCGCCGTGGCCCGGTTCCGGTTCAAGCTGCGGACGTCGTTCCTGATCATGCTGCTGGTGGTGCAGATGATCCCGCTGGAGGCGCTGGTCATCCCGCTGTTCCTGATGATCCAGCGGCTCGGGCTCTACAACACCCTGCCCAGCCTGATCCTCACCTACCTCGGCTTCTCGCTGCCGTTCGCGGTCTGGATGCTGCGGGGCTTCGTCGCCGCCGTGCCGAAGGAGCTGGAGGAGGCCGCCGCCATCGACGGGGCGAGCCGGGCGCAGACCTTCCGGAAGGTCCTCTTCCCGCTGGTGGCCCCCGGCCTGGTGGCGACGAGCATCTTCTCGTTCATCACCGCCTGGAACGAGCTGATCTTCGCGCTGACCTTCATCAACGACCAGGAGAGCTACACCCTGCCGGTCGCGATGACGTTCTTCTTCGGCCGCGACGACACCGCCTGGGGCCCCGTGATGGCCGCCTCCACGCTGTTCACCCTGCCGGTGATCATCTTCTTCCTGCTGGTGCAGCGGCGGATGGTCTCGGGCCTGGTGGCCGGCGCCGTCAAGGGCTGACGCCCGCGTGAGGAAGGGTCCCTGGTCAACGCACAGCGTCGACCAGGGATCCTTGTTTTGCCCCCTCCGGGCGCGTCCGCGGGGCGGGCTAGGCTGACCGCCATGACGGGCAGGCTGGCAGCGGTGAATCTCGGCGGTGTGACCGAGGCGGAGTGGGCGGGCGACGCGAGCGGGCGCACCGGCATCGACAAGCGGCCGGTGAACGGCCCGGTGCTGCTGCGTGCCGACGGGGTGGCCGGCGACTTCATCGGCGAGCGCGCCCACCACGGCGGCCCGGACCAGGCGGTCTACGCGTACGCCGAGGAGGACGCCGGCTGGTGGGCGACCGAGCTGGGCCGCGCCATCCGTCCCGGCGGGTTCGGCGAGAACCTGACCACGTACGCGGTCGACGTGACCGGAGCGGTGATCGGCGAGCAGTGGGCGATCGGGTCGGCGCTGCTCCAGGTGACCAAGCCCCGGACGCCGTGCACCACCTTCGCCGGCTTCTGGGGCGTACCGGACCTGATCAAGCGGTTCACGGTGCGGGCGAAGCCCGGGGCGTACCTGCGGGTGCTGCGCGAGGGAGAGGTCGGCGCGGGTGACCCGGTCGAGGTGGTCGACCGGCCCGCGCACGGGGTGACGATCGGCGAGGTGTTCCGGGCGTTGAACCTGGAGCCCGACCTGCTGCCCCGGCTGCTCGACGCGCCGGAACTGCCCGAGCCGATCCGGGAGAAGGTGCGCCGCCGCCTCGCCCGCCGCCGCTGACCCGCCGCCTCGGCGGCTGACCCGCCGCCTCGCCGGCGGGACGGGTGCCGGAGGGGTGGGAACGCGGAACGGGCCCCGTCCCGTGGGGGAGGGGCCCGTCCGGTGTCGCCTCGGCGGGAGCCGGGTTACCGGCTCAGCGGAGCCAGGGGATGCTGCGGTCGAGCAGGCCGCGCTGCTTGAGCTCCTTGCGCAGCGGGATCTCGTCGTCGATGTACCCGTCCCAGTTGATGCCCCAGTAGTTGGCGGTGTGGGTGCCCTCGCCGCAGAGCTGGCGCTGCACCGGCGTGCGGTTGGCCCACCACTCGCCGTCCTTGTCGATGTGCAGCTCGTCCAGGGGGCGGATCCACCGGTAGGTGTAGCCGACGAAGAGCATCTTGCGCGTGATGGTCGACAGGTTGGTCGACCGGGAGTGCCACTGGCGGCGGTCGAAGATGAAGGCGTCACCGGGGTTCGCGGTGATCTCCACCGTGCCCTCCGGGTCCGGGTTGTGCACGGAGGTGTCCTCCGGGCGCGGCAGCGAGTTCCACAGGTGGCTGCCCGGGATCACCTTGGTGGCGCCCCGGCCGTTCTCCGACAGGTCGGAGAGCACGTAGGCCACCTTGAGGGAGAACATCGGCCGGGGGAGGTTCGGGTCCATCGTCTCCGGGTCGGAGTTCTGCCGGTACCCGTCCTGGTGCCAGCCCCAGTACGGCTTCTCCGGCTCCAGCGCCGGCGGGGTGACGTCCAGGTGGTTGTGGTGGGTGTAGATGTTCCAGCCGGCGAGGCCCCACATGTACGGGAAGGCGATCGGGTGGGTCAGCAGGTCGCCGAAGAGCTCGTCCCGCTCCAGGAAGCCCAGCAGGTGCAGGGTGCCGTCCTTGGTGGTGTTGCCCTTGGCCTTCTCCTCGGCGTAGACGCGGTCGACCGCCGCCTCCAGCGCCGCCCGGTGGTCCTCCGTCAGGACGTTGCGCAGCAGGAGGAAGCCCTGCTCGTGGAACTCCTTGCGGTCGGTGTCACTGATCGGTTCGTAACCGGTCCGGTCGCCGTAGTCGAACACCTCGACGTCCCCTCCCCATCGGGCGAAAACCATTGCTGGCACAGGCCGCCGATCGTAACGCGCTGGTTCCGGTGCGAGGTACTACCCCGCGTGATATGCGACCGTTGCCCGAACCGTGAGGAGTTGAGCCGCTACAATCCGTTGCCCTGAGGGGGATCGCCGGGCCTTCTGTCCTGGAATGACGGATTGTGCGGTGACTGCCGGTAAGGAGATGGGAGTCCCTACGCCTCGGCGAAGACCTCGGCGACCACCCGGTCGCCGGTGGCCGCATCGTCGCCGACCTGGTTCCAGGTGCCGTCGCGGGCGGTCCACTCCAGGCCGCCGAAGCGCACCCGCTTCACCCCGTGGTCGTGCGCGTGGGAGACGAGCCAGTGCGCGTAGCGCCAGCCCCGGCGCTCGTCGGCGGCGGGGACCGTGAGGCCGGTCAGGTCCGCCGCGGAGGTGGCGGCGGCCAGGCCCCAGTCCAGCGACAGCCCGCGGGTCAGCGCGGTCGCCGCAGCCGCCCCGCGCATCGCCGGGTCGCGGCCCACCGTGCAGGCCACCGCGCCGGTGGCGTGCCCGAGCAGGGCCCGCGTCAGCACCTCCGACTCGTCCGCCCACTTCTGGTACGCCTCCGGGAAGGCGGAGCGCTGCACCTTCTGCGCCGCGTCGGTGACCCGCATCCGCTCCCAGCCGCGCACCTTCTTCAGCGCGGCGTAGAACCGGTTCGCCGCGTACCGGGGGTCGCGGATCTCCTCCGGGCTGCCCCAGCCCTGGCTCGGGCGCTGCTGGAACAGCCCCACGGAGTCGCGGTCGCCCCCGGCGAGGTTGCGCAGGCCGGATTCCTGGTACGCGGTGGCCAGCGCCACCACGACGGCCCGCTCGGGCATCTTCCGCTGGATGCCGATCGCCGCGATCGTCGCCGCGTTGGCCATCTGGTCGGCGTCCAGGGCCACCCGGCCGTCCGCCTGCACCGTGCACGTCCGGCTGGACAGCGGCAGGCGCAACTGCCCACCCACCTGCCGGATGACGAGCCAGATTCCGACCACGGCGACGAGGACGAGGACGACGCCGCCCGCCACGACTGCCCGAGTTCGCACCCACACCCCCTGTTCGACAGTCCGACAAGCGTACGTCCCCCGTGGTGCCTGCCGGGTCGTCCGACCGGTTCCCACCGGCCCGCCGCGCGTGGCACCGCCCGGCGGGGCGCGCCCGCGAGCGCCGAACGGCCCCGGGGGCGGGCCCGGATGTTCCCGTTTCCCGCGCGGCCTCACCTATCCCGAACGGCCGCGGCCGACGGCGTTCCCCACCGCCTACCGGCCGACGGCGTCCCGCCCGCCTACCGGTCGACGGCGTCGTCGGCGGGAACCCAGCGGGCCGGCCGCTTCTCCCGGAACGCCAGCACGCCCTCGCGGCCCTCCTCGGAGAGGAAGTACCCGGTCGAGAGGGTGGACAGCCCGGCGATCTCCTCCCGCAGATCGGTCGCGGGCGGGCGGCGCAGCAGTTGCTTCGCCCCGGCCAGCGCGCCCGGCGCGCCCCGGACCAGCGAGTCGCAGTAGGTGGCGACGGCGGCGTCCAGCCCGTCGGCCGGCACGGCGGCGGTGACCAGGCCGATCTCCGCGGCACGCCGGCCGTCGAAGGTGTCCCCGGTCAGGTAGAGCTCGGCCGCCGCGCGGGGGTGCAGCCGGGGCAGCACGGTCGCGGAGATCACCGCCGGGATCACCCCGATCCGCACCTCCGTGAAGGCGAACGTCGCCTCCTGCGCGCACACCGCCAGGTCGGCCGCCGCGATCAGGCCCAGCCCGCCGGCCCGCGCCGGGCCGGCCACCCTCGCCACCACCGGCTTCGGGCACTCCCAGACCGCCGCGAGCACGTCACCCAGCATCCCGGCCGGCACGCTCCCGCTGGCGTACGCGGCGGCGGTCTCCTTGAGATCCGCGCCCGAGCAGAAGACCGGCCCGGTGTGGTCCAGCACGACCACGCGTACGGCGTCGTCGGCGACCGCCTCGGACAGGCCGGCCAGCAGCTGGGTCATCAGCGGCGTGGAGAGCGCGTTGCGGTTGTGCGGGCTGTCCAGGGTGAGGGTGGTCACCCCACGGGCCGTGGCGGCCCGCACGAGCACGTCGGGAGAGGTCATGCCGGGCACACTAGTGGCCATGCCCGGCGTCCTTCCAGAAGGCGAATCCGTTCCCGTCGACGGCTCGCTGCCCGCCGCCGCCACCCGCGCGGTCGGCGCGCGCGGCTTCGGCGTGTACGTGCACGTCCCGTTCTGCGCCAGCCGCTGCGGCTACTGCGACTTCAACACGTACACCGCGGCCGAGCTGGGCGGTGGGGCGAGCCGGGAGGGCTACGCCGACACCGTGCTGGCCGAGCTGGCGCTCGCCGGCCGGGTGCTGGGCGACGCCCCGCCGCCCCGGGTCGACACGGTCTTCGTCGGCGGCGGCACCCCGACCCTGCTTCCCGCCGACGACCTGGCCCGGATCCTCGACGGCATCGACCGCACCTGGGGGCTCGCGCCCGACGCCGAGGTGACCACCGAGGCCAACCCGGAGTCGGTGACCCCGGAGTCCCTGCGGGCCCTGCGGGCGGCCGGCTACACCCGGATCTCGCTGGGCATGCAGTCCGCCGCGCCGGGGGTGCTGGCGATCCTCGACCGCACGCACAGCGCCGGCCGGGCCACCGCCGCCGCCCGGGAGGCCCGCGACGCCGGGTTCGCGCACGTCAACCTCGACCTCATCTACGGCACGCCGGGGGAGAGCGAGGACGACTTCGCCGCCTCCCTCGACCAGGTCGTCGCCGCCGGGGTGGACCACGTCAGCGCGTACGCCCTGATCGTGGAGGACGGCACCCGGCTCGCCGCCCGGATGCGGCGCGGCGAGCTGGCGTACCCCTCCGACGACGTCGCCGCGGACCGCTACCTGGCCGCGGAGGCCGCCCTCGACGCGGCCGGTTTCTCCTGGTACGAGGTGTCGAACTGGGCCCGCGGCGACGCGGCCCGGTGCCGGCACAACCTGCTCTACTGGACCGGCGCCGACTGGTGGGGGCTCGGCCCGGGGGCGCACAGCCACGTCGGCGGCGTGCGCTGGTGGAACGTGAAGCATCCCACGACGTACGCGAAGCGGCTGGCCGGCGGCGAGTCGCCCGGCCTGGCCCGGGAGGTGCTCACCGCCGACGAGGCGCACATGGAGGACGTCATGCTCCGGCTGCGGCTCGCCTCCGGGCTGCCGCTGGACGCCTTGGACGACGCCGGCCGGGCCGGCGCCGAGCGGGCGCTCGCCGACGGCCTGCTGGCCGGCCCCGACCACGCGGCGGGCCGGGCCGTGCTGACCCTGCGGGGGCGGCTGCTCGCCGACGCGGTCGTCCGCGACCTGCTGCCCTGAGGCGCGGAGGCCCCGCCGTGCGGTGGCGCGGGCGGGGAGGCCCCGCCGTGTGGCGGCGCGTGGCCGGGCCCGGCCGGGGGAGCGGCCGGCCCGGCTCACCTGGTGAAGCTGTAGGCCATCGGGTAGCGGTAGAGCAGGCCCTCGTTGGCCTTGACCCCGGCGACGATCCCGAAGATCAGCGGCACCAGCCAGACGAGCATCGGGACGAAGAACAGGATCCCGCAGGTGATCAGGGTGAGCACCCAGCTCAGCACGCCCACGATCGCCCAGGTGATCTGGAAGTTCAGCGCCGCGACGGCGTGCGCCCGGACGGTCGGCGACTGTTGCCCCCGGGCCATCAACGCGATGAGCGGCGCGACCCAGCCGAGCAGGCCGCCGCCGACGATCACCCCGGCCGCGCCGCCGAAGTGGGCGATCAGGGCCCAGTTCTTGTCCTCGTTGTTGGCGTAGCCGCCGGTGGGCGCGCCGTAGCCGCCGCCGGTCGGATAGCCGGCCCCCGGCGGGGGGTAGCCGCCCGGCGGGGGATAGCCCCCGGGCGGCGGGTAGCCACCCGGCGGAGGGTAGCCGCCCGACGGCGGTTGGTCACCGGTGGGCGGCGGATAGCCGCCGGGCGGGGGATAGCCGCCCGGGCCCGGTGCCCCGGACAGTGGTGCGGTGGGTTCGTCGGAGCCGGCCGGCCCGGGAACCCCCGACGGAGCGGCCGGGTCCGGCCGGTCGCCGGGGTCCCCCGCTCCGGGAGGGCGAGGTGGTTCAGTCATGGACGTCACGGTAGGGGCCGCGGGCAAGGTCGCACCAGAGCGACTCCGACCGGGATGTCCGGATGATCGGCTCTGGCGCCGCCGCCTCCGCGGGCCGTGTGGCGCCGGTCGGATCGCCGTCCCAGGTTGATCATCGCGTCGGCGGGCGCGCCGACGTAGACTGGCACTCGTCCGTAGCGAGTGCCAGCAACCCGCCCGCCCCTCGGGGCGCGGGGGGTCCGACGTGCGACAGGAGGTGGGGAACGATGGGTCTCGACGACCGCAAGCTCGCCGTGCTGCGCGCGATCGTCGAGGACTACGTCGCCACGCAGGAGCCCGTCGGCAGCAAGTCGCTGGTCGAGCGGCACCAGCTCGGGGTCTCCCCGGCGACCGTCCGCAACGACATGGCCGTGCTGGAGGAGGAGGGCTACATCCGCCAGCCGCACACCAGCGCCGGCCGGGTGCCCACCGACCGTGGCTACCGGCTCTTCGTGGACCGGCTGTCCCGGGTCAAGCCGCTCAGCCCGGCCGAGCGCCGCGCGATCGAGCGCTTCCTGGTCGGCGCGGTCGACCTCGACGACGTGGTGCACCGCACCGTACGACTGCTGGCGCAGCTGACCCGGCAGGTCGCCGTGGTGCAGTACCCGAGCCTGGCCCGCTCCTCCGTCCGCCACCTGGAGCTGGTGCCGATCTCCACGACCCGGCTGATGCTGGTCATGATCGCCGACACCGGCCGGGTCGAGCAGCGGCTGGTCGAACTGCCCGGGCCGATCCCCGCCGACGACGTCACGGACCTGCGTCGGCTGGTCAACGAGAAGCTGGTCGGCACCCGGCTGTCCGAGACCCCGCCGCTGGTGCAGGCGCTGGTCGACGAGTCGGTGCCGCACCTGCGGCCGGCCATGACCACCCTCTCCACCGTGCTGCTGGAGACGCTGGTCGAGCGGCACGAGGAGCGGATCGCGTTGGCCGGTACGGCCAACCTCACCCGCGGCGGCCTGCTCGACTTCCAGGGCTCGCTGCGCCCCATCCTGGAGGCGCTGGAGGAGGAGGTCGTGCTGCTCAAGCTCATCGGCGAGGCGGAGCCGAGCACGACCCGGGTGCTGATCGGCGACGAGAACGAGATCGACAACCTGCGCGCCGCCTCGGTGGTCAGCACCGGCTACGGGCCGGGCGCGACGATCGTGGGCGGGCTCGGCGTGCTCGGGCCGACCCGGATGGACTACCCCGGCACCATCGCCACGGTGAGGGCCGTGGCACGCTACGTGGGCGAGCTGCTGGCCCAGAACTGACCAGTCAGGGCCGACGGCCGGCTCCGGCCGACGACCGGCGCAACGCGAGACGAACATGAGGACACGGAACGCAGTGGCCAGGGACTACTACGGCATTCTCGGGGTGAGCCGGGAAGCCTCCGACGACGAGATCAAGCGCGCCTACCGGAAGCTGGCGCGGCAGTTCCACCCGGACGTCAATCCGGACCCGGAGGCACAGGAGAAGTTCAAGGACATCAACGCCGCGTACGAGGTCCTCTCGGACGACCGGAAACGGCAGATCGTCGACCTGGGCGGCGACCCGCTCGCCCCCGGCGGCGGGGGCGCGGGCGGTCCGGGCGGTCCCGGCGGCGCCGGCCCGTTCGTCGGCTTCCAGGACATCATGGACGCGTTCTTCGGTGGCGCGGCCGGCGGGTCGCGGGGCCCGCGACCGCGGACCCGGCCGGGCGCCGACGCGATCCTGCGGCTGGAGCTGGACCTGAACGAGACCGCGTTCGGCGTCGAGGCGCCGATCACCGTCGACACCGCCGTGCTCTGCACCACCTGCTCCGGCGCCGGCACCGCGGCCGGCACCCACCTGGCCACCTGCGAGGCGTGCGGCGGCCGTGGCGAGGTGCAGTCGGTGCAGCGCACCTTCCTCGGTCAGGTGGTCTCCGCCCGCCCGTGCACCGTCTGCCAGGGCTACGGCACCACCATCCCGCACCCCTGCCCGACGTGCGCCGGCGACGGCCGCGTCCGCACCCGGCGTTCGCTGACCGTCAAGATCCCCGCCGGGGTCGAGGACGGCATGCGCATCCGGCTGGCCCAGCAGGGCGAGGTCGGCCCGGGCGGCGGCACCGCCGGCGACCTCTACGTCGAGATCCACGAGCGGCCGCACGACGTCTACTCCCGCAAGGGCGACGACCTGCACTGCCGGGTCACCGTGCCGATGACCGCCGCCGCCCTCGGCACCCGGCTGACCATCAAGACGCTGGACAGCGAGGAGACGGTCGACGTCAAGGCCGGCACCCAGCCGGGCAGCACGCTGCGGCTGCGCGCCCGAGGCGTGCCGCACCTGCGCGGCACCGGCCGGGGCGACCTCTACGTCCACCTCGACGTGCGCACCCCGACGAAGCTCGACGCCGACCAGGAGCGGATGCTGCGCGACTTCGCCAAGACCCGGGGCGAGGAGGTCGCCGAGCTGACCAAGCAGGGTGGCTTCTTCTCCCGGATGCGCGACGCCTTCAACGGCCACGCCTGACGCCCACGCCCCCGGGCCGCCGCGCTCCGCGGCGGCCCGGTCGGCTCCACCGCCCTCGCCGCCCCGGCGGTCGCCGGGGCGGCTAGCCTGATCGTCGTGTCCGCGCCGCTGTTCCTGGTCGAGTCGCTGCCCACCGCCGACCGGCTGACCCTCGACGGCCCCGAGGGGCATCACGCCGCCACCGTGCAGCGGCTCCGCGTCGGCGAGGAACTGCTGCTCGCCGACGGGCGGGGCGGCACCGCCGCCGCCGTGGTCACCGCCGTCGGCCGCGGCACCCTCGACCTGGAGATCACCTCCCGGGGGTACGTCGACGCCTCCGTCCCGCGCCTGGTGGTGGTGCAGGGCATCGCCAAGGGCGACCGGGGCGAGCTGGCCGTGCAGGCGATGACCGAGGTCGGGGTGGACGAGATCGTGCCCTGGGCGGCGGCCCGCTCGGTCACCCAGTGGCGCGGCGACCGGGGCGTACGGGCGCGGGAGAAGTGGGCGGCGACCGCCCGGGAGGCGGCCAAGCAGGCCCGCCGCGCCTGGCTGCCCGTGGTGG
Organism: Micromonospora sp. NPDC002717; assembly: GCF_040295705.1. Classification (NCBI taxonomy): domain Bacteria; kingdom Bacillati; phylum Actinomycetota; class Actinomycetes; order Micromonosporales; family Micromonosporaceae; genus Micromonospora; species Micromonospora sp. NPDC002717. Next base: position 36,648 of record NZ_JBEOVW010000023.1, on the reverse strand, counting down.
CGGGGACGCCGGACGAGTCCACCGCCCGGGTCACGCGCCGCATCGGCGGGGCCGCCGCGGCGTTCGTGCTGCACGAGGAGGCGCAGGAGCGGCTGACCACCGCCGAGCTGCCCGCCACGGGCGAGATCGTGCTGGTCGTCGGGCCGGAGGGCGGGATCGCCGACAGCGAGCTGGACACCTTCACCGGGGCCGGGGCCCGCGCCGTCCGCCTGGGCCCGTCGGTGCTGCGCACCTCGACGGCCGGCGTGGCCGCCCTCGCGGTGCTCGCCACCCGCCTCGCCCGCTGGTGACGCTCAGCTGCGCAGGTAGGAGGCGCCGTTCAGGTCGACGATGGTGCCGGAGGCCCACTCCGACTGCGGGGAGGCGAGCCAGTGCACGGCGGCGGCGATCTCCTCGGGGCGGGCCACCCGGTTGAACGGGCTCTGCGCCCGGATGGCGGCGCCCCGCTCCCCGCGCAGGTGCTCCGTGGTCATTTCGGTCTCCACGAAGCCCGGGGCCACCGTGGCGACGGTGATGCCGTACGGGGCCAGGGCCACCGCCAGCGACTGCCCCAGCGCGTTCAGCCCCGCCTTGCTCGCCCCGTACGCCGGCTGCTCCGGCTCGCCCCGGAAGGCGCCCCGGGAGGAGACGTTGACGATCCGGCCGCCCCGGTCGCGCATGTGCTGGGCGGCGCACCAGATGACGTTGCCCGCGCCGGTCAGGTTGGTCTCCAGCACCTGCCGCCACTGCGCGCGCCACTGCGCGTAGGAGGCGCCGAAGACCGGGTGGGGGGCGTTCCGGTCGCCGTACACCCCGGCGTTGTTGACCAGCACGTCCAGCCCGCCCAGCAGGCCGGCCGCCTCGTCCACCATGGCCCGTACGGCGTCCGGGTCGGTCAGGTCGGCGCGGACCACCACGTGCCCCTCGCCGGGCAGTTCGGCGCGCAGCCGCCCGGCCGCCTCCGCCGAGTCGCGGTGGTGGATCGCCACCCGGTCCCCGCTCGCCGCGAACGCCGTCGCCACCGCCCGCCCGATGCCGCCCGAGGCCCCCGTCACCAGTACCGCCCGTGAAGTCACGCCGGCCATCATGCCGCGCCGCCCCGTCCGCCGTGCTGACGGGCCCCCTCGTCCACGGCGGGCGTGGGCAGGGGGCCCTTCCTTACACTGCCCCGATGGGAACCGACTGCCTGTTCTGCCGCATCGTCGCCGGGGAGATCCCGGCCACCGTCGTGCGGGAAACCGCCACCACGCTCGCCTTCCGCGACATCGGCCCGAAGGCGCCGGTGCACGTGCTGGTCATCCCGAAGGAGCACTACGCCGACGTGGCGACGCTCGCCCAGGGCGACCCGGCGCTGGCCGGCGAGGTGCTCGCCACGGCCGCCGCGGTGGCCGAGGACGAGGGGCTGCTCGGCGACGGCTTCCGGCTGATGTTCAACACCGGCGCGTACGGCGGCCAGGAGGTCTTCCACGTGCACGCGCACGTGCTCGGCGGGGCGCCGCTGGGCCCGATGCTGGCCCGGGACCTCGCGTGACGGCGGTCGACGACCGCCTGGCCCGGCTGGTGCGCACGGTCCAGGCGCAGGCCCGGGTGCCGGCGGTCTCGGCGGCCCTGCACCGGGCCGACCGCCCGCTGTGGACGTGCACGGCCGGCGGCACCGGCAACGACACCGAGCTGGGGCCGGGCACCCGGTTCCGGATCGGCTCGGTCACGAAGACGTTCACCGCCGTGCTGGCGCTCCAGTGCCGCGACGACGGCCTGCTCGACCTGGACGACCCGCTGGGCCGCCACCTGGACCTGCCGGCCCACGGCGAGCTGACCGTGCGCCGGCTGCTGTCGCACACCGCCGGCCTGCAACGGGAGCCGTACGGCGACGTCTGGGACAGCTTGCGCGCGCCCGACGTCGACGAGTTGGTCGCCGACCTCGCCCGGGCCGAGCGGGTGCTGCCGCCGGGCCGCCGCTACCACTACTCCAACCTCGGCATGGCGCTGCTCGGCCGGCTCGTCGGCCACCTGCGGGGCGGCACCTGGGCGGAGGTGCTCGCCGAGCGGGTGCTGACCCCGCTGGGGCTGGCCGACACCTCGGTGACGCCGGGTCCGCACGCCGCGACCGGTTTCCTGGTCGACGCGTACTCCGACGAGGCGCACCCGGAGCCGCCCACGGACTTCGGCGCGGTGGGGCCGGCGGCCCAGCTCTGGAGCACCGCCACCGACATGGCCCGCTGGGCGGCCTTCCTCGCCGACCCGGCGGCGCTGGACCCGGCGGGCGCGGTGCTCGCCCCGGCCACGCTCGACGAGATGCGCTGGCCGGCGACGGTCACCGACGAGACGCTCTGGTCCGGCGGCTTCGGGCTGGGGCTGATCCTGGTGCCGCAGGGCAAGCGGATCATGCACGTCGGGCACGACGGCGCGATGCCCGGCTTCCTGGCCGGCGTCTACGGCCGGCGCGGCGGCGAGGGGACTCCGGGCGCGATGGGCGTCGCCGTGCTCGGCTCCTCCGGCACGGCCGGCGAGGTCCTCGACCTGCCGCACCGGTTGCTGGCCGCCGCCGTCGAGCACGACCCGGCCGACGTCGCGCCGTGGCGGCCGGGCCCGCCCGCCCCCGAGGGCGTACGCGGGCTGCTCGGCCGCTGGTGGGGCGAGGGCTTCGAGTACGTCTTCTCGTGGCACGACGGCGCGCTGCGGGCCCGGGGCGCCGACGACCCGGCGGGGAAGCCGCCGGCGGTCTTCGCGCCGCTGCCCGACCAGCCGGACGTGTACCGCACGGTCTCCGGGCGCGAGGTGGGCGAGCTGCTGCGGCTCACCCGGGACGAGCACGGCGCGGTGGTCCGGATGCACTGGGCGACCTACCGGTTCACCCGTACCCAGGAGACCTTCGACCGGTACGACTTCCGCGCCAGCTCCTGACGGCGGCGCGCACGGGCGGGGCGGGGCCGACGCGGGCCGCGTCCCGTCCGTGCCGTCGTGTGCCGTTCCGGCGTCGAACGGCAGCGTCCCGCACAGGATCGCGGCGCGTGCCCGGCCGGCCGGTGTCGTCGTGCCCCGGCGTGCCCGGTCCGGGGCGGTCACGGCGGGCGGGCCGTCCCGTGCGCGCGGAAATGGGCGCGGTGCCGCCGCTGTTGAGCAGATACGATGGGAGCAACGTCAGCGCGCCGCGCCAGCAGGCCCGGCGCCGAGATCGAGAGCAGGTGGCGCAGGGCCCCTCGGCCCGACCTATGACCGGCACCCCACCTCCCGGCCCGCCCCGGGTGCAGACCAGGATCACCGTTCCGGATTCCAAGATCATGGTCAACCTGCTCGGCGCGGGCGACGAGATCCTGCGACTGGTCGAGCGCTCGGTCAACAGTGACGTGCACGTCCGGGGCAACGAGATCACCATCACCGGCGCCCCCGCCGACAACGCCCTCGCCGAGCGGATCTTCAGCGAGCTGCTCGAACTCATCGAGAAAGGCGAGACCCTGACCACTGACGCCGTCCGGCGTACCGTCGGCATGCTCGAGCAGGGCGGCGCCGAGCGGCCCGCCGAGGTCCTGACGCTCAACATCCTCTCCCGGCGCGGGCGCACCATCCGCCCCAAGACGCTGGGGCAGAAGCGCTACGTCGACGCGATCGACGCGCACACCATCGTCTTCGGCATCGGCCCCGCCGGCACCGGCAAGACCTACCTGGCCATGGCCAAGGCCGTCCAGGCCCTGCAGGCCAAGCAGGTCAACCGGATCATCCTCACCCGGCCGGCGGTCGAGGCGGGGGAGCGGCTCGGCTTCCTGCCCGGCACGCTCAACGAGAAGATCGACCCCTACCTGCGCCCGCTCTACGACGCGCTGCACGACATGCTCGACCCCGACACCATCCCCAAGCTGATGGCGGCGGGCACGATCGAGGTCGCCCCGCTGGCGTACATGCGGGGGCGTACCCTCAACGACGCGTTCATCATCCTCGACGAGGCACAGAACACCACGCCCGAGCAGATGAAGATGTTCCTCACCCGGCTCGGCTTCGGTTCCAAGATCGTCGTCACCGGTGACGTCACCCAGGTCGACCTCCCCGGCGGCACGACCAGCGGCCTGCGGGTGGTCCGGGAGATCCTGGAGAACGTCGAGGACGTGCACTTCGCCCAGCTCTCCAGCTCGGACGTGGTCCGCCACCGGCTGGTCGGGGAGATCGTCGACGCGTACGCCCGCTGGGACGCCGAGCGGGAGAACCAGCAGGCGCAGAGCGTGCACGCCGTGCCCGGGCGGACAGCCCAGGGCGGCCGGGCCGGCCGGCGCCGCTAGACCACCGAGGGAAGACTGTTGTCCATCGAGATCGCCAACGAGTCCGGCGTCGACGTCGACACCGACGCCGTGCTCGCCGTCGCCCGGCACGCCCTCGACGAGATGGGGGTCAACCCCCTCGCCGAGCTGTCCGTGCTGCTGGTCGACATCGACTACATGACCGAGCTGAACCACCGCTGGATGGGCGGCGACGGCCCGACCGACGTGCTCGCCTTCCCCATGGACGAGGGCAGCGTCGACCACGGGCCCGGCGAGTCGAACGCCGCCGGCGAGCCGGCGCTGCTCGGCGACATCGTGCTCTGCCCGGAGGTGGCGGCCAAGCAGGCGGCCACCGCCGGCCACTCCGCCGCCGACGAGCTGCACCTGCTCACCGTGCACGGCGTGCTGCACCTGCTCGGCTACGACCACGCCGAGCCGGAGGAGGAGCGGGAGATGTTCGCGCTCCAGGCCCGACTGCTGGCGAGCTGGCGGTCGACCCGGTCCCGGTGATGGACACCCCGACACTGGCGGCCGGCGCCACCGGCCTGCCCGACCTGCAACTGCTGGTCTCCGCGGCCGGCCTGGTGGTGCTGGCCGGCCTGATCGCGATGACCGAGGCGGCCCTCGCCGCGGTCTCGCCCGCCCGCGCCGCCGAGCTGGCCCGCGACGGCGTACGGGGCGCGCGCACGCTCCAGGCCGTCGCCGGGGACGTGGTCCGCCACCTCAACCTGCTCCTGCTGCTGCGGCTGCTCGCCGAGCTGACCGCCACCACGCTGGTGGCGCTCGTCGCGGTGGACACCTTCGGCGCGGGCTGGCGCGCGGCGCTGGTCACCGCCGGCGCGATGACCGTGATCAGCTTCGTGGTGGTCGGAGTCGGTCCGCGCACCCTCGGCCGGCAGCACGCGTACGTGGTCGGGCGGTCCGTCGCGCCCCTGGTCCGCTGGCTGGGCCGGGCGCTGAACCCGCTCGCCTCGCTGCTGATCCTGATCGGCAACGCGGTCACCCCGGGGCGCGGCTTCCGGGAGGGGCCGTTCGCCACCCAGGTGGAGCTGCGCGAGCTGGTCGACCTCGCCGAGCAGCGCGGCGTCGTGGAGCACGGCGAGCGCCAGATGATCCACTCCGTCTTCGCGCTCGGCGACACGATCGCCCGCGAGGTGATGGTGCCGCGCACCGAGATGGTGTGGATCGAGGAGCGCAAGACGCTCTCCCAGGCGCTGGCGCTCTTCCTGCGCTCCGGGTTCTCCCGGATCCCGGTCATCGGCGAGAGCGTCGACGACGTGCTCGGCGTGCTCTACCTCAAGGACCTGATCCGGCGCACCCAGGGCGGCGCCCCGGAGGACCGCCAGCTCCCGGTCGCCGAGCTGATGCGCCCCGCCACCTTCGTGCCGGAGTCCAAGCCGGTCGACGACCTGCTCTCGGAGATGCAGGCCGCCCGCAACCACCTGGTCATCGTCGTCGACGAGTACGGCGGCACCGGGGGGCTGGTCACCATCGAGGACATCCTGGAGGAGATCGTCGGCGAGATCACCGACGAGTACGATGTCGAGCGCCCGCCGGTCGAGCACCTCGACGACGGGGCGGTGCGGGTCACCGCGCGGCTCCCGGTGGAGGACCTGGGCGAGCTGTTCGACACCGAGCTGCCCACCGACGAGGTGGAGACCGTCGGCGGCCTGCTCGCCCAGTCCCTGGGCCGCGTCCCGATCCCGGGGGCGCAGGTCGAGGTCGCCGGGCTCCGGCTGGTCGCCGAGGGCACCACCGGCCGACGCAACCGGATCGACACCGTGCTGGTGAGCCGGGTGGAGTCGACCGACACGCAGGACGGCCCGGGCCGCGGCGAGCACGCCGAGCCCCGGGGCGACACGAACCGATCCGAGGAGAGGCAACCCGCCGATGCCTGAGTCACCCGCCGTACCGGCCGCCCGGCCCACCCCGTCCGACCCGATCGAGCTGAGCGCCGAGGACGGCAAGCTGGTCGTCCTGGCCCGGGGCGCGCGCGGCCGGGTGGGCGCCGTGGAGGGCGCGGCGGTACGCGACCAGGACGGGCGGACGTACGCCGCGGCCAGCGTCTCGCTGCCCTCGCTGACGATCACCGCGCTCCAGCTCGCGGTGGCCTCGGCGGCGGCGGCCGGCGCGAGCCGGCTGGAGGCCGCCGTGGTGGTGACCGAGGCGTCGACGCTGGACGGCGCCGGGCACGCGGCGGTGCGGGACCTCGCGGTCGACGCGCCGATCCACGTGGCCGCGCCGGACGGCACCGTCCTGGGCACGGTGGTCGAGTGAGCGGGCGGACGGCGGCCGGCGAGCGGGGCGGGGCCGCGGCGTGAGCGACCTGGAGCAGCGCCCCTACCGGGCCGGTTTCGCCTGTTTCGTCGGCCGCCCGAACGCCGGGAAGTCGACGCTGACCAACGCGATCGTCGGGCAGAAGATCGCCATCACCTCGAACAAGCCGCAGACCACCCGGCACGTCATCCGGGCCGTCCTGCACCGCCCGGACTCCCAGCTCGTGCTGGTCGACACCCCGGGCCTGCACCGCCCCCGCACGCTGCTCGGCGAGCGCCTCAACGACCTGGTCCGACAGACCTGGAGCGAGGTCGACGTGATCGGCCTCTGCATCCCTGCGGACGAGCCGATCGGGCGCGGCGACCGGTTCATCACCGGCGAGCTGGCCGAGCTGAAGGCCACGGTGCTGGCGGTGGTCACCAAGACCGACCTGGTGGACCGCAGGCGGCTGGCCGAGCAGTTGCTCGCCGTCAGCGAGCTGGGCGAGTTCGCCGAGGTGGTGCCGGTCAGCGCGGTCTCCGGGCACCAGGTGGACACCCTCGTCGAGGTGATGACCCGCTACCTGCCCGAGTCGCCGCAGCTCTACCCGGACGACATGCTCACCGACGACCCGGAGCAGGTGCTGGTCGCCGAGCTGATCCGGGAGGCGGCCCTGGAGGGCGTCCGTGACGAGCTGCCGCACTCCATCGCGGTGGTCGTCGAGGAGATGGTCCCCGAGGGCAAGCTCATGAAGATCTACGCCGACGTGTACGTCGAGCGGCCCAGCCAGAAGGCGATCGTGATCGGCCACCGGGCCAGCCGGCTCAAGGAGGTCGGCACGACCGCGCGGCGGCAGATCGAGGAGCTGCTCGGCACCCGGGTCTACCTCGACCTGCACGTCCGGGTGGCGAAGGACTGGCAGCGGGACCCGAAGCAGCTGCGCAAGCTGGGATTCTGACCGGTCGCCGGGCCGGGTGCATCCCGGCCCGGCGACCCGGGCATGATCGATGTCGGTCGGCCGGGTGGAAGATGTCACGTTCACGTGGGGTGCTGACGGTTTGCCGGGGCCGCTCCGGAGGGTAGGGGAAGGACCAGCCCCCGTGCCCCCGGACATAGATGCAGGCTGATGCGAAACCGATACCTTGACCTGCTCCGCTTCCTGGCCATCGTTCGAGTCGTGGTCTACCACGTCACCGGATGGGCCACCCTGACCCTCGTCTTCCCGGCGATGTCGGTGATGTTCGCGCTCGCCGGCTCGCTGATGGCCGCCTCGCTGCAACGGTGGGGGCCGGGGGCGGTCGTACGCCGGCTGCGTCGCCTGCTGCCGTCACTCTGGGTGGTCGCCGCGGTCTTCGTACCCGCCATGCTGCTCACCGGGCTGCCGCTGAGCCCGAAGGTGCTGCTCTGGCTCTTCCCCGTCGCCGATCCGCCGGCCAACGGCTGGGGGGCGATCGCGCTGAGCGTGATCTGGTACCTGCGCGACTACCTCTGGTTCGTGCTCGCCTCCCCGGTCGCCCTCTGGCTGTTCCGGCGCGCCCCGGTGCCCACGCTGGTCGCCCCGTACGCCATGCTCGCCGCGGCCGAGCTGGGCCTGCTGCCGGCGCTGCCGGGGGCGCTGCACCACTTCGGGCTCTACTTCGGCGCCTGGCTGCTCGGCTTCGCCCACCAGGCCGGCATGCTGCGTCGCCTGGCCACCCGGGTGCTGGTGCCCGTCGCGCTGGCCCTCGCCGCCGCCGGGGCCGCCTGGATCGTCACCCACCCCGGACCCCGCGGGTACGACCTGAACGACAACCCCCTGGGCAACGCCCTCTGGTCGGCGGCCTTCATCCTCGTCCTGCTCGGGCGGGCGCCGGCGGGCGCGCGATGGGTGGACCGCAGGGCCGTGTTCGGTCGGGTCGTGACCGTGTTCAACCGGCGGGCGCTCACCGTCTACCTGTGGCACATGCCGTTCGTGGCGGTGCTCACCCCGCTGGTGGACGTGGTGGGCTGGTCGCACCAGGATCCGCTCGGCCTGGCGGTCCGGGTGGTCCTGGTCTTCGCCCTGGTCGCGGTGGTGACCGCCCTGGTCGGCTGGGTGGAGGACGTGGCGGCCCGCCGGCCGCCGGAGCTGTTTCCCGGCGGCTCCCGCCCCGCACCGGCCCGCACCGGGCCATCCGCCCCGACCGGTGCCGGTTCACCCGCCCCGACCGGCGCCGGTACACCCGCCCCGACCGGCGCCGGTACACCCGCCCCGACCGGCGCCGGGGCGCCGCCCGCCCCGGCCCCCGCCGCGCGGTCCGTTCCGGCCACCGGGCGGGCCGGCGTGCCGTCGCCGCGCGCCGCCCGGGATCCGCAGACCGTCGAGATCAGCGCTGGGTGACCGTCTGGTCGCCGCCGCCGGTGGAGATGTCGAGCACCAGCGAGGCGGTCGGATCGTGGGTCACGCCCAGCCGGGTCTCGCCGCCGCCGGCCGCGGAACGGATCTGGTAGCGGGCCGTGGGTACGACGAGCTTGATGTCGCCGCTGGAGGTGTGCGTACGCGCCGAGGCGGGCGCGGCCAGGTCGACGGTGATGTTGCCGGAGCCCGCCTCGGCGTCCACCCCGGCGCCGAGGCGGCGCCCGGTGATGTCGCCGGAGCCGGCGCGCAGGGTCACGGCGCCCGGGGCGCCGTCCACGTCGATGTTGCCGGAGCCGGTCGTGACGGTGACCGCGCCGGCGGCGCCGGTCACCCTGACGTCACCCGAGCCGGTCTCCGCCACGACGGGGCCGTCGGCGCCGGTCACCCGGACGTTGCCGGAACCGAGCCGGATCTCCACCGCGCCGACCTTGGTCAGGTGGACGTCACCGGAGCCGGTCTCGCCCGTCACGCTCACCCCCTCCGGGGCGGTGACGTCGTAGGAGACGCTGCAGTCCTTGCCGCAGTCGGTGTCCAGCATCAGTTCGGTGCCGTTGATCTCGTACGTGGTGTCGGGCTGGCCGCCGTGGTAGCGCACCACCCGCTTGATCCGCACCTCGTCGTCCGTGCCGGTGGTGCGGACGGTCACGTCGCCGGACCCCGGAAGCACCCGGATGGCGGTGATCCGGGCCGCTTCGGTGTTGTCGTAGTCGAGCCGACGGGAGGCCAGGTTGTCGCACCCGGCGACGACGATCAGGGTGGCGGCCGCGGCGAGCGCCGCGGCGGTCCGGTGGAGAGCCATGCGAGCACGCTACGAGGCACGGCGCGCGCCGCGCATCGGGGGTTCTTCGCGCGTCCACCCCGAGCCGACCCTGATTTCGCACCCCGAGGGAGAATGGTCCGATGGCCGGGTACCGCCGACAGCTCTACCGCGACGACGCGGTGGTCCTGCGCGTGCAGAAGCTCGGCGAGTCCGACCGGATCATCACCCTGCTCACCCGCCGGCACGGCCGGCTGCGGGCGGTGGCCCGCGGGATCCGCCGCACCACCAGCAAGTTCGGCGCCCGGCTGGAGCCGTTCGGGCACGTCGACCTCCAGCTCGCCGGCGACCCGAAGGGCAACCAGGGCAGCTCGCTGCACACGGTCAGCCAGGTCGAGGGCATCGACCTCTACGGCAAGCGGTTCCTCGGCGACTACCCCCGCTACACGGCCGCCAGCGCGATCGCCGAGACCGCCGAGCGGCTCACCCCGGTGGAGCGGGAGCCGTCGCTGCGGCTGTTCCAGCTCACCCTCGGCGCGCTGCGGGCGCTCGCCGAGGGCAGCCACGACACCACCCTGGTGCTCGACGCGTACCTGCTGCGCGGGATGGCCCTCGCGGGCTGGGCGCCGGCGCTGACCGCCTGCGCCGTCTGCGGCACGCCCGGGCGGCACCGGGCGTTCTCCGTACCGGCCGGGGGCGCGGTCTGCCCGGACTGCCGGCCCCCCGGCGCGGCCCATCCCGCCCCGGCCACCATCGACCTGATGTCCGCGCTGACCAGCGGCGACTGGCGGGTCGCCGACGCCACCGAGACCGGCGTACGCCGGGAGTGCAGCGGCCTCGTCGCGGCGCACCTGCAGTGGCACCTGGAGCGCGCGCTACGCTCGCTGCCGCTGGTCGACCGGGGTGCCCCGGCGGCCGGCCCGGTCCCGCCGCCGCGGGGCGTGGGGGCCGGAGCGGATGGCGTGAGCAGGGAGAGAGCCGAGTGATCCGATCGATGAGGGCCGGCCGGCGCGAGCCGGTGCCGCCGACACCGCACCCCTCGGGCGCCCGGCCGCCGGCGTTGCCCGCCGAGGCGGTGCCCCGGCACGTCGCCGTGGTGATGGACGGCAACGGCCGGTGGGCCAAGGAGCGCGGGCTGCCTCGCACCAAGGGCCACGAGGCGGGGGAGCACTCCCTGTTCGACACCATCGAGGGCGCCATCGAGCTTGGCATTCCCTACCTGTCGGCGTACGCCTTCTCCACCGAGAACTGGCGGCGCTCGCCGGACGAGGTCCGGTTCCTGATGGGCTTCAACCGGGACGTCATCCGCCGCCGCCGCGACCAGCTGGTCGACCTGGGGGTGCGGGTGGTCTGGTCCGGCCGGGCCGGCCGGCTCTGGAAGAGCGTCATCTCCGAGCTGCAGACGGCGGAGGAGATGTCCCGGGGCAACTCCACCCTGACCCTCCAGTTCTGCGTCAACTACGGCGGGCAGGCCGAGATCGCCGACGCCGCCGCCGCGATCGCCCGGGACGCGGCCGCGGGCAGGCTCGACCCGGCGAAGGTCACCGAGAAGACGGTGACGAAGTACCTCTACCACCCGGAGGTCCCCGAGGTGGACCTCTTCCTCCGCCCCTCCGGCGAGCAGCGGATCTCCAACTACCTGCTCTGGCAGACCGCGTACGCCGAACTGGTGTTCCTCGACACGCTGTGGCCCGACTTCGACCGCCGGCACCTCTGGTACGCCTGCGAGCTGTACGCCCAGCGGGACCGCCGCTTCGGCGGCGCGCTGCCCAACCCGGTCGCCCCGCCGTCCTGAGGCTTACCGCTCCGCCGCGCGGGGTACCTCTCCGGTCAGCAGCCACTGACGGAGGTGAACCCACATGATCCAGAAGCGTATTGCCCAGTGGGCGTTGATGGCGGTCGCGGTGCCGCTGGCGGCGGCCGGCGCGCGTCGGCTCAGTCACACGCTGGAGGCCCGCCGCGGCCCGTCCGGGGTGAGCCGCCTGCTCACCAAGGGTGCCGACATGCTCCGCCCGCGGAAGGCGAAGCGCCGCCGCTTCTTCTGACCCGGCCGGTCAGCGTCGCTCCCCGCGACGCTGACCTCCCCTCCCCGTCCGCCCGTCCCCGCCGCCACCCCGCCTGGCGACCACGCGCTTGTGGTGCCTCGCGAAAGCGTCCTACCGGGCCGTCGCCTGGGTGCGATCTTCGCCTTCGCCGTGGAGGCGGCCACCGGAACCGCATGCCCGGCTGGGGGCGGGTTCGGGGGTTTCGGGGTGGGTGAGGGGTGGGGGTGCCTAGGATCGGGGACGGGGTGGGTGCCCCGGACCGCGTCGAGCCTCGGGGGTGGGGATGCGGGATCTCCGGTACAAGATGATCATGGCGCTGAACGCCGCCGACCTCGGTGACCCGATCTGCGCGCAGGTGGCCGAGATCTGCGCCGAGATCGCCGAGCAGCACTGCCACGAGCTCGGCCACGCGCCGCAGCCGCGCTCCGGCGAGATCGGCGAGCTGGCCACGGGTGAACCGGCGCTCACCTGGGCGCCGACCGAGACCGGGCAGCGTGCCTGGTGACGCCTCCCGCCGACCCACCGGCCGCGCCGGTCGATCCCGGGGCGGCGTCGGGCCGCCGACCGGTGACGCGGTGACCGCCCCCGCTCCGGCCGTCGACGTCCGGCGGGCCGACGACCGCTTCGCCACCCGGATCTCCTGGCTCGACTCGAAGCACTCGTTCTCGTTCTCCCGGCACTACGACCCGGCCAACACCCACCACGGTCTGCTGCTGGTCAACAACGACGACGTGGTCCGGCCGGGCGCCGGCTTCGAGACCCACCCGCACCAGGACATGGAGATCGTGACCTGGGTGTTGCGCGGGTCGCTGGTGCACCAGGACTCCACCGGTCACTCCGGCGTGATCTACCCGGGGCTGGCGCAGCGGATGAGCGCCGGCACCGGCATCCTGCACTCGGAGAAGAACGACTCCTGGCGGCTCGACGGCCGCGACCCGCACACCGATCCCGTCCACTTCGTGCAGATGTGGGTGCTCCCGGACGAGCAGGGCATCGACCCCGGCTACGAACAGCTCGAGATCCACGACGAGCTGCTGCGCGGCGGCCTGGTGCCCGTCGCCTCCGGGATGGACCGCCACGACGGTGCCGCGGCGATCCGGATCCGGAACCGCTTCGCCGCCCTGCACGCCGCCCGGCTGCGCCCCGGCGACGAGGTCGATCTCCCGGACGCGCCCTTCGTCCATCTCTACGTGCCGACCGGCGCGGTCACCCTGGAGGGCGCCGGCCTGCTCGGCACCGGCGACGCCGCCCGGCTCACCATGACGGGCGGGCGACGGGTCACCGCCACCGAGCCGGCCGAGATCCTGGTCTGGGAGATGCACGCCACCATCGCCTGACCGGCCACCTCCGCCACCCCTTCTCGCCGGGGTGGGGTGGGTCAGGCCTGGATTTCGGAGCGGTCGCCGGACCAGAGGGTGTGGAAGGTGCCGTCGCGGTCCACGCGGTGGTAGGTGTGCGCGCCGAAGTTGTCCCGCAGCCCCTGGATCAGCGCCGCCGGGAGGCGCTCGGCGCGCAGCGCGTCGAAGTACGCCAGCGACGAGGCGAACGCCGGCGCCGGCACCCCGGCCCGGGCCGCCTCGGCAACCACCCTCCGCCAGCTCGGCACGCCGTCGTTGACGGTGTCGGCGAACCACGGCGCGACCAGCAGCGTCGGCAGCTCCGGCCGCTCGTCGTACGCCTGCCGGATGTGGTCGAGGAAGCGGGCGCGGATGATGCAGCCGCCCCGCCAGATCGTCGCGGTGCCGCCCAGGTCGATGCCCCAGTCGTACTCCCGGGAGCCGGCCCGGATGTGGTCGAAGCCCTGCGCGTACGCGACGATCTTGGAGGCGAGCAGCGCGCGGCGGACGTCCTCGACGAAGGTGTCCCGGTCGCCGACCTGCCACGTGCCGCCCGCGTCCGGGAACGCCCCGCGCGCCGCCGCCCGCTGGTCGGCGTGCCCGGACAACGACCGGGCGAACGTCGCCTCGGCGATGCCGGTGATGGGGATGCCCAGATCGAGGGCGCTCTGCACCGTCCAGCGGCCGGTGCCCTTCTGCTCGGCACGGTCCAGCACGACGTCCACGAACGCCCGCCCGGTGGCGGAATCGGTGTGCGCCAGCACGTCCGCGGTGATCTCGATGAGGAAGGACTCCAGCTCGCCGGAGTTCCAGTCGCGGAAGATCTCCGCGATCTCCGCCGGCTCCGCGCCCGGCCCGGCCCGCAGCAGGTCGTACGCCTCGGCGATGAGCTGCATGTCGGCGTACTCGATGCCGTTGTGCACCATCTTGACGAAGTGCCCGGCGCCGTCCGGCCCGATGTGCCGGCAGCACGGCACCCCGTCCACCTGCGCGGCGATCCTCTCGAAGATCGGGCCGAGCGTGCGGTAGGACTCCGCCGACCCGCCGGGCATGATGCTCGGGCCGCGCAGCGCACCCTCCTCGCCGCCGGAGACGCCGGTGCCGACGAAGTGCAGCCCGTGGGCCCGCAGCGCCTCCTCCCGCCGGCGGGTGTCGGCGAAGTGCGCGTTGCCGCAGTCCACGACGATGTCGCCGGGGTCGAGCAGTGGCATCAGTTCGTCGATCACGGCGTCGGTGGGCCCGCCCGCCTTGACCATCACGATCACCGCCCTCGGCCGCTCCAGCGAGGCGACGAAGTCCGCCATCGACTCGGCGGGCAGGAAGGTCCCCTCGTCGCCGTGCTCCGCGACGAGGCTGCGGGTGCGCTCCGGCGAGCGGTTGTGCAGCGCCACGGTGAAGCCGTTGCGGGCCAGGTTCCGGGCCAGGTTCCGGCCCATCACCGCCAGCCCGGTCACGCCGATCCGCGCCGCCGCCCCCTCGGCCATCCGTCTGCCGCCTTCCGCCGTTCACAGCCGCCGCTGCGACCGTATCGCGGCGGGAGGCGGGCGCGGTGCGGATGTGCGACAGCCCGACACCTCCGCGTCGCGGTGCGTCACCGGGCGAGCATGCCGCTCGTGCCGGTAATTCGGATGCGCGGGGCCGTGCCGTGGGGTTAGCGTGTGGGCATGCGCAACTGACGCCCCATCTCCGAGCCGGCCCGCCGCCCTGCTGCCGCGGGTCCGCGTGCTCCCGGGCGTCCGCATTCCCACCCTGCCGCCGAGGCGGCGGTGTCCTTCGTGGTCGCACCCGGGGAGCAGTCCCGATTCCGCCCGACCGTCGCGCGACGGTCACCGACCCGCGGCCCGTCCGATCAGACGACGGGACGGTCCGCAGACCGAGGAGGCCCGGATGCCCGCCAAGCGCAACCCGAAGAAGTCCCGCACCGTCACGCCGAAGCCGACCGTCGCGGACCTGACGCCGATCGAGATGGACGCGATCGCGGTCGCCCCGGCGTCGGTCCCGGCGCTGCCCGCGACGCCGCCGACGAAGGCCGGTCCGCCCGCGCGGGGTGCCGGGGCCCGCAACCCCGGGGGCCGGAGCCAGCAGGCACCCCAGGCCCGCCGGTACGCCTTCCGGCGCAGCTGACGAGCAGGCCCACCGCCAGGACGACGTCCAGAAACCAGCAGGCGGAGCCGGATCCTGCCGTTGGCGCGGCCGACGACGGCGGGCCGGGAAACCCGGGGGCGGGGCCGCGGATGACGCCGCGACCCCGCCCCGTCACCCCGGCCGGTCAGGAGTGCGCGGCCACCGGTGCCTCCGTCCGGCCCGCCGCGTCGGCCGGGCGCTGCCGGCCGACGCCGAACGCCAGGCCGGACAACCCGACCGCCATCAGCACGCTCACCACGATCTTGAGCGGAACCCCGTCGCTGACGAATTCGAGGACCTGCCCGCCGGTGAGGACGAGCGGCACCCACAGCGACACCAGGCCGGCCCGCCAGGCCCCGAAGGCCAGCACCAGGAGGCCGATCATCCAGCCCAGCAGCCACATGGCGAACGACGCCATCACGAACGGGTCGTTGTCGAGGGCGTCGACGACCGGTCGGACGGCCTCGGCGTCGACGTCGGCGGCGGCGAGGGCTCCGAGGAAGGCGTTGTAGTGCCAGAGGTGGACGGTGGAGAAGTAGAGGCCGAGCAGGGTGATGCTGCCGCCGACCGTGGCGACCAGCGGCCTGTGTCGGCCGAGCGCCACGGCCAGGCCGGCCATCGCCGGCAGCAGCAGCAGGTGCGCCAGGGCGAACAGGACGGTCTCCACCCGCCACGCGCCGAGGTTCCCGGCGGCCACCGCCACGTTGCCGGCGGTTTCGGACACGTCGTCCGGGAACATCACCCAGTAGAACGCATTCGCGACGCCGTAGAGGACGCCGGCCGCGGCCAGCGCGACCGCCGTCAGCCGCCGGCCGTACCGTCGCCCGGTCCTGTCATCCATCGTGTCTCCCCTCGGAAAGTGTGTGGTGGACGGTAGGAGCCGGCCCGGGGCCCGATCGTCGGCCGACGGGTTGAGCCGAGGGTGGAGCGTTCTGCCAGGCCTTCTACACCCGTGGGTGGACGCCCGGCCTCGGGCGCCGCCGATACCCTTCGCACCATGTCCGCCGTCCTCGACAACCGACGTCTCCCGCGGGGTCTCGTCGTCGCCACGGTCGCCGGTCTCGCGCTGTTCGGGTTCGGCCTGGCCGAGCTGTACGTTCCGATCGCCGGCTACGTCGAAGGCCAGGGGCCCGACCTCGCGGCGCTGCCGGCCGGCTGGCTCGCCGTGCTCACCGTGCTGCTCGCCGGCTACGGCCTCGCGGTGGCGGTCTGCACGACGTACCCGCGAGCGGCGGCCGTCCTCGCCGGCGCCTGTTTCACCGCGCAGAGCTTCACGCCCGTCCTCCCGGAATGGCCCGTCGTGCCGCTCCTGGCGCTGCTCCTCGCCTGCTTCGGCTGCGTCGCCGTGGGGGGACGCGCCGCACCGACCGTCGCCACGGTCAGCTACTTCGTCGCACTCGGCGTCGAGAACACCGCCGCCGGGGACTCGGACTGGGTGTTCATCGTGTTCGTCGCGCTCGCGGTGCTGGGTCCGGGCTACGCGGTCCGGATGCGCCGCGCGCAGGCGGTGCGTCTGGTCGCGTTGGCCGCCGAGCGGGAGGCCGCCGCGCGGACGGACGAACGGCTGCGGGTGGCCCGGGAACTGCACGACATCGTCTCGCACGGCGTCTCGGCGATGGTGCTGCAGGCCGGCGCGGCCGAGGCCGTGCTCGACTCGGACACGCGCCAGGCCCGCGAGTCACTGGAGGCGGTGCAGGACGTGGGGCGCGATGTGGTCACCGAACTGCGCCGGCTGCTGGTCATCCTGCGCGGCTCGGAACCGGTGCCGGAGGGACTGCCCTCGCTGCGGCAGCTCGACGCGTTGACCACCGCGGTACGGGTCGCCGGCGGGCGGGTCGAGGTCACCGTCACGGGCGATCTCGGCCCGGTCCCGGTCGCCGCCGACGTCAACGCCTACCGGATCCTCCAGGAGGCGCTGACGAACGCCGCCAGGCACGCCCCCGGCGCGACCGTCGACGTCTCGATCGACGTGGGCGACACCCGGCTCCGGCTGCACGTCGTCGACGACGGGCCCGGTCCCACCCGCCGTGGCGTCGGCACCGGCCACGGGCTGACCGGCATCCGGGAACGGGCCGAGCTGTTCGGCGGCACGGTCGTCGCGGGCCCGCGCGAGCAGGGCGGCTTCGAGGTCCGTGTGGAGCTTCCGTTGGGTCTCGACGGCTCGGCGCCCGCGCTCTCTCCGACGGGCACGACGGCGTGACCCGGGTGCTCATCGCCGATGACGAGGCCCTCGTCCGCGGCGGACTCCGGATGATCCTCGGCGCGCAGCCCGACATCGAGGTGGTCGCCGACGCGGCCGACGGCGAGGACGCCGTGCTGCTCGCGGCACGCCTCAAGCCCGACGTCGTCCTGATGGACATCCACATGCCGCGGCTGGACGGCATCGCCGCGACGGAGCGGATCCTGGCGGAGTGCGCCGACATCCGGATCATCGTGCTGACCACCTTCGACCTGGACGAGTACGTCTACCGGGCGCTGCGGGCCGGCGCGTCCGGATTCATGCTCAAGACCACCCCGCCGAAGGATCTCGCGGGCGCCCTGCAGGCCGCCGCGCGTGGCGACGCGCTGCTGTCCCCGTCGATCACCCGCAGGCTGATCGACCACTACACGGCGACGGCGCCTGCGGCGACCGCGGGCAGCCCGGGCCTGGCGGAGCTGACCGCCCGGGAGACGGAGGTGCTGCGGATGATGGCCGACGGCCTGTCCAACCGGGAGATCGCCCACCAGCTCTTCCTCGGCGAGGCGACGGTGAAGACGCACGTCAACCGCATCTTCGCCAAGCTCGGGGTGCGCGACCGGGTGCAGGCCGTCGTGTTGGCGTACCAGACCGGCGTGGCCCAGCTCCGGCGCCGGTAGGGCGACAGAACGCTGGGCCTCGCCACCGTGGCCGTGGCGCCGGCAGCCGCCGCCCTCAGCCGATCAGCGGCCGGAAGGTGCCCGCCAGGACGCTGACCGCCAGCGCCGCGCCGGCCAGCAGCGCCGCCCCGGCGATCAGCAGCCCGTCGGCGGCGACGAAGCGTTGCCGCCGGGCGACCGTACGCGGGGTGCCGGCGTCGAAGCCGCGGGCGTCCATCGCCACGGCCAGCCGGGTGCCCCGGCGGATCGCCCCGACCAGCAGGGCGAAGGCGGTGGAGACGAACAGCCGCAGCTTCGCCAGCGGGTTGCGTCCCGCCGCCACCCCGCGGGCGCGGCGGGCCATGGCGATCATCTGCCACTCCTGCCCGAGCAGCGGCACCAGCCGGAACGCCGCCAACGCCCCGATGGCGAACCGGGCCGGCGCCTTCGCGTTCTGGATCAGGGCGTCCGCCAGGTCGGTGGGGTCGGTGGTGGCGAACACGATCACGCCGGGCAGCGCCACGGCGAACATGCGCAGCACCAGGCCGAGCGCGGTGAGCAGCACCCCGGAGGTGACCACCGCGGGGCCGGCCTCGACCAGCACCCGGCCGGAGCGCTCGGCCGCGAAGAGCACCAGCGTCACCACGATGCCGACCGCGCCGACCAGCAGCGGCCAGGCACGCCGGGCCAGCACCCGGAAGCGGACCCCGAACAGCGGCAGCACGGCCAGCTCGACGGCGATGGCGATCGCCGGGGCCACCGGGTCCAGGGTGGCGACGAGGATGAACGAGAACACCAGCGCCGCGGCGAGCTTGGCCACGGGGTTGCGCCGGGCCAGCGGCGCGTCGGGTGCGGCGACCGGTTCGAGGGTGATCACGGCCGCTCCGGGACGGGACGGGCGGGGCGCGCGGCCCGCGCCGGCACGGCCGGGCGACGCTGCGGGTGGGCGGCCGGCGCGGTAGGTGAGCTGGTCACGGCCGCTCCAGGGTGACGCGCCGGTCGGCCAGGGCGGCGACGAACTCCGGGTCGTGGGTGACGGCGACCACGCCGTGCCCGGCGTCGCGCAGCTCGGCGAAGAGGTCCACCAGCTCCAGCCAGGTCCGCCGGTCCTGACCGAAGGTGGGTTCGTCGCAGACGAGCAGGCGGGGCGCGGTGGCCAGGGCCGTCGCCACGCTCAGCCGCCGCGCCTCCCCACCGGAGAGGGTGTACGGGTTGGCCGCGGCGAGCTTCGTCAACCGCAGCCGGGACAGCAGGTCGTCCACGGTGGACCGGACCGCCGTCTCGTGCTGGCCGGTGCGGCGCGGGCCGAGGGCCAGCTCGTCGAAGACGGTGGTGGCGACGAACTGGTGCTCCGGGTCCTGGAAGACCGAGCCGATCCGCCGGGCCAGCGCCGGGGCGCGCCAGCGGTGCGGGGGAGTGCGGGCGTCGGAGCCGGCCAGTGCCGCCGTCGCCACGACCTGGCCGGTTCCCGGCTTGAGCAGCCCGCCGAGCAGCAGCGCGAGGGTCGACTTCCCGGCCCCGTTCGGGCCGAGCACGGCGAGCGCCTCGCCGGCGCGTACCGCCAGGTCGACGGCGGCCAGCCGGGGCGGCAGGCCGAGCCGGTCGGCGGTGACCAGCAGGTCGCCGGCCGGCGCGGTGGCGTGGCGGGGCGGCACGGGCCGGCCGGGCACCCAGACGCCCGCGGCGGCGAGCGCGTCGCCGTGGGCGCCGAAGACGGCCCGGGGCGTGCCGTCCGCGCGGACGCCGCCGCCCGGTTCGAGCACGACCACCCGGTCGACCAGCGGCAGCGCCTCGGCGACCCGGTGCTCGACCAGGATCAGGGTGGTGTCGGCGTCCAGCGCGCCGGCCACCGCTGCGCGGACGAGCGCGGCGCCGGTCGGGTCCAGGTTGGCGGTCGGTTCGTCGAGCAGCAGCAGCCCGGGCCGCAGGGCCAGCACCCCGGCCAGCGCGAGGCGTTGCTGCTCGCCGCCGGAGAGGGCTGCGGTGGGCCGGTCCCGGTGGTACGGGAAGCCGACCCGGGCCAGCGCCTCGTCGACGCGGGGCCAGATCTCCTCGGCGGGGACCCCCCGGTTCTCCAGGCCGAACGCCACGTCGTCGCCGCTGCGGGCCATCACGAGCTGGGTCTCCGGGTCCTGGAAGACGATGCCGACCCGTTCCCGGCCCTTGCGGGGGTCGAGCCCGTCGATCTCGACGGTGCCCTCCTGCTCGCCCGAGTCCTCGGGCAGCAGCCCGGCCAGCGCGGCGAGCAGGGTGCTCTTGCCGGCGCCCGACGGCCCGAGCAGCAGCACCCGCTCGCCCGCCTCGACGCGCAGGTCCACCCCGCGCACGGCCCACGCCCGGCGCCCGGCGTGCCGCCACCCGAACCCCCGCAGCGTCACCGCCCCCACGTCGTCCCCCTTCCGGCCCACGTGCGGGCGTCGATCATGAGGTTGGCGGCACCCACGGAGATCCACGTCGCCGTTCCCCTCATGATCAACCCCGATTCCGGTGGTGCGGGTCAGACGGCGGCGCGTTCGCGGCCGGCGGGGAAGCGGTCCAGGACGCCGGTGCCCGCCAGGGCGCGGGTGAGGGCCCAGCCGCCGGCACCGGCGACGGCGGCGGCGCTGACGACGGTGAGCAGGGCGTACGGGACCCGGTAGCTGCCGAGCGCGTAGTCGACGTTCCAGACGAAGAAGTCGAACAGCGCCGCGCCGAGGCCGGTCAGCGCGCCGGCGAGCAGCGCGGTGGGCAGCCGGAACGAGCGGTACCGGAACGCGGCGAAGGCCACCTCGGCGCCGAGCCCCTGGATGAGGCCCTGGACGATGGTGATGCCGCCCCACTCCGAGCCGAGCAGCGCGGAGACCGTCGCCGCCACCGCCTCGCAGAAGAGCGCCGCGCCGGGCTTGCGGATCACCAGGCCGCCGAGCACGGCCGGGACCAGCCAGACGCCGTACATGATCGCCTGGCCGGCCGGGAAGAACGCGAACGCCGGGTCGACGGCCCGCCACAGCAGGCCCCAGGCCCAGAAGATGACGCCGAACGCCACCGCGATCACCGCGGCGATGACGACGTCGAGTGTGCGCCACCGGGTGGTCGTGTTGTCTCGCATGATTGCTCCCAGTCCTGAACGCGAACCAGGAGAGGACGCACGCCGCGCCCGGTGTGCCCGGACGGCGGCGCGGCTGGAGGTCGACCGAACTCCCTGCGCTGGCATTACCCAGATCAGGTTCGAGGGTCTGCGGGCGGTGCCCGCACTCTCAGCGCTGTGCGCTCCCCTGTCGGATGTGAAGTTGTCGCGCCGACGCTAACACCTTTGAAGATCATCGGGCAAAGTGATCTTTCCGCAGGTCATCCCGGACGCGGCCGGCGACCGGCTTGCCCACCGTCCGTGCTTGCGCCCTCGTGCGAGGCTCCGCTCGTGGCCACCCCTGAGAAGCCGGAGCGCACCCTCGCCCTGACCCTGGCGGGAACGGTGGTCGGCGTGCTGCCGATCGCAGTGATCGTGATCGTGTCCGCGGCGGGTCGGGGCGACCTCGGCACCGTGCTCTGGTTCTTCCTCGTCGTGCTGGGCCTCGGCGCCTCGGCGTCGCTGGCTCTCTACGCCAAGCTGCGGGCCCGGGCGGCCTGGGGCCGGGACTTCCCGGACGGGCGGGCGCCCTGGTGGCGGCGGCCACGACCGTGACGCCGGCGGCGCGACCGTCACCGGCGCCAGGAGAACACCCCAGGGTCGATGGATACGGCGGGGAGCCCGCCGTATCCATCGAGACATCCCAGTCGGCAGGTAGTCTCAGGCGGCCAGTCGGGACGGGCGGAGGGACGGGTGCGTGACGGGGCGGACCGACCACCACACCGCGCCGGCGGCCGGGCCGCGGCGACGGGAGCGCGTGGCCGCGTCGGGCGTACCCCCGCAGGAGCCGGCGGGTGGCGGGAGCGCCTGGCGGGTCGGGTCGGTCGAGGTGCTCGCGGGCCTGCTGGTCCTGCTGGTCGTCTTCCGTGAGCCGCTCGCCGGGGCCCTGTCCGCGCCCCGGCTGCAGACCTGGACCACCGTCTTCGTCTCGATCATGGTGCAGGCGGTGCCGTTCCTGGTCTTCGGGGTGGTCCTCTCCGCCGTGATCGCGGTCTTCGTGCCCCGGTCGTTCTGGGCCCGGGCGCTGCCCCGGCACCCCGCGCTCGCGGTGCCCGTGGCGAGCGCGGCCGGCGTGGTGCTGCCCGGCTGCGAGTGCGGGTCCGTGCCGATCGCCGGGTCGCTGATCCGGCGCGGGGTCACCCCGGCCGCCGCGCTGGCCTTCCTGCTCGCCGCCCCGGCCATCAACCCGATCGTGCTCACCGCCACCGCGGTGGCCTTCCCCGACGCCCCGGAGATGGTCCTCGGCCGCGGCGTCGCGAGCCTGGTCGTCGCGATGGTGATGGGGTGGCTGTGGCTGCGCCTCGGCCGGGCCGACTGGATCCGGCTGCCGCGCCGGCCGGAGCTGGACGACGGCCCGCGCGGGCGGGCGTTCTGGGCGGCGGTCCGGCACGACGTCACCCACGCCGGCGGGTTCCTGGTGGTCGGCGCGGCGGCCGCCGCCACCATCAACGTCGTCGTGCCCGAGCGCTGGTTGCAGACGCTCGCCGAGCACCCGGTGCTCTCGGTGCTCGCGCTGGCCGTGCTCGCGGTGCTGCTCTCCCTCTGCTCGGAGGCCGACGCCTTCGTGGCCGCCTCGCTGTCGCAGTTCTCGCTGACCGCCCGACTGGTCTTCCTGGTGGTGGGGCCGATGGTCGACCTCAAGCTCATCGCGATGCAGACCGGCGTCTTCGGCCGCCGGTTCGCGCTGCGGTTCGCCCCGGCCACCTTCGCGGTGGCCGTCGCGGTCGCCGCCGCGACCGGGGCGGTGCTGCTGTGAACCGGCAGGCGCAGGCCGTCGTCCTGCTGCTGCTCGGGGGCGCCGTGGTCCGGGCCAGCCTCACCGACCTCTACCTGCGCTACGTCAAGGAGGGGCTGCGTCCCTTCCTGGTCGCCGCGGGCCTGCTGCTGGTCGTCGCCGCGGTCATGACCCTCTGGTACGAGCTGCGTCCCGCCCTCCGTCGCGCCGGCTTGGACGACGCCGCCGACCACGGGCACGGCCACCACGAGCCGCGGATCGGCTGGTTGCTGATCCTGCCGGCGCTGGGTCTGCTCCTGGTCGCCCCGCCCGCCCTCGGCTCGTACGCGGCCGGGCAGGCCGGCACCGCGCTCTCCGCCCGGCAACAGCCGTCCGACTACCCGCCCCTGCCCGACGGCGACCCGGCGCAGGTCGGCGTGCTCGACTACGCCTCGCGGGCGCTGTTCGACCGGGGCGCGTCGCTCGGCGGGCGCCGGGTCCGGCTGACCGGTTTCGTCACCACCGGCCCCGACGGCCGACCGCTCCTGGCCCGGATGGTGCTCTCCTGCTGCGCGGCCGACGGGCGGCCGGTCAAGCTGGGCCTGACCGGCGCCGTCCCCGAAGGGCTCGCCGACGACACCTGGATCGAGGTGACCGGCCGCTACAGCGACCGCATCGCCCGGGACCCGGTCAACGACGCCGAGATCCCCTACCTCGACGTGGAGTCCTGGCGGCAGGTGCCCACCCCCAAACGCCCGTACGAGTGACCCCGCCCGCCCTGGGTAGGCTGGCGATCATGCGGATCGAGGCGCGCGGGCTCACGTTCGACGTACGCGTCGGCGGTCCCGAGGGCGGCGTGCCCGTCCTGCTGCTGCACGGCTTTCCCCAACACGGCGGGGAGTGGGACGACGTCGTCCCGCCGCTGCACGCCGCCGGCCTGCGCACGTACGCGCCGGACCAGCGCGGTTACTCGCCGGGCGCGCGGCCCGAGGCGGTCGAGGCGTACCGGATGCCGGAGCTGGTGGCCGACGCGGTGGCCCTGCTGGACGCGCTGGGCGTCGACGCGGCGCACCTCGTGGGGCACGACTGGGGCGCGCTGGTGGCCTGGGACCTGGCCGCCCGCCACCCGGAGCGGGTCCGGACGCTGACCGCGGTCTCCGTGCCGCACCCCGCCGCGATGGCGCACGCGCTGGCCGAGGACCCGGGGCAGCAGGCGCGTTCGGCGTACATCGTGCTGTTCCGCAAGCCGGGCCGGGCGGAGAAGGCGCTGCTGGCGCTGGGCGCGACCGGGTTGCGCCGGATGCTGCACGGGGTCGGCGACGCCGAGCGGGTGGCCGCGTACGCGGACCCGATGCGCGAAGCCGGCGCGCTGACGGCGGCGCTGAACTGGTACCGGGCGATGTCCCGGCGGGAGATGGCGGCCACCGGGCCGGTGCCGGTGCCGACCACCTTCGTGTGGAGCGACCGCGACATCGCGATCGGCCGGACCGCGGCCGAGGCGTGCGCCGGCCACGTGAGCGCCGACTACCGCTTCGTCGAGCTGCCCGGGGTGAGCCACTGGATCCCCGACGAGGCGCCCGCCCCGCTGGCCGAGGCGATCCTGGCCCGGGTGCGGGGCCCGGTCTGACCGGTGCGGCGTCGCCCCGCCGGGGGGCGTTCCCGACGGACGTACGACATGGACGGAGGAGAGACATGACGGTGAGCGCCGAGGACTACCTGGCCGTGGTGACCGAGACGATGCGGCGGGTGGCCACGAGCCAGCGCGGGGCGGTGGGGCGGGCCGCCGACCTGATCGCCGACGCGGTGCGCGCCGACGGGGTGGTCCACGCGTTCGGCACCGGCCACTCGGAGGCGTTGGCGATGGAGATCGCGGGCCGGGCCGGCGGGCTGGTGCCCACCAACCGGATCGCCCTGCGGGACCTGGTGCTGGTCGGCGGCGCGCCGGCCGACGTGCTCGGGCCGCTGCTCGAACGCGATCCGTCGGTGGCGCACCGCCTCTACGAGCTGGCCCCCGTCAGCCCCGGGGACGTCTTCGTGCTGGCCTCCAACTCCGGCGTCAACGGCGCGATGGTGGAGTTCGCGTCCCTGGTCAAGGAGAAGGGGCACGGGCTGGTCGCGATCACCTCGGCGCAGCACTCCGGGCAGATGACCTCGCGCCACCCGTCGGGGCGCAAGCTCGCCGACGTCGCCGACGTGGTGCTCGACAACGGCGCCCCGTACGGCGACGCGACGCTGCCGCTGCCCGGCGGCGGCGCGGTCGGCGCGGTCTCGTCGATCACCGCGGCGCTGCTGGCGCAGCAGATCACGGTCGAGGTGGTGGCGCGGCTGCTCGCCGCGGGGCAGCGGCCTCCGGTCTACCTGTCGGCCAACATCGCCGGCGGCGACGAGCACAACAACGCCCTGGAGGCCCGGTACGCCGGCCGGATCCGCCGCGGCTCCTGAGCGGAGCGGGCCGGCGTCCGCCGGGCACTCCCGGGCGTCCGCTCGTCCAGCTCGCGCGGGCGACGTGAGCCGGTTTCGCGGCTCCGTCGGTGGGGCATCAGCGTTGCTGCCGACGGGCGCACCCCCGTCGGCAGTACCGTCTGACCGGAGGTAGCCCGTGTCCAAGGAAACCGAGCGGCAGCGCTGGCAGCGCAACTTCGCCGACCTGTTGCAGGAACTGCGGGTCGCGCAGACCGGTGTGCAGATCCTCTTCGCCTTCCTGCTGACCCTGCCGTTCAGCAACGGGTTCACCAGGACGAGCGGTTTCCAGAAGGACGTCTACATCGTCTCGTTGCTCGCGGCCGCCGCCGCGACCGCGATGATCATTTCCCCGGTGGCGTTCCACCGCGCGCTGTTCCGGCAGGGCCGCAAGCCGGAGCTGGTCCGGTTCGCCCATCGGATGGCCAGCGCCGGCCTCGCCTTCATGCTGATCTCGATGGTCAGCGCGGTGCTGCTGATCACCGACTTCGTGCTGGACCGGGGTGTCGCCCTGCTGCTCAGCGGCGCCACGGCGATCTGGTTCCTCACCTTCTGGGTGTTCCTGCCGTTCGCCCGGCGCAACTGGGGCGAGGACGACATCGACGACGAGGACGACGACCCGCGGCACCTACCCGGCGACTGACCCGGGTCGACGAAACTCGATCTTTACCGAACGCTACCCCTGGGTAACACCCGGGGGTAGCGTGCTGTTTGTCGAGCACGTCGAACAGCCGGACCGAGGTTCGAGGGGGCAGCCGTGACCACGACGCAGAACAGCCGACCCACGCCGGACGGATCCGGCGCCGACCAGCCCGCGGCGAAGGACACCGCAGGCGTGCCGGCGGCCGCCGTCGACCGGCCCGCACCGTCCGGGGGCGCGGCGGCCGGCCCCGGGCAGGCCGCGACGGCCGCAGCCGAAGGCAGGTCGACGGCCGGCGTGGCCGGGCCGCTGCCGAAGGAGGCGGGACAGGTCTCCGAGAAGGAGGCCCGCCAGGTCGCCGAGGCGGCCCGCGAGTCCTCGTGGGACCGACCCAGCTTCGGCAAGGAACTCTTCCTCGGCCGCCTCCGACTCGACCTGATCGACCCCTGGCCGCGCCCGGACGCGGCGGACGTCGCCCGGGCCGACGAGTTCCTCGGCCGGTTCCGCGAGTTCCTCACCGCCGAGGTGGACGGGGCGGCCATCGAACGGGACGCGTCCATCCCGGACGACGTGTTCCACGGCCTGGCCCGGCTCGGCGCGTTCGGCATGAAGGTCGACCGGTCGTACGGCGGGCTCGGGCTGAGCAACCTGCACTACTGCCGCGCGCTCATGCTGGCCGGCTCGGTCAGCCCGGCGATCGGCGCGCTGCTGTCGGCGCACCAGTCCATCGGGGTGCCGCAGCCGCTGAAGATGTTCGGCACCGCCGAGCAGAAGCAGCGCTTCCTGCCCCGCCTCGCCGCCGGCGAGGTGTCCGCGTTCCTGCTCACCGAGCCGGACGTCGGCTCCGACCCGGCCCGGCTGGCCACCACCGCCGAGCCGACCCCCGACGGCACCGGCTACCGGCTCAACGGGGTGAAGCTCTGGGCCACCAACGGCACCGTCGCCACCCTGCTCGTGGTGATGGCCCGGGTCCCCGCCGCCGAGGGGCGGCGTGGCGGCATCACCGCCTTCGTCGTCGAGGGCGACGCCGAGGGCATCACGATCGAGCGGCGCAACGCCTTCGTCGGCCTGCGCGGCCTGGAGAACAGCCTCACCCGCTTCCACGACGTCTTCGTGCCGAAGGAGAACGTCATCGGCGGCGAGGGCAAGGGCCTGAAGATCGCGCTGACCACCCTGAACACCGGGCGGTTGTCGCTGCCGGCCATGTGTGTGGGCGCCGGCAAGTGGGCGTTGAACGTGGCCCGGGAGTGGGCCGCCGACCGGGTGCAGTGGGGCCGGCCCGTCGGCGAGCACGAGGCGGTGGCCCAGAAGCTCTCCTTCATCGCCGCGACGACGTACGGCATGGAGACCATGCTCGACCTGTGCTGCCTGCTGGCCGACGACGACCGCAACGACATCCGGATCGAGGCGGCGCTGGTCAAGCTCTACGCCAGCGAGATGGCCTGGAAGATCGCCGACGAGCTGATCCAGATCCGGGGCGGTCGCGGCTACGAGACGGCCGACTCGCTGGCGGCGCGGGGCGAGCGCCCGGCCGCGGTCGAGCAGTTGCTGCGCGACCTGCGGATCAACCGGATCTTCGAGGGCTCGACCGAGATCATGCACCTGCTGATCGCCCGGGAGGCGGTCGACGCGCACCTGTCCGTCGCCGGCGACATCATCGACCCGGACGCCGGGCTCGGCCGCAAGGCGAAGGCCGGCGCGCGGGCCGGCGTCTTCTACGCGAAGTGGCTGCCCACCCTGGCCGTCGGCAAGGGCCAGCGCCCGTCGGCGTACGGCGAGTTCGGCCCGCTCGCCGGCCACCTGCGGCAGGTCGAGCGCGCCTCGCGCAAGCTGGCCCGGTCGACGTTCTACGCGATGTCCCGGTGGCAGGGGAAGATGGAGCGCAAGCAGGCGTTCCTCGGCCGGGTGGTGGACATCGGCGCGGAGCTGTTCGCGATGTCCGCGGTCTGCGTGCGCGCCTACGCCGAGCGGGACACCCGGCCGGAGAACGTCGAGCTGGCCGACCTGTTCTGCCGGCAGGCCCGGGTCCGGGTCGACGCGCTCTTCACCGCCCTGTGGGACAACACCGACTCGGTCGACACGGCCGCCGCGAAGCGGATCCTGGCCGGGCGCTACGCCGGCCTGGAGGAGGGGGTGGTCACCCCGGCCGACGACCTGCCCTGGGTGGCGCGCTGGTCGCCCGGCCCGTCCGCCGCCCCCGACGTCCGCCGCCGCATCCCGCCCTCGGCGTGACACCCGCCCGGGTGCCGGGCCGGTCGGACCCCGGCACCCGGGCGGGTCAGCGGGCGATCGCCCAGGCCAGGATCGCCGCGAGGATCAGCCCGTTGAGCACGGCCAGCCCCAGGTACGCCGCCGGTGGGATCTTGCGGCCCTTGCGGACGAAGTTGACCAGGACGGCGGCGTAGCCGAGCAGCAGGATGGCGATGACGACCAGGAAGTAGAACACCCGACGACCTTAACGGCTGGCCCGCAGGCCGAGTTGGCGCAGCTCCAGTGCGGCGAGCGCGTCGACGGTGGCGTCGTCGCCGCGCCGCCACGCCTCGGCCACGTCGGGCGCGATCCGGGTCAGCCGCCCGAGCGGCTGGGTGGCCAACGCCCGCAGGGCGAGCAGGTCCCGGCCGGCCGGCACGGCGGCCAGCCGGGCCGCCGAGGCGGCCCGGCGCATCCAGCGCACCCGCAGCGGCAGCCAGCCGAAGAGCACCAGGCCGAGCGGGAAGACCAGCACGGCGACGGCCAGCGCGAGGGCGAGCTGGTCGACCAGCTCCTGCTGGTCCCGTCCGGCCTCGGCCAGCGACCGGGCGGCGCCGGCGGCCCGCTCGAAGGGTGCGGTCAGCTCGTCGCCCACCAGCGGCACCCGGCCGACCTTGCCGCCCGCCTCGGCCAGGTTGTCGGCCAGGCCGCCGCCGGCCCCCTCCAGCTTCTGCCCGGGTACGGCCAGCTTCTGGACGAGGTCGTGCAGCCACAGCGCGCCGCGGACCGCGCCGTACACCCAGGCGACGACGAGCAGGTCGGTGATCAACTGTCGGACGGCGGTCGGGAAGCGATCGGCGTAGATCTTCACGCCGGACAGCGTGCCACGCGCGACCGTTCCGGGCATCCGGCGCGGCCGGCCGGCACCGCCGTGCCCGTCCGGCCCCGCTACGGCTTCTGCCTGGCGGGTCTCAGCGGGCGCAGGCCGGGCAGGTGCCGAAGATCTCCAGGGTGTGGCTGACGTCGGCGTAGCCGTGCTGCGCCGCCACCCGCTCCGCCCAGCTCTCCACCGCCGGCCCGGCCACCTCCACGGTGCGGCCGCAGCCGCGGCAGACCAGGTGGTGGTGGTGCCCCTCGCTGCACCGGCGGTAGAGGTGCTCGCCGCCCGGCGGGCGCATCACGTCGATCTCGCCCGCGTCGGCGAGCCCCTGGAGGGTGCGGTAGACCGTGGTCAGCCCGACCCGCTCGCCGCGCTCGCGCAGCATCGCGTGCAGCTCCTGCGCGCTGTGGAAGCCCTCCACCTCGGCGAGCAGCGCGCTGACCGCCGAGCGCTGCCGGGTGTTGCGGACCGCCGAACTCGTCATGACCCCTCCCCGGCGTGGCTGACCGCGTCGGCCACGATGTGCGCGACGTGCTCGTCGACGAGGGCGTACGCGATCTCGCGCCCCCGCCGCGAGCCGCGCACCACGCCGGCACCCCGCAGCACCCGCAGGTGCTGGGAGACCAGCGGCTGCGCGGCGCCGAGCTTGTCCACCAGCTCGTGCACGCAGCGTTCGCCCTCGGCGAGCTCGCTGACGATGGCCAGCCGGATCGGCGCCGACAGGGCACGCAGCAGCTCGCTCGCCCCCTCGAAGGCGTCGTAGCCTGATCCGCTGGTCACCCTGTAACGGTAACCAATCCCATCGGCACCTCGCCGACCAGGATCAGCGGAGCACGACCTCGTGCGGCTCGGGGGCCGGGGCGGCGGCCGGCACGCGCCGCCGGCGCACCGCCCGCCAGCCCGCGCCGAGCATCGCGACGACCGCGAACGAGGCGATCGCCATCAGCACCACCGACGCGCCGGGGGCGGTGTCGGCGTTGGCGGCGACCCAGACCCCGGAACCGGCGGCGAAGAGGCCGAGCGTCATGGCCGCCGCCATCGTGCTGCGGAACCCGCGCGTGACCTGCTGCGCCGTGGCCACCGGCACGACCATCAGCGCGCTGATCAGCAGCACGCCGACCGCCCGCATGGCGATCGTCACGGTGACCGCGGTGGCCACCGCGAGCAGCAGGTTGAGCGTGCGCACCGGCAGCCCGGAGACCCGCGCGTACTCCTCGTCGTGGCAGACCGCGAAGAGCGCGGGACGCAGCCCCAGCATGGTGACCAGGATCGCGCCGCCGAGCACCGCGATGGTGACCAGGTCGCCCGTGGGGATGGTGCTCAGCGATCCGAAGAGGTAGGAGTTGAGGCTGGAGCTGGTGCTGTCGGAGAGCCCCACCAGCATCACGCCGCCGGCTATGCCGCCGTAGAAGAGCAGGGCCAACGCCAGGTCGCCGGAGGTGCGCCCGCGCGAGCGGACCACCTCGATGGTGATCGCGCCGACGGTCGCCACGACCACCGCGACCAGCACGGGGGACCGGTTGAGCAGCAGGCCCGCGCCGACGCCGGTGAGCGCCACGTGCCCGACCCCGTCGCCGATCAGCGCGAGCCGCCGCTGCACCAGGTAGATGCCGAGCGCCGGCGCCGCCAGGCCGATGACCAGCGCGCCGATCAGGGCGCGCTGCATGTAGGGGTACTGGAAGAGTTCCATCTCAGCTGCTCCACAGCCCGGCGGGCTCGTCGGGACCGTGCGGGTGCACGTGGTCGTGGTCGGGCTCCGCGTGGTGGCCGGCGGGTTCGGGCACCGCGCCGTCGTGGCAGATCCCACCCTGGTGCACGACGACCGCCCGGCTGATCAGCGGCCGCAGCGGCCCGAGCTCGTGGGCCACCAGCAGCACCGTGCCGCCGCCGCCCACGAAGTCGTGCAGCGCCCCGGCGAACGCCTCCTGGCTGGCCGCGTCCACCCCGGCGGTCGGCTCGTCGAGGACGAGCAGCTCCGGCTGGCCGGCCAGCGCCCGGGCGATCAGGGTGCGCTGCTGCTGCCCACCGGAGAGCGTGGCGACCGGGTCGCGGGCCCGGTCGGCGAGCCCGACCGCCGCCAGCGCCGCGTCGACGGCGGCCCGGTCGGCGCGACCGGGCGGGCGCAGGACGCCCCGGCGGGCCAGCCGGCCGGAGGCCACCACCTCGCGGACGGTGGCCGGTACGCCGCTGCCGGCGCCGAGGCGCTGCGGGACGTACCCGACGCGGTGCCACTGCCGGAACCGGCGCAACGGGCGGTCGAAGAGGGTGACCGACCCGGAGCTGAGCGGCACCAGGCCGAGCACGGCGCGGATCAGGGTGGACTTGCCGGAGCCGTTGGCGCCGAGCACCGCGACCACCTCGCCGGCGGTCACGGTCAGCGAGACGTCGCGCAGCACGGGGCGGCCGTCGTAGCCGACCACCCCGTGCGTGACGGTGATGACTGGGGATGTCACGAGCAGCTCAACGCCGTCCTGAGGGTCTGCAGGTTGGTGCGCATCACCGAAAGGTAGTCGCCGTCGTCGGTCGACAGCCCTTCCAGCGGGTCCAGTACCGCGGTCTTCGCGCCGACCTGGTCGGCGATGGTCTGGGCCACCTTCGGGCTCACCAGCGTCTCGAAGAAGATCGTCGTGGCCTTGTGCTCCCGGGCCTCCTCGATCACCTCGGCGAGGCGCTGCGGGGACGGCTCGTTCTCCGGGCTCAGCCCGGTGATGCCGATCTGCTCCAACTGGTAGCGCTCGGTCAGGTAGCCGAACGCGGTGTGGCTGACCACGATCTCCCGCCGCTGGCAGGTCTTCAGGCCGGCGGTGAAGTCGGCGTCCAGCTTCGCCAGCTCGGTGCGCAGCGTCGCGGCGCGGGCGGTGTAGTCGGCGGCCCGCTCCGGGTCGGCCTTGCCGAGCCGCTCGGCGAGCCTGTCGCCGACGGTGGCCAGGCGGGTCGGGTCGAGCCAGAGGTGCGGGTCCTTGCCGCCGCCCTTCTCCTCGGCGTGGGGCTCCCCGGTGGCCTCGCCCTCGTGCCCGTGGTCGTGGTCGTGCCCGCCGGCCGCCGCGTCGCGCAGCGGCTGCACGGTGGCCACGTCGAACGCGCGCTCCCCGGCGTTCTGCTCGACGGCCTCGTCCACGTTCGGCTGGAAGCCCTTCAGGTAGACGACCAGCTCCGCCTGGCTGACGTCGCCGACCTGCCCCGGGTTGAGCTCCAGGTCGTGCGGCTCGGCACCGGGCTTGGCCAGGTTGGTCACCTTCACCGCGTCGCCGCCGATCCGCTCGGCGAGGAACTGCAGCGGGTAGAAGGCGGCCACCACGTCGACCCGCTGCGGGTCGGTGCCGGCCGCGTCGTCGGAGCAGGCCGCGACGCCACCGAGGGCGAGCAGGGCGGTGGTGGCGGCGGCCAGGGTGCGCGGGGCGGAGCGGATGTTCATGACATGAACTCTCCGCGACAACGACAATGATTGTCAAAAACGCATGCTTGCATGTCAGAGCAGCTTCACCAGGCCCGCGGTGACCAGCAGGGTGAGCACCACCAGCCGGATCACCCGGGTCGGCGCCGTCTGCACCGACCAGGTGGTGACCAGCAGCGCGGCGACGGCCGCGGCGAGCAGCAGGGTGAGCAGCCCGCCCACCACCCCCGGGGTGAAGAACGCGACCAGCGCCAGCACCAGGGTGACCAGGAACACCGTCGTCGGGTTCGCCCGCGCCAACCGGGCCGGCAGGAAGCTCTGCGTACGCTGCATCCCACAGACTCTACGAGGAGGAACCCGTGCTGGTGACGAACCGGTTCGTGGTGGACGTCGATGTCGCCGACGACTTCACCGAGCGGGCGCACGCCGCCCTCGCCGCGCTCGCGGCCCGTCCCGGTTACCTGCGCGGGCAGCTCGTCCGGGCGCTGGACGACCCGCGCCACTGGTGCCTGGTCACCGAGTGGGAGTCCGTCGGCACCTACCGGCGTGCCCTCGGCGGCTTCGACGTCAAGGTGACCGCAGTGCCGCTGCTCGCCGAGTCGGTCGACGAGCCGTCCGCGTACGAGGCGCTCGCCACCGCGGCGCCGGGCGGGGACGTGGTCGTGGCGGCCAGCGATCGGGCCGCTGGTCCGTACCGCTGAGCCCGCGGGCACTAGATTGCTCTCATGACCGCTCCCGGATCGGCGGCACCGCCGCCGTACTCTTCGCTGCCCGGCCAGGAGGGGGCGCAGCCGCCCGTCGTGCCCGGCCCGCCGGCGGATCCGGGCGTGCCCGCCCCGCCGCCCGGCCCCGGGGTGGCCCCGCCGTTCGCGGCGCCGCCCACCGAGGGGCGCAACACCCGGCTCTGGCTCGGGCTGGGCGCCGGGGCGCTCGCCGTGCTGCTCTGCTGCGGTGGCGGCGGCGCGGCCGTGGTGGGCCTGGCGGTGACCGGGGTGCAGGCCGTGCGGGAGCAGGGGCGCACCGTCTCCACCGACTACTACCAGGCGCTGGTCGAGCGGAAGTACGGTGCCGCGTACGACCAGCTCTGCGACGACGCGCAGCGGCGCGAGTCGCGGCGGGAGTTCGAGCGCCGGGTCGCCGCCGAGCCGCAGATCGCCGCCTTCCGGGTGGGCGACGTGGACGCCACCACCCTGACCGTGCCGGTGGACGTGACCTACACCGGCGGCCGGCAGGACCGGCAGGAGGTCGTCCTGGGGCAGGACCGGCAGACCGGCGGCATGGAGGTGTGCGGGGTCAACTGACCCGCCCCCGGTATTCTGCTGGGCTCGGGCTGGTGCTGGTCGTACCGTTGTCCCGAACTGCTCGTTCCGTCCTTCACCGCGTCCCCGCCGACCGCCAGTCGGCGTAGGAGGAAAACATGCCAGCCGACCGTATCGACGCCGTCGTCAGCCTCGCCAAGCGCCGAGGCTTCGTCTTCCCCTCCAGCGAGATCTACGGAGGCACCCGGTCGGCGTGGGACTACGGTCCGCTCGGCGTGGAGCTGAAGGAGAACGTCCGCCGACAGTGGTGGAAGACCATGGTCCAGCAGCGCGACGACGTGGTCGGCCTCGACTCCGCCGTCATCCTGGCCCGGGACGTCTGGGCCGCCTCCGGCCACCTCGACGCCTTCGTCGACCCGCTGACCGAGTGTCAGTCCTGCCACAAGCGGTTCCGGGCCGACCACCTGGAGGAGGCGTACGAGGCCAAGCACGGCAAGCCGCCGGCCTCGCTGACCGAGCTGAACTGCCCGAACTGCGGCAACAAGGGCACCTTCACCGAGCCGAAGATGTTCAACGGTCTGATGAAGACCTTCCTGGGCCCGGTGGAGAGCGAAGAGGGCATGCACTACCTGCGCCCGGAGACCGCGCAGGGCATCTTCGTCAACTACAAGAACGTCGAGACGGTCGCCCGCAAGAAGCCGCCGTTCGGCATCGCGCAGACCGGCAAGTCGTTCCGCAACGAGATCACCCCGGGCAACTTCATCTTCCGCACCCGCGAGTTCGAGCAGATGGAGATGGAGTTCTTCGTCGAGCCGGGCTCCGACGAGCAGTGGCACGAGTACTGGCTCCAGGAGCGCTGGAACTGGTACCTCGACCTGGGCCTGTCGGAGGACAACCTGCGCTTCTACGAGCACCCCAAGGAGAAGCTCTCCCACTACTCGAAGCGCACCGTCGACATCGAGTACCGCTTCCAGTTCGGCGGCACGGAGTTCGCGGAGCTGGAGGGCATCGCCAACCGCACCGACTTCGACCTGTCCACGCACAGCAAGCACTCCGGCGTCGACCTGTCCTACTTCGACCAGACGAAGCAGGAGCGCTGGGTGCCGTACGTCATCGAGCCGGCCGCCGGCCTCACCCGGGCGGTGCTGGCCTTCCTGCTCGAGGCGTACGACGAGGACGAGGCGCCGAACACCAAGGGCGGCGTGGACAAGCGCACGGTGATGCGGTTCGACCCGCGGCTGGCACCGGTCAAGGTGGCGGTGCTGCCGCTGTCGCGCAACGAGGCGCTCTCGCCCAAGGCGAAGGGCCTCGCCGCGGACCTGCGCAAGCGCTGGGTGGTGGAGTTCGACGACTCGCAGGCGATCGGCCGCCGCTACCGTCGTCAGGACGAGATCGGCACGCCGTTCTGCGTGACGGTCGACTTCG
Organism: Micromonospora sp. NPDC002717; assembly: GCF_040295705.1. Lineage (NCBI taxonomy): Bacteria > Bacillati > Actinomycetota > Actinomycetes > Micromonosporales > Micromonosporaceae > Micromonospora > Micromonospora sp. NPDC002717. The sequence continues at coordinate 1,620 of NZ_JBEOVW010000023.1, read as the reverse complement.
ACACCCTGGACGACAACGCGGTGACCGTGCGGAACCGGGACACCATGGCCCAGGAGCGCATCTCCCTGGACCAGGTCGAGCGCTACCTGATCGAGCGCCTCCCCGGCTGCTGAGCCGCGTGGCGGGGCCCCGGTCGGCGCGGAAGAGCGCCGGTCGGGGCCCCGTACACTTGTGCGGTGACCGTGCCGACCGTTCCCGCACCGCGCCCGCTGACCCTCGGGCGGCACCAGGTGTGGCCGCCGGTGGTGCTCGCCCCGATGGCGGGCATCACCAACGTCGGCTTCCGGCAGCTCTGCCGGGAACAGGGCGGCGGCATCTACGTCTGCGAGATGATCACCACCATCGCGCTGGTGGAGCGGAACCCGAAGACGCTGCGCATGATCGCCTTCGGCGAGGACGAGCGCCCCCGCAGCCTCCAGCTCTACGGCACCGACCCCGAGATCACCGCCGCCGCCGTGCGGATCGTGGTCGAGAAGGACCTCGCCGACCACATCGACCTCAACTTCGGCTGCCCCGTGCCCAAGGTCACCCGCAAGGGCGGCGGATCCGCGCTGCCGTGGCGGCGCCGGCTCTTCGCCCGCCTGGTCAGGGCCGCGGTGGACGCCGCGTCGCCCGCCGGGGTGCCGGTCACGGTCAAGATGCGCAAGGGCATCGACGACGACCACCTGACGTACGTCGAGGCGGGCCTCGCCGCGCAGGACGCCGGCGTGGCGGCGGTCGCCCTGCACGGTCGTACGGCGGCGCAGCGTTACTCGGGCACCGCCGACTGGGACGCCATCGCCACGCTCAAGCAGGCGCTCGACGTGCCGGTGCTCGGCAACGGCGACATCTGGGAGGCCGACGACGCGCTGCGGATGGTGGCGCACACCGGCGTCGACGGGGTGGTGATCGGCCGGGGCTGCCTGGGTCGCCCCTGGCTCTTCGCCGACCTGGAGGCCGCGTTCAACGGCAGCCCCGAGCGCCGGCTGCCCAGCCTGGGTGAGGTCGCGCAGACCATGCGCCGCCACGCCGAGCTGCTGGTCGACCAGTTCACCGCGGGCGCGCGCAACCCCGCGCGGGGCGAACGGGACGGCTGCACCGACTTCCGCAAGCACGTCGCCTGGTACCTCAAGGGCTTCCCGGTGGGCAGCGAGCTGCGCCGCGAGCTGGCGATGATCGAGAGCCTGGCCCAGCTCGACGACCTGCTCGGCAAGCTCGACCCCGCCGAGCCCTTCCCGGTCGCCACGCTCGGCCAGCCGCGCGGGCGCACCAACTCGCCCGGCAAGGTCTTCCTGCCCGACGGCTGGCTCGCCAGCCGCGACGACGACACCGTGCCCGAGGGCGCCGAGCTGGCCGACTCCGGCGGCTGACCGGACCGGTACGACAAGCCGCGCGGCTGCGGCTCTACTGAGGTCTGCTGCTGGTCAGGCATCGCGCTGCCGTGTCTGCCCGGGCGGTACCCGGGCCGCCGGCCGTGTTCCGCGTGCCGGGTACGGAGACGACGACAAGGGCCGGCCCCGTTCGGGGCCGGCCCTTGTCGTTGGTGGTGTGGATCAGGCGGCGTAGCCGCGGGTGGCGATCCAGTCGGCGAGGGCCTCGGTGGTGATCCAGTAGGAGGCCTGGGCGGGGTTGGCGGAGTCG
>NZ_JBEOVW010000022.1:0-114079 GCF_040295705.1 Micromonospora sp. NPDC002717 | reverse complement strand
GCACATGATCAGGCCGCCGAGCATCCGGGTCGAGGTGCTCCAGGAGGTCGTCCAGGCGTGCTCCCGGCCGCCCTCGGCCGACGCCGCCGGCCGTGACGACGCTCCCCGCCCGGGCCGCACCGCCCACACCGGGGGATGCGCGCCCCGTCGGCCGGTGGGTACGTCAGCAGGACAACACCGGGGTACGCCGCGACGGCCCCGGGCGCCTGCCGGGGAAGGCAGGGGCACCGGGGCCGTCGGTAAGGGGTGTCAGCGCTGCTTGCGGCTGTAGAGCCAGATCGTGGGCGGGGCGAGCAGCACGATGAGCACGGCACAGGTCAGCAGTCCGGCACCCATCTCCCCCGAGGTCACCGTGCCGTGCATCAGCCCCCGGGTGGCGGTCGCGGCGTGGGTGACCGGGTTCAGCTTGACCACCGCCTCCAGCCAGCCGGGCATCGTCTGTGACGGCGCCAGGATGTTGCTGCCGAAGAGCAGCACGAACTGTAGGAGGTTGACCACGCCGGCGGCGGCGGTCGGCTGCGGGATCAGCACCGCGAACAGCATCCACAGCCAGGCGATGCTGAACGTGAACAGTTGCAGGTAGAGCAAGGCAAGCACCACCCCGGACAGGCCGCCGTCCGGCCGGAAGCCGAGCAGCAGGCCCAGCGACAGCGGCACGATCGAGGTCAGGGCGTACCGGACGGCGTCGCCGGTCATCGCCCCGACCAGCACCGCGGGCTGCCAGATGGGCGTGCTGCGGACCCGGTCGAACATGCCGGTGGCGATGTCCCGGTTGAGCGTCAGGGCGCTCATCATGCTCGACGACACCAGCGAGAGGACGATCACGCCGGGGAGGAAGAACTGCAGGTACTCCCGGGGCGAGCCGGCGATCGCGCCGCCGAGCAGGTAGGTGAAGACCAGCGTCAGGATGATCGGGAAGACCACCGCCGTGCCCAGGTGGTCCTGCACGTACCGGAGCTTGATCAGGTTTCGCCAGGCGAAGGTGCGGACGGCGAACAGCGGGCCGGGGCGGGGCGGCCGTTCCGCGCCGGCCACCGACCGGCTGAAGATCTCGGCCGGCAGCGGCCGCGCCTCGGTGCTGGGTGTCGTCATGCCCGTACCTCTGCTTCCTCTTCTTCGCTGGCGTCGAGCGTCGAGTGGCCGGTGAGGGCGAGGAACACCGTGTCGAGCGAGGGCTGACCGAGCGTGAAGTCGTCGACGTGGATGCCGGCCCGCGCCAGCTCGCCCAGGGCCAGCGCCGCCCGGTCGGGGTCGGTCACCCGCACCGACAGCCGCGCCGGATCCGAGTCGAGGTCGGCGGCGGCGCCGACGGCCCGGGCGAGCAGGGTGCCCGCGTCGGCCCGGCGCTCGGGGTCGCGCAGCCGGACGTCGAGCACGCCGGCGGCGCGGCTCGCCTTCAGCTCCGGCGGGGTGCCCTGCGCCACGATGCGGCCGTGGTCGATGAGCGTCAGCTCGTCGGCGAGGTGGTCCGCCTCGTCGAGGTACTGCGTGGTCAGCAGGACCGTGCCCCCGTCCCGGACCAGCGCCCGGATCATCTCCCAGACCTCGCTGCGGCTACGCGGGTCGAGGCCGGTGGTCGGCTCGTCGAGGAACAGCAGCTCGGGGGTGACCACCATGCTCGCGGCCACGTCGATGCGCCGCCGCTGCCCGCCGGAGAAGGTCTTCACCAGTCGGCTGCCGACCTCGGCGAGGTCGAACGCCTCCATCAGCTGCTCCGCCCGGGCGACCGCGGACGCGTGCCGGAGACCCTGCAGGCGGCCGGCGAGGATCAGATTCTGCATGCCGGTCATGTCCTCGTCGAGGGACATGGTCTGGCCGGTGAGGCCGATGCGGCGCCGGACCTCGGCGGCCTCGCGGACCACGTCGTGCCCGAGCACGGACGCGGTGCCGGAGGTGGGTCGCATCAGCGTGGCGAGCATCTTGATGGCCGTCGTCTTGCCGGCCCCGTTCGGGCCCAGCACCCCGTGGATCGTCCCGGCCCGCACCGCCAGGTCCAGTCCGTCGACCGCGCGCGTCTGGCCGAAGACCTTCACCAGCTCACGGGTCTCGATGGCCAAGGCCGGATTGGTTGTCATGCTCACTCCTGTCGCGTCACAGGCGAACTCGGGCAGCTGGATCACGAGATTCCGTCGGGGTCAAACTACAAGAACCGCTTATATCAGTCAAGGCTGCTATTAGCCGTGGGCCGAATTCAGTCGGTCGGGTCCAGCCAGAGGTTCGCCGCGTCGTACCAGCGGTCCACGTGCGGCAGCGGGATCGCCCCTCGCACCCGGGAGCTGGTCAGGTGCTCGATGGTCGGCTCGCAGGCCAGGATCGGCACGATCGCCACGTCCTGGAGCACCTGCCGGTCGACCCGGTGCCACAGCTCCTCCGCCTCGGCCTCCGTCCGGGCGGACAGCGCGCGGTCGATCAGGTCGTCGACGACCGGGTTGTGGTATCCGCCGTAGTTGGCCGTGCCGACGCCGGTGTTGGACTGGAACATGGGCTGGACGTACGACCGCCCGTTGTTGCCGAACCAGTCCGGCATCCAGGCGGCCGGCGTGATGTCCCACTCTCCCGCCGCCGCGCGGGCCGGGTCCTGGAGGATGCGGTAGTACTCGTCGGTCTGGTCGATCTCCACCAGCCGGACGTCGACGCCGCCCGCGCCCAGGTCCTCGGCGATCGCCTTGGCCACCTGGCCGTGCACCGCGTCGATCCGGTAGATCATGGTGAGCCGCAGCCCGTCGGGGTACCCGGCCTCCGCGAGCAGTTCCCGGCAGCGGGCCCGGTCGCCCCGGTCCCCCGGCGTCGGGTACGGGTCGTACTCGCGGTGGCCGAAGTTGCCCGGCGGGATGGCCGTGTGCGCGGGGCGGGTCACCGTGCCGATGTCCATGTCGTCGAAGAACCGGACCAGCCGCGCCTTGTCCACGGCGTACGCGATCGCCAGCCGGACGGTGCGGTTGCGCAGCGCTCCCCGTTCGTGCGGGCTGTGCAGGTTGAACGCCAGGTAGGGGTTCAGCGCCCAGCCGAGGTTCCGGTCGGCTTCGGTACGCCGGCGGGGCCTGCCCACGGCGGCGCCCCAGGAGAGGTCGGCCGCCCCGCTCTCGATCTCGGCGCGGACCCGCTCGTCGCTCACCCTCGCCATCCGGACCTCGATGCGGTCCACGTAGCGGCGGCGGATCGGGTCGGCGTCGGCCCGCCAGGCGGGGTTGTGGTCCATCGTCAGGTGGCTGCCCCGGGCATAGCTGGTGATGCGGTACGGCCCGTTGGAGCGGACCAGCCGCGCGAAGTCCGGACCGTCCGGGACGAGGTCGTCGAACTCCCGCGGGGCGGCGGAGGCGAACGGCATCGCCAGCAGGTTGAGCATGTCGTTGGCGGGGCGCAGCAGCTCGATCACCAGGGTCCGGTCGTCCTTGGCCCACAGGCCGCGGATCTCGTGGCTGTTCTGGTAGTCGGCCAGCTCGGCGGCGGTGGGCGTACGACCGGCGAAGCGGGCGCGGTAGCCCTCGGCGAACTCCGCCATGCCGGCGACGGTGCTCGTGTAGTAGGCGATGGCGCCGGCCCCGGCGACCGGGTTGGCCATCCGCTTGAAGCCGCGCACGAAGTCCCCGGCGGTCACCGGCCGCGGCGGCGTGGTGTCCCACCGGACCCCGTCGCGCAGGCGGATCGTGTACGTGCGGCCGTCCTCGCTGAGCCCGCCGTTGTCCACCGTGGGCAGTTCGGCGGCCACGTCGGGCACCGGCACCAGCGCGGCGGCGTCCTCGGTGGTCGGATAGCTGAACAGCTGCCGGGCGAAGAGCCGGATGACCTGGTGGGAGAAGGCGTAGTAGGCGGCGGCGGGGTCCAGGTGGTCGAGGCCACCGGGCCCGTAGTAGCGCAGCGTGCCGCCGTGGCGCGGCTGCTGGTCGTGGTCCGGCACGGGTCTGCGGCCCCTTCCGTGGGTCAGGCCGGCACGCCGACCGCGATGGACATGACCGACGAGGTGCCGACCACCCGGTCCAGGCGCAGCCCCGCCGCGGTGAACAGCGGTTCCAGCTCGGCGGCGGTGCGTTCCTGGCCGGTGCGCGCGGCGAGCATCATGAAGTCCATCTCCTTGCTCTGGTGCGCGTCGTTGCCCTCCGGGACCACCGCGTCGATCACGAGCACCCGGCCGTGCGCGGGCATGACCCGGCGGCAGTTCGTCAGGATCCGGACGCTGTCCTCGTCGCCCCAGTTGTGCAGGATGCGCTTGAGCACGTGCACGTCGGCGTGGGGCACCTCGCGGAGGAAGTCGCCCTCGACCACCTTCCAGCGCCCCGCCACGTCCGGGGCGTCCAGCCGGTGCCGGGCGACCACCTCCGCGCGGTCCAGCAGCACGCCCTGCAGGCCGGGGTGCTCGCGCAGGACGGTGAGCAGGAAGCCGCCCCGGCCGCCGCCGACGTCCGCCACGGTGCCGGTGGCGGGGAAGCCGCCGGCGCGGGCGAGGATGAGGTGTTCCGCCGCGCTGACCGTCTCCATGCCCTCGTAGTAGAGCGCCTCGACCTCGGCGTCGCCGTCGAAGTAGGCGTCCAGCGAGCTGCCGAAGATGTCGGCGAAGGCGGGCCGTTCCGGCCCCAGCGCGCCCGCCACCCGGTGGCTCATCGTCCAGAACATCGTGTCGGTGAACATGAGGATGCCGGCCCGCGCGGGCACCGGCGAGTCCGATCGCAGCGCCGCGCCCTTGTCGGTGAGCGCGAACCGGCCGTCGGATTCGCGGACCACGTCGCGGACCGCCAGCAGGCGCAGCACCCGCCGCAGCGCGTCCGCGTCGGTGCCCGTCGCTGCGGCCAGCTCGGCGGGCGTACGGGGCCCGTCGACCAGGTGGTCGGCGACGCCGATGGTGGCGGCGGCCCGCAGGGCTGCCGCGTAGGTGTAGCCCATCGCCTCCTCGTAGAGGGCCAGCGCCGACTGCAACCTGTCCATGTCCCCTCCGGCCCGTGATGGCGGACGCTGCCGCTGCACTGCATCGAATGCTATACCTGACTCAAGTGCCTGTCAGGTGCAGTGGAGGCCAGGAGCGCAACTTGCGCGATAGTCCTGACCATGTCCGCTTGAGAAAGTGATTGCAGTTCCCGGCCCGGAACGCCGCCGAGCTCCGGGCCCGCCGTCGGCTACGAAGGGATCACCGTGAGCCGTACCGTGGAGTCCCCTGGCCCGGCCACCGTGTCGGCGTCACCGGCGCAGAGTCCGCTGCGCACCGCGTCCTGGGCCCGCATCCGCGAGCTGTTCGCCCTGGACCCGACGACCGTGCACCTCAACACGGGGACGGTCGGCGCGATGCCGTACGAGGTGCTGGACACCGTGGACCGGGTGACCCGGCAGTGGACCGGCGGCCTGCTCGACGTCTACCGCCCGGCGATGTTCACCGAGTACCGGGACGCCATGGCCAGGACGTTCGGCGTGGACGGGGACGAGATCGTGATCTGCCACAACGCCACCGAGGGGGTCGCCCGGGTCATCCACGGCCTCGACCTGCGCGAGGGCGACGAGGTGGTGACGACCACGCACGAGTGCTACTCCGTGCTGTCCAACTTCAACCTGCTGCGCAACCGGTTCGGGGTGGTGCTCAAGACCGTCACCCCGCCGTCCGGCCACGAGGTGCGCGCGGAGGAGATCGTCGAGCTGGTCGAGGCCGCGATCACGCCCCGGACGAAGGTGCTCTCGTTCGCCGCGATCACCCTGTTCACCGGGACGATGTTCCCGATCCGGCAGCTGTGCGAGCTGGCGCACCGGCACGGGCTGACCACCGTCATCGACGGCGCGCTGATCCCCGGCATGCTCGACATCGACCTGCGCGCGACCGGGGCGGACTTCATCACCTGCTCCGGGTCGAAGTTCCAGTGCGGCCCGCTGGGCACCGGCCTGATCTACGTCCGCAACAAGGTCGTCCCCGAGCACAACCCGCTGCCGCTGCCCACGTTCTGGCCGCTCATCTCGACCTGGTACCCGATGATGGGCAGCCCGCCGCCGCGGACCAGCACCGCCGTGGAGAGCTACAACATGGGCGACTTCCTGCAGAGCGCCGGCAGCGCCAACCTGGCGCGGGGCGCCGCCCTGGCCCGGGCCTTCGAGCTGTGGGACGACATCGGCCGCGACCGCATCGAGGCGTACATCATGGACCTCGCCGAGTACGCCCGCGGCCGGCTCATCGACGCGTTCGGCGCCGAGGCGATGTACTCCCCCGGCGCCGACCCGCGGCTGCGCTCGCCGCTGCTCGCGTTCAACCCGTTCCGGCGGCCCGAGGACGCCTGGAACATCAAGAAGTTCATCGGCTTCGTCAAGCGCCTGGAGACCGAGCACCGGATCTGGACCCGCTGGACGGAGTTCGACGTGCCCGGCTCACCGCACCAGCACTACGCGGCGCGCATCACCACCCACCTGTTCAACAACCGGGAAGAGATCGACCACACCGTACGGACGATGGTCCGCCTCGCCGAGGAGATGTCCTGAAGTGACGCAGGCGCGCAGTGCACCGACGACGAACGACACCCGGCGGTGGGGCACCCTGCGGCTGCTCGGGCCGGCCGCCGTCCACCAGGCGGATCCGGCGGCCGCCTGGTCGCCGGCCGAGCGCCAGTTGCTGCGGCTGTGCACCCGGCAGCTGATCAGCTACCGCCCGGCGCCCGACCCGGGCGACTGGCGCGCCCTCGCGCCGGTCGCCGACCTGGCCGCCGACGTCCCGTCGACCTACAACGCCGGCCTGGGCGCCAGCCACCGCAGCTACGTGGTGCACCTGCGCTCCGGAGTGCTCTGGGACACGCCGACCCCCCGCCCGGTGACGGCGCACGACGTCGTACGCGGCTTCAAGCGGCTGGCCAACCCGCTCACCCGGCACCCCGCGCTGGCGTACTTCCGGGGCACCCTGCGGGGCATGGGCCGGTACTGCGACGAGTACGCCGCGGCGGTCGCCGGCCGCCCGGTCACCGCCGCGCTGCTCGCCGGCTTCCAGGACGCCCACGACATCCCCGGGGTCTTCGCCGTCGACGACGAGACGGTGGTCTTCGAGCTGGACCGCCCGGCGCTGGACTTCGTCGACATGCTGGCGCTGAGCGGCGCCTCCCCGGCGCCGGCGGAGTACGACGCCCACCTGCCGGGCAGCGTCGACCTGCACGAGCACCTGGTCGCCAATGGCCCGTACCGCGTCGTGTCGTGGCGCCCGGGTGGCACGATCCGGCTGGAGCCGAACCCGGCGTGGCGCGCGGAGACCGACCCGATCCGCCAGCAGCGGTTCGACGCCGTCGAGTTCCGCGTCGCCACGGGCGGACCGCGCGAACTGACCGACCGGCTCGCCGCCGACGACGCCGACCTGCCGTGGGGCGTGCCGAGCGGCCCGGTGCCCGGTCACCGGCTCGATCCCTGCCTGGTGTTCAACCTGCGCGACCCCGCCAGCCCGGCCGTCGCCGACGCCGCGGTGCGCCGGGTCGTCGCCGGGGCGGTCGACCGGGCGGCGCTGGTGCGCATCGCCCGGGCCGCCGACCCGTGGTCCGAGGTCCGCGCCGCGCACACCGTCGTGCCCCCCGGCAACGACGGACACCGGCAGCCCGACCCGCTCGCCGACCCGACCCCCGACGCCGATGCGGACCCGCGCGAGCGGCTCGCCGCCGCGGGGTACCCGGACGGGCTCACCCTGACCGCGGTGCATCCCGACACGGCCGAGGACCTGGCGCTGGCCCGGTCGTGGGCGGCCGACCTCGGCGCCGCCGGCATCGACGTACGCCTGGTCGCGCTCGACGACGCCAACCACCGGGCCCTGCTCGCCGGCACGGGCGGCGCGCCCGCCCTCCGGTGGGACCTGGCGGTGGCCGCGTTCACCGCGCCCTGGGCCTACGGCAACGCCCGGGTGTTCCTGCAACCGCTGGTCGGCGAGGGGCCCGGCAATCCCGGCGGCTACCGCGACGCCCGGGTCGACGGGCTGGTCGAACGCGCGCTGGACGCCGCCGACCCGCGCGAGGCGGTCGCGCGGTGGCAGGAGGTGGAACGGCTGCTGCTCGCCGACGCCGCGGTCGTACCCCTGCTGTTCCGGCGGGCCACGGACGCCGCGCCGCGTGGGCCCCGGGTGCGGCGCGCGACCGCCCTGCCGGCGCTCGCCGGCCTGCCCGACCTCGCCGACGTGCGGCTCGGGGTGGACCGGTGACCGGTGCCGCCGCCGACGCGGTGGTCGCCGACTACCTCGCGCTCGGGCTGCGGATGGGCCGGCTCGTCGAGGGCTACGTCGACTGCTGGTTCGGTGACCCGGCCCTCGCCGAGCGGGTCGCCGCGGAGCCGGCGCCGGACCCGGCGGAGCTGGCCGGGCAGGCCCGCGACCTGCTGCGCCGCCTGGGCGACGCGGACCTCGACGCGGAGCGGCGGCGGTTCCTCGCCGCGCAACTGGCCGCAATGGAGTGCGCGGCCCGGCGGGCGGCCGGCGAGCAGATCGGCTTCCTGGCCGAGGTGGAGACCTACTTCGACGTCGAGGTGCGGCTGGGCGACCCGGACCGGTACGCCGCCGCCCACGACGCCATCGACGCGCTGCTGCCGGGCACCGGCCCGCTGATGGACAAGGTCGAGGCGTTCTACGCCCGCAACGTGGTGCCGCCGGAGCGGCTGGGCCACGCCGTGCGGGCCGTCGCCGACGCGCTGCGCGCCCGCGCCCGGCCACTGCTCGGCCTGCCCGACGCCGAGCGGGTCGACATCGAGGTGGTACGCGACCGGCCGTGGAACGCGTTCAACCGGTACCACGGCGGCTTCCGCTCCACGGTGACGCTGAACGAGACGGCGGGGCGGACCATCGCCGTGCTGCCGCTGATGGCCACCCACGAGGCGTACCCGGGCCACCACACCGAGCACTGCCTCAAGGAGGCCGGCCTGGTGCTCGCCCGGGGCTGGGACGAACACCGGATCGCCCTGGTCAACACCCCGCAGTGCCTGGTGGCGGAGGGCACGGCCGAACACGCGGCGGCGGCGCTGCTCGGGCCCGGCTGGGGACGGTGGACCACCGAGGTGCTGGCCGACGAGGGGGTGCCCGTCGAGGGCGAACTCGTCGAGCGGATGGTGGGGCTCGTCAACGAGCTGATGCCGGCCCGACAGGACGCGGCGATCCTGCTGCACGACCGGGGGGCGTCGATCGACGACGCGGTGGAGCACCTGCACCGGTGGCTGCTGCTGCCGCGCGACCGGGCCGAGCAGATCGCCACCTTCCTGACCGACCCGCTGTGGCGGGCCTACTCGGTGACGTACATCGAGGGGGCCCGGCTGGTCGGCGGGTGGCTCGCCGCCCGGCCGGCCGGCGAGCCGCTCGTCGCGCGGTACCGCACCCTGCTGACCGAGCAGCTACGTCCCGCGCAGCTCCGCGACGGCACCGTCCCCGCGGGCGCGCGTCCGGTGCCCGCCGCCGGCTGAGCGCCCGCGCCAGCGCTTGCGATACCGCGAGAAGTGGCAGCGCCCGCCGCTGCCCCTCCGCGTCGGCGCTCGACGTGCAGGTGGGCGCCGCCACCGACCGCCGCCCCGCCCACCGGGCGGTGCCGTGCGCGGCCGGTGGATGCGCGGGCGGGGTTTCAGCGGGCGCGGGCCAGGTGCGCCTCCACCGCGTCGGCGGCCCGGACCGCGCCGCCGGCCCGGCGGACGTGGCCCCGCATGGCCTCGACCCGGGCGATCAGCGCGGGATCGGCCGTGACGGCCCCGACGGCGGCGAGCAGCGTGTCGCCGTCGGCCTTCTCCCCGGGCAGCACCGCGCCGAGGCCGAGCTGGTCGACGCGCCGGGCCATCGGCAGCACGTCGAAGGACTGCGGCACGACCACCAGCGGGCGCCCCCAGTACAGCGCCTCCATGAGGGTGCCCATGCCGCCGTGCGTCACGCAGACCGTCGCCTGTTCGAGCACCTTGACGTGCGAAACCCAGCGGTGCGCCTCGACGTTGGGCGGCAGGTCGCCGAGAGCCGCGGGGTCGACCTGGCCGCCCAGCGTCATCACCACGTGCCACGGTTGGCCGTCGAACGCCCGCGCGCAGTCGCGGAAGAAGCCGGGCCGGTCGTTGAAGGTGGTGCCGAGCGACACCAGCACCACCGGCAGGTCGTCGGCCGGGCGGCTCCACTCGCCGAGGAACCGCCGGTCGTCGAAGCACGGCCCGACGAAGACGAAGCGGTCGTCGAAGGTGTCGCCGGCGATCTGGAACGCCTTCGGGACGAAGACCAGGTTGAGCTCCTCCACGTGGTTCCAGCACTCCACGACCGACCGGGAGAGGCCGTGCTCGGCCAGCAGGTCCCGCAGGGTGTCGCGGAACACCGGCAGGTCGAGCGGGTCGATCGTGCCGGCCAGGGTGACCATGTCCTGGGAGAACGAGTAGTGCTCGTTCGACGCGAACGCCGCGCTGAGCCGGACGGCCGGCCGCTTCCAGCGGGCGGCCAGCAACTGCCCGGCGATGAACGGGAAGTCGTCGTAGAGGACCAGGTCCGGCACGTCGCCGTCGAGCGCCGCGGCGGTGGCCCGGAGCACCGAGACGTTCTCGCGCAGGTACATCAGGTGGGGGCGGACGCCGAGGTCGTCCGAGCCGAACACCTCGGCGGCGTCCGCGTCGATGATCTCCGACTGGTAGGGGACGACTGTCGCGCCGGCGGCGCGGACCGGCTCGGCGAACCCGCCGGCGGTGACGTAGCTGACCCGGTGCCCGCGCCGGACCAGCTCGGTGACCACGGTGAGGGTGGGCAGGATCAGGCCGTGGCTGGCGACGTTGACGATCAGGAGGTGGGCCATCGTCGACTCCGTCCGTGGTCGGGGTCCCGGGCGCGCCGGCGCGGGTCGGGTCAGGACATCCAGGCGTCCGGGGCGGCGCCGCCCCGGCCGAGCGGCGGGAACAGCTCGTCGAGCCGGGCGAGCTCGGCCGCGGACAGCGGCCGGTGCAGGGCCCGCAGGGCGCCGTCCAGGTGTTCGGGGGTACGCGGCCCGACGACCGCGGCGGTCACCGCCGGCCGGTGCAGCACCCAGGCCATGCCGACCTCCGCCGGGTCCCGGCCGGCCTCGGCGCAGAACTTCTCGTACGCGGCGAGGGTCGCGCGGTGGTGCTCGACCGCCTCGGCGGCCCGTCCCTGCGCGGACTTGACCGCGGTGCCATCGGCCAGCTTCCGCAGCACACCGCCGAGCAGCCCGCCGTGCAGCGGTGACCAGACGAGCACCCCGATGCCCTCGGCGGCGGCGGCCGGGAGCACCTCCAGCTCGACGTACCGGCTGACCAGGTTGTAGACGCACTGCTCGCTGACCAGCCCGAGCAGCCGGTGCCGGCGCGCGGCCTCCTGGGCGCTCACCAGGTCCCAGCCGGCGAAGTTCGAGGAGCCGACGTAGCGGACCTTGCCCTGCCGGACGAGCTGCTCCATGGCCTGCCAGATCTCGTCCCAGCCGACCTCCCGGTCGACGTGGTGCATCTGGTAGAGGTCGATGGTGTCGGTCTGGAGCCGGCGCAGCGACGCCTCGCAGGCGGCGACGACGTGTCGGGCCGACAGGCCCCGGGCGTTGGGGTCGTCGCCCATCGGGTTGCCGACCTTGGTCGCGAGGACCACCTCGTCCCGGCGGGCCGGGTCCTTGGCGAGCCAGCGCCCGATCATCTCCTCGGTCCAGCCCCGGTGCACCCGCCAGCCGTAGATGTCGGCGGTGTCGACCAGGTTGATGCCCTGCGCGACGGCGTGGTCGAGCAGCCGGTGGGCGTCGGCCTCGTCGACCCGGCCGCCGAAGTTGACGGTCCCGATCGCGACCCGGCTGACCCGCAGGCCGGTCCGCCCGAGCCGGACATGCAGCGACGACACCCCGGACCTCCCGTGCACCCGGTGCCGGACGCGGCGTCCGGCGGCCTGTTGAAGATATACATTTCTCAACTCCTTCACCTCGCCGGTCGCGAGTTCCGCAATCAGGAAGAACGCCTGTCGGGCTATATCGACAGGGCTCCCTTGACGACCCTCCCAGAGGACTTGAGAATCATGTGGCAACTAGCGAGAGGGGCGTCATGATCCCGCTGTCCAAGGTCGCCATGTCTCCGGACGTCGGCACCCGCGTCTCCGCCGTCCTGAGCAGTGGCCGGCTGGAGCACGGGCCGACCGTCGCCGAGTACGAGGCGGCCGTGGGCAGCCGCCTCGGCAACCCCCGGGTGGTCTCGGTCAACTGCGGTACGGCCGGGCTCCACCTGGCCCTGAGCCTCGCCGCGCGGCCGGGGGCCGACGAGCCGGAGCACGACGGCCCGGGCGAGGTGCTCACCACGCCGCTGACCTTCGAGGGCACGAACTGGCCCATCCTCGCCAACGGGCTGCGCATCCGGTGGGTGGACGTCGACCCGGCCACCCTCAACATGGACCTCGACGACCTGGCCGCGAAGATCTCGCCCGCCACCCGGGCCATCGTGGTGGTCCACTGGCTCGGCTACCCGGTGGACCTCAACCGGCTGCGCGCCGTCGTGGACCGGGCCACGGCGGGGTACGCCCGCCGCCCGCTGGTCGTCGAGGACTGCGCGCAGGCGTGGGGCGCCACCTACCGGGGCGCGCCACTGGGCACGCACGGCAACGTCTGCGTGTACAGCACCGGCGCCATCAAGATCCTGACGACCGGCAGCGGCGGCTTCGTCGTGCTGCCCGACGACGACCTGTACGACCGGCTCCGGCTGCGCCGCTGGCTCGGCATCGAGCGGGCGTCGGACCGGATCACCGGCGACTACGACGTCGCCGAGTGGGGCTACCGGTTCATCCTCAACGAGATCGGCGGGGCGATCGGCCTGTCCAACCTGGAACGGGTCGACGAGCTGCTGCGCCGGCACCGGGAGAACGCCGCGTTCTACGACAAGGAACTGGCCGGCATCGACGGCGTCGAGCAGACCGAGCGGGCCGACGACCGGGAGCCCGCCTTCTGGATGTACCCGCTGAAGGTCCGCGACCGTCCCGACTTCATGCGCCGGCTGCGCGACGCCGGCATCGCCACCAGCGTCGTGTCACGCCGCAACGACGCGCACAGCTGCGTCGCGTCGGCCCGTACCACCCTGCCCGGGCTGGACCGGGTGGCGGACCGGGTGGTCCACATCCCGGTGGGCTGGTGGCTCACCGAGGACGACCGGTCCCACGTCGTCGAAACGATCAAGTCCGGCTGGTGACCCCCGCCGCAACCCTGAACAGAAGGGCTCCGACATGCGCGTGCTGTTCGTCTCCTCCCCCGGTATCGGCCACCTCTTCCCGCTGATCCAGCTCGCCTGGGGCTTCCGCACGGCCGGCCACGACGTGCTGATCGCGGTCGCCGAGCACGCCGACCGGGCCGCCGCCGCCGGCCTGGAGGTGGTCGACGTGGCGCCCGACTTCAGCGCGGTGAAGGTCTTCGAGCAGGTGGCGAAGGACAACCCGCGCTTCGCCGAGACCGTCGCCACGCGCCCCGCGATCGACCTGGAGGAGTGGGGGGTGCAGATCGCGGCGGTGAACCGCCCGCTGGTCGACGGCACCATCGCCCTGACCGACGACTTCCGGCCCGACCTGGTGGTCTACGAGCAGGGCGCCACCGTCGGGCTGCTGGCCGCCGACCGCGCCGGGGTGCCGGCCGTGCAGCGCAACCAGAGCGCCTGGCGGACCCGGGGCATGCACCGCTCGATCGCCTCCTTCCTGACCGACCTCATGGGCAAGCACCAGGTCAGCCTGCCCGAGCCGGTGGCGACGATCGAGTCGTTCCCGCCGAGCCTGCTGCTGGAGGCGGAGCCCGAGGGCTGGTTCATGCGCTGGGTGCCGTACGGCGGCGGCGCCGTCCTCGGCGACCGGCTGCCGCCGGTGCCCGCCCGGCCCGAGGTGGCGATCACCATGGGCACCATCGAGCTCCAGGCGTTCGGCATCGGCGCCGTGGAGCCCATCATCGCCGCCGCCGGCGAGGTGGACGCCGACTTCGTGCTCGCCCTCGGCGACCTCGACATCAGCCCGCTGGGCACGCTGCCGCGCAACGTCCGGTCGGTCGGCTGGACGCCGCTGCACACCCTGCTGCGCACCTGCACCGCGGTGGTGCACCACGGCGGCGGCGGCACGGTGATGACCGCCATCGACGCCGGCATCCCGCAGCTGCTCGCCCCGGACCCGCGCGACCAGTTCCAGCACACCGCCCGGGAGGCCGTCAGCCGGCGCGGCATCGGCCTGGTCAGCACGTCGGACAAGGTCGACGCGGACCTGCTGCGCCGGCTGGTCGGGGACGAGTCGCTGCGCACCGCGGCCCGGGAGGTACGCGAGGAGATGGTCGCGCTGCCCACGCCCGCGGAGACGGTGCGGCGCATCGTCGAGCGCGTCTCGGGTTGAGCCGGTCGCGCCGCCCGCCGCCACCATCGGCGGCGGCGGGCGGCGCGAGGCAGCCACTGGAAGGGGCACCTCGTGCTGGTCGATGCCGTGACCGCGTTCGATCCCACCGACGCCGACGTCCGGCGTGACCCGTACCCGTCCTACCACTGGCTGCTGCGGCACGACCCGGTCCACCTCGGCGCCCACCGGGTCTGGTACGTCTCCCGCTTCGCCGACGTGCGCGGCGTGCTCGGCGACGAGCGCTTCGCCCGGACCGGCATCCGCCGGTTCTGGACCGACCTCGTCGGGCCCGGGCTGCTCGCCGAGATCGTCGGCGACATCATCCTGTTCCAGGACGAGCCCGACCACGGCCGGCTGCGCGGGGTGGTCGGCCCGGCCTTCTCGCCGTCCGCGCTGCGCCGGCTGGAACCGGTCATCGCCGGCACCGTCGACGACCTGCTGCGGCCCGCCCTGGCCCGGGGCGCGATGGACGTGGTCGACGAGCTGGCGTACCCGCTGGCGCTGCGCGCGGTCCTCGGCCTGCTCGGCCTGCCCGCCGCCGACTGGGAGCCGGTCGGGCGCTGGTCGCGCGACGTGGGGCGGACCCTGGACCGGGGCGCCAGCGCCGAGGACATGCATCGCGGCCACGCGGCGATCGCCGAGTTCGCCGACTACGTGGAGCGGGCCCTCGCGAGGCGGCGGCGCGAGGGCGGCGAGGACCTGCTGGCGCTGATGCTCGACGCCCACGACGGCGGCCTGATGAGTCGCAACGAGATCGTCAGCACGGTGGTCACGTTCATCTTCACCGGCCACGAGACGGTGGCGAGCCAGGTGGGCAACGCCGTGCTGAGCCTGCTGGCGCACCCCGACCAGCTCGACCTGCTCCGGCGCCGGCCGGACCTGCTGGCCCAGGCCGTCGAGGAGTGCCTGCGGTACGACCCGTCGGTGCAGTCCAACACCCGGCAGCTCGACGTCGACGTGGAGCTGCACGGCCGGCGGTTGCGCCGCGACGACGTCGTGGTCGTCCTGGCCGGCGCGGCGAACCGGGACCCGCAGCGGTACGACCGGCCCGACGAGTTCGACATCCGGCGGGACCCGGTCCCGTCGCTGTCCTTCGGCGCGGGGATGCGCTACTGCCTCGGGTCCTACCTCGCCCGTACGCAGTTGCGCGCCGCGGTGGCCGCGCTGGCCCGGCTGCCGGGCCTGCGGCTGGGCTGCGCTGCGGACGGCCTGACCTATCAGCCGCGCACGATGTTCCGGGGCCTGGCCAGCCTGCCGATCGCGTTCACGCCGGGCGGTTGAGCGCCGCGTCGTCCCTGTCCGAGCAGGAGGAGTCGTCGACCATGAGCCATCCCGAACCCGAGTACGACGTGATCGTCGTGGGCGGCGGCCCGGCCGGATCGAGCACGGCCGGTCTGCTCGCCCAGGAGGGCCACCGGGTCCTGCTGCTGGAGCGCGAGAAGTTCCCCCGCTACCACATCGGCGAGTCCCTGATCAGCGGCGTCACCCTCACCTTGGACGCGCTCGGCGTGCGCGAGCGGATGGCGGAGCTGCGCTTCCAGATCAAGCACGGCGGCAGCCTGCTGTGGGGGGCCGACCAGACCGCCCCGTGGTCGTTCCGGTTCCGGGAGATCCGCGACGCCCGGTTCGACTACTCGTGGCAGGTCCGGCGCGCCGAGTTCGACGCGATGCTGCTGGACCGGGCGCGGGAACTGGGCGTGGTGGTGGTCGAGGGAGCCACCGTCCGGGGGCCGCTGACCGACGGCGACCGGATCGCGGGCGTCAGCTACCAGTTCCGGGGAGAGGCCGACCCGGTCGACGCCCGTGCCGCGATCGTGGTCGACGCGTCAGGGCAGCAGCGCTGGCTCGGCCGGCACTTCGGGCTGGTCTCCTGGCACGACGACCTGCGCAACATGGCGACGTGGAGCTACTACGCCGGGGCGCTGCGCTACCCCGGCGACCACGAGGGCGACCTGCTCGTCGAGAGCCGCTCCCACGGCTGGCTCTGGTACGCGCCGCTGAGCCCCACCCTGACCGGGATCGGGTACGTCACCCCGTCGGACCGGTTCGTCGAGTCCGGCCTGCCCCCGGAGCAGTTGCTGGAGAAACAGATCGCGGAGTCGAACGAGGTCTCCTGGCTCACCAGCGGCGCGCGGCGGGTCGACGTCTACCGCACCGCGCGGGACTGGTCGTACGCGTGCAGCCAGTTCTCCGGGCCGGGCTGGGTGCTGGTCGGCGACGCGGCCGCCTTCATCGACCCCCTGCTGTCCTCCGGCGTGACGCTGGCGATGCGCGGCGCGCTCAGCCTGTCCCGGGCGGTGCACGAGGCGCTGGCCGCGCCGGAGAAGGAGCGTCACCTCATGCAGGGGTACGAGGACCGCTACCGGGACTTCCTCGCCGCCCTGATCGACCTGATCCGGTTCTTCTACGACGGCGCGCACGGCCGCGACGAGCTGCACCTGCGTGCCCAGACCATCGTGGACCCGGACCGGCTGATGCCGCCGAAGATCTCGTTCGTCTCCCTGCTGTCGGGGCTGGCGCGGGGCGACGAGACGCTCGAGATCGCCCCTCGGACGGCCATTGACCGGCCGTCAGGCGCTATATAATCTTAAAGCGAACTGCCTCGATCACATCCAACGCCGAGGAGAGAAGCCGATGCGCACCGCCGGAACGTACATCCGTGGGATCGGGGCCTACCTTCCTGAGACCGTCACCGTCGAGGACGCCGTCGCCCAGGGCCTGTACCCGCAGGAGGACATCGAGACGCACGGGCTGGGCGGCGCCGCGATCGCCGGCGAACTGCCCGCGCCGGACATGGCGCTACGCGCCGCGCAGGACGCCCTCAAGGAGAGCGAGCTGGGCCGCGGCGACATCGACCTGCTGCTCTACGCGGCCACCTGGCACCAGGGCCCCGAGGGCTGGCTGCCGCACGCCTACCTCCAGCACTACCTCCTGGGCGGGGTGCCCCGGGCGACCGAGATCCGGCAGGGCTGCAACGGCATGTTCACCATGCTCGAGATCGCGGCCAGCTACCTCAAGGCCGCGCCGGAACGCAAGGCCGCGATGCTCGTCGCCGCCGACAACTACGGCACCCCGCTGCTGGACCGCTGGCGCACCAACCTCGGCTTCATCCTCGGCGACGCCGCCTCGGCGGTGGTGCTGAGCACCGAGAGCGGCTTCGCCGAGCTGCTGTCGGTCTGCTCCATCACCGTGCCGGAGGCCGAGGAGGTGCACCGCGGCGGCGAGCCGATGTTCCCGCCCGGCATGACCGTCGGCCGGGAACTCGACTTCGGCGCCCGGCTCTTCTACCACATCACCGAGCAGACCCCCGTGCTCGCCGTGCTCGGCGAGGCGCAGGAGACGATGACCACCGTCGCCGAGCAGGCGCTCGCCGAGGCCGGCATCGGCACGGCCGACCTGGCCAAGGTCTCCTTCATGAACTACTCCCGCGAGGTGGTCGAGCAGCGCTGCATGGCGCCCCTGGGGCTGGGGATGGAGAAGTCCACCTTCGACTTCGGTCGCATGATCGGGCACTGCGGGGCCAGCGACCACCTGCTCGCCCTGCACCACTCGCTGCGGGCCGGCGAGGTCACCGCCGGCGACCACGTGCTCTGGCTCGCGATGGGCCCCGGCGTGGAGTTCACCGCCGCCGTCCTGCGCGTGCTGGACAACCCCTACGTCGACCGCTGACCGCCCCCGCCCGCGCCGCGACCCGACCAACGGAGGTACGACGATGACCCGGGACGATCCCGCCGACAACCCGTACCAGGTGGCCGTCATCGGCATCGGTTGCCGGCTGCCCGGCGACGTCGACACCCCGGACGCCCTCTGGGAGCTGCTGCTCAAGGGTGGCCAGACCGCCGGGGAGATCCCGGCGCAGCGCTGGCGCGCCTACCGGGAGCGCGGCCCCGAGTACGAGGCGGTGCTGCGCGACACCGTCACCGCCGGCAGCTACCTGCGCGACGTCGCGGGCTTCGACCCGGAGTTCTTCGGCCTCTCGCCCCGGGAGGCGGCCGAGATGGACCCGCAGCAGCGGATCCTGCTCGAGGTCGGCTGGGAGGCCCTGGAGCACGCCGGCCTGCCACCCACCCGGCTGGCCGGCACCGACACGGGCGTCTTCGTCGGCGTCAGCACCACCGACTACGGCGACCGGCTGCTGGAGGACCTGCCGACCGTCGAGGCGTACACCGGGATCGGCGCGGCCACCTGCGCCCTGGCCAACCGCATCTCCTACGCGCTGGACCTGCGCGGCCCGAGCGTCGCCGTCGACACGGCCTGCTCGGCGTCGCTGGTCGCGGTGCACCTGGCCTGCCAGAGCCTGCTGCTGCGGGAGAGCACGGTGGCCCTGGCCGGCGGCGTGAACCTGGTGCTCGCCCCCGGGCAGAACGCCTCCCTCCAGGCCGCCGGCACCCTCGCCCCCGACGGCGTGAGCAAGTCGTTCGACCGCGACGCCGACGGGTACGGCCGCGGCGAGGGGTGCGGCGTGCTGGTGCTCAAGCGGCTCGACGAGGCCGAACGGGACGGCGACCGGATCCTGGCGGTGATCCGCGGCAGCGCGGTCAACCAGGACGGTCACACCGACGGCATCATGGCCCCGTCCGGCCCCGCGCAGCAGCACGTCGTCCACCGCGCCTGCGACCGGGCGGGCGTCGCCCCGGCCAGCGTGGACTACGTGGAGGCGCACGGCACCGGCACCCAGCTCGGCGACCCCGTCGAGGCGACCGCGCTGGCCGCCGTCTACGGCGCCGACCGCCCCGGCGACCGGCCCTGCCTCATCGGCTCGATCAAGTCCAACGTCGGGCACCTGGAAGGCGCCGCCGGTGTCGCGGGGCTGATGAAGGCCGTCCTCGCGCTGCACCACGGCCAGATCCCGGGCACCCCGCTGCGCGGCGAGCCGATCGACGCCGTCGGCGACGGCACCGGGCTGCGCCTGGTGACCGGCACGCTGCCCTGGCCCGAGCGGGACGGTCCGCGCCGCGCGGCGGTCTCCGGGTTCGGCTACGGCGGCACCATCGCCCACGTCGTCCTGGAGGAGGCGCCGCCCGTTCCCGCCGGCGCCGACGCGCCGGCGGCCGACGACGCCGCCCGGCCGCTGTTCCCGCTGTCGGCCCGGTCCGACGCCGCCCTGCGCCAGCAGGCCGCCCGGCTCGCCGACCGGCTCGACGGGGACAACCGGCCGGGCCTGGCCGACGTCGGCCACACGCTCGCGCGCCGCCGGGCCCACCTGACCCACCGGGCGGTGGTCACCGGGCAGGACCGCGACGAGGTGGTCGCCGCCCTGCGCCGGCTCGCCGCCGGCCAACCGGACCCCGACACGGTCTCGGGAGTGGCGCCGGCCGGCCGGCCCGCCCGGCCCGTCTGGGTCTTCTCCGGGCACGGCTCGCACTGGGCCGGCATGGGCCGCGACCTGCTGGCCCACGAACCGGCCTTCGCCGCCGCGATCGACGAGATCGAGCCGGTCGTCGCCGAGGAGGCCGGCTTCTCGCTGCGGCAGGCGCTCGCCGACCCCGAACTGGCCGGGGTGGACCGCATCCAGACGCTGACCTTCGCCATGCACGTCGGCCTGGCCGCGGTCTGGCGGGCGTACGGGGGCCGTCCGGCCGCCGTCATCGGGCACTCGGTCGGCGAGGTCGCCGCCGCCGTGACCGCGGGCATCCTGACCCCGGCCGACGGGGCCCGGCTGATCTGCCGCCGGTCCGCCCTGCTGCGGCGGGCCGCCGGCCGGGGCGCGATGGCCATGGTCACCCTGCCGTTCGCCGACGTCGCCGAGCGGCTCGCCGGCCGCGCCGACCTGGTCGCGGCGATCGCCTCCGCCCCCGCGTCCACCGTGGTCTCCGGCGACATCGCCGCCGTGGACGCCGTGATCGAGCAGTGGCCGGCGGACCGGATCGCGGTCCGGCGGGTGCAGTCCGACGTGGCCTTCCACAGCCCGCACATGGACGCCCTCGCCGACGAGCTACGAGCCGCCGCGGCCGACCTGCGCGCCTCGGCGGGCACCGTGCCGATGTACTCGACGGTGCTCGACGACCCGCGCGCCGCGGCCGCCTGCGACGGGGCGTACTGGGCGGCGAACCTGCGCCGGCCGGTCCGCCTGGTCGACGCGGTCGGCGCCGCCCTGGCCGACGGGCACCGCACGTTCGTCGAGATCTCCGCCCATCCGGTCGTCGCCCACTCGCTGCGCGAGACCCTCGACCACGCCGGCATCGAGGACGGGTACGTCGGGACCACGCTGCGCCGCCACGCCCCCGGGCACCGCACGGCCCTCGCCGCCGTGGCCGAGGCGCACTGCCACGGTGTCGAGGTCGACTGGGCCGCGCTGCGGCCCGACGGCGGGCTCACCGACCTGCCCCGGTACGCCTGGCGGCACCAGGAGCTGTGGCGCGAGCCCACTCCCCCGGTGGCCGCCGGCGGGCACGACATCGGCTCGCACACCCTGCTCGGCACGGCGACCACCGTCGCCGGCAGCGAGCTGCGGCTGTGGCACACGGTGCTCAGCGACGCCAGCCGTCCGTACCCGGGCAGCCACACCGTGCAGGGCGCGGAACTCGTGCCGGCCGCGGTGCTCGCCGCCACCTTCCTCGCCGCCGGCGCCCGCGACGGCGCGCCGGTGGCCCTGCACGACCTGTCGATGCGGGTGCCGCTGGCCACGGCCGGGCGCCAGGAGATCCAGGTGGTGGACGACGGCGGAAAGCTGCTGCTCGCCTCCCGCCCGGCCGGCGCGGACGCCGCGCCGTGGCTGACCCACGCCACCGCGCGCGTGACGCGGGACGACGCCGCCCCGCCGGCGCGGGCCGTCGACGCCCGGGGGCCGGGCGGAGTGGTCGCCGACCCGGGGCTCGTCCGGGACCGGCTGGCCCGGGTCGGCGTGCCCGAGACCGGCTTCCCGTGGCGGGTCGACCGCCTCACCACCGGCAACAGCGGGCTGCGGGCCCGGGTCCGCTTCCCCGAGCCGGCCGAGGACTGGGCGGCGGTCGTCGACGCGGCGGTGTCCATCGCGCCGGCCGCGTTCCCCGGCGAGCCCCGGCTGCGCCTGGTCGACACGATCGAGCGGATCTGGACGACCGGTGCGCCGCCGGCCGTCGCCATCGTCGACGTCGTCCGGGACGAGGGGCGGGAGGACACCGTCGACGTGACGGTCTCCGGGGCGGACGGCACGGTCGCCGCCCGGCTCACGGGCCTGCGCTACCCGGTGGTCCCCGACGCCCCGGCCGCCGACACCGACGGGGCCGGCCCGGCCCGGCAGTCCCTGGCCGACCTCGACCCGGAGGAACTGCGCGAACGCCTGATCGAGGAGGTGCGCGCGGTGGTCGCCGCCGAGATGAAGCTGGCCGCCGAAGCGCTCGACCCGCGCCTGCCGCTGGTGCAGCAGGGCATGGACTCGGTCATGACGGTCATCGTGCGCCGGCGGCTGGAGAAGACCTACCGCCAGGTGCTGCCCGCCTCGCTGTTCTGGCAGCAGCCCACCGTCACGGCGATCGCGGTGCACCTGGCCGAACTGCTCGCCGCCCCGTCGCCGGACGGGGCCGTCGCCGGCACCGCGGCCCGCTGACCCACCGGACGCGTCGACCCGGAGGAGCGCATGGAACTCACCACGACCGCCGCCCGGCCCGGGCTGCGGCACCGGATGCAACAGCTGATCTACGGGTTCTTCACGGCGCAGACGCTGCACGTGGCGGTCCGGCTGCGGATACCGGACCTGCTCGCCGACGGCGCGCGGGACGTCGGCGACCTCGCGGCGGCCACCGGCGCGGACGCCCCGTCGCTACGCCGGCTGCTGCGGGCGCTGGTCTTCCTGGAGGTGCTCGACGAGCCCGCGCCGGGCACCTTCGCCCTCACCGAACACGGCGAGGTGCTGCGGGCGGACGTGACCGGGTCGATGCGGGAGCTGGTGCTGCTGCTGTCCGGGCCGGAGAGCTGGGCCGCGTGGGGGCAGCTCGAACACAGCGTGCGCACCGGCGAGGTGGCGTGGGAGCACGTGCACGGCCGGAGCTGTTTCGACCACCTGATGGCGGACCCGCAGCGGCAGGCGGCGTTCAACGCGGCCATGGCCGAGGGCTCGCGGGCCTTCGTGCCCACGCTGCTGTCGGCGTACGACTTCGGCGACCTGCGCACGGTGGTGGACGTGGGCGGCGGCAGCGGCGCCCTGCTCGCCGGGGTGCTCGCGGCGCACCCGCACCTGCGCGGCACGGTCTTCGACACCCCGGACGGCGTGGCCGACGCGGCGCGCACCGTCGCCGAGCAGGGCGTCGCCGACCGGTGCGGGGTGGAGACCGGTGACTTCTTCGTGTCCGTGCCGTCGGGCGCGGACGCCTACGTGCTCAAGAGCGTGCTGCACGACTGGGACGACGAGCAGTGCGTGCAGGTGCTGCGCACCGTCCGCCGGGCGGCCCGGCCCGACAGCCGCGTGGTCCTCGTCGAGTCGCTGATGCCGGCGACGGTCACCACGGCGCCGAGCGTCGCCCAGGTGGTCATGAACGACCTGAACATGATGGTCTGCCACGGCGGCCGGGAGCGCACCGTGGCGGAGTTCCGCGAGCTGCTGCGGGCGGCGGGCTTCCGGCTGGAGTCCGTCACGCCCTGCCCGGCGCCGAGCGTCGTCGGCATCCTGGAGGCCACGCCGACCCCGGTCACCGGGCCGGACGGGGGCTGACGCGATGGCGCGCATCGGCGACCTCGACGCCGCCCGGCCCGCGCCGGAGGCGCCCCCCGAGGACATGGTCCGCATCCCGGGCGGGACGTTCCTGCAGGGCTCGCCCGAGCGGACGCTGGACTGGCTGGACAGCGAGGGCCAGGCGTTCCCCCGCGACTGGTTCACCGACGAGACGCCGCAGACTCCGGTCACGCTGCCCGACTACCTCATCGACCGGCACCAGGTGACCGTCGCCCAGTTCGCCGCCTTCGTCTCCCGCACCGGCTACGTCACGTCCGCCGAGCGGGCCGGGGGCAGCATGGTCTACGGCGAGCAGTACTGGGAGGTCCTCGAGGGCGCCTGCTGGCACCGCCCCGCCGGGTACGGCAGCGGCGTCCGCAACCGCGACGACCACCCCGTCGTGCACATCTCCTTCGAGGACGCCGAGGCGTACGCCCGCTGGGCGGGCCGGCGGTTGCCCACCGAGTCGGAGTGGGAGCGGGCCGCCACCGGCCCGTCGTACCGGCTGTGGCCCTGGGGAGACACCTGGGACAGCCGGAACGCCAACACCGCGGAGCACACGGCCGGGGCCCTCGGCGACCTGGACGCCTGGCGGACCTGGTGGGGGGCGATCCACGCCGCGCAGGGGCCGATGCCGCAGACCACGCCGGTCGGCGCGTTCTCGCCGCGCGGCGACAGCGTCGACGGGTGCGCCGACATGACCGGCAACGTCTACGAGTGGACGTCCACGCTGGCGCACCTGTACGCGCCCACCACCCGGTGCGACCCGACGATCCACCTGGTGATGGGGCGTTTCCGGGTGATCCGGGGCGGGTCCTGGATGAACTTCCGCTACCAGGTGCGGTGCGCGGAACGGTTGTACGGGGACCCGACCGGATGGTCCAACTTCGCTCTCGGCTTCCGTTGTGCGCGTGACGTCACGGCGGTCCCCGACGTCGACGACAACGGGAGGTAGCGATGGTCACGGTGTTGCTGTCGGCCGGCTGGGCCCACCGGGGGCAGAAGAGTTTCGAGTGCCGCGAGGGCACCGTGCGGGACGTCATCAGGGAGTTCGTCGAGACGTACCCCGTCTACCGCCGCCGGCTGCTCGACGACACGGGCGAGCCGCTGACCTACTACAACGTCTACCTCGACGGGGACCTCGTCGAGAAGGCGGACCGGTCCCGGGTGACCGCCCGGGCCGACAGCACGGTCGCCATCGTCCCGCCGCTGGCCGGGGGCTGACCCACCGGTCGGACGCCCGGGTCCCGACCCGGCCGGCGTCCGGCCACCGGCGTCCCGCCGAGCGCGTCCCCGTCAGGGAGGAAGCATGCTCCTGCCGCACACCGACGCCCGACCCGGCCCCGGCCGGGCCGACCGTGACGACCTCGCTCGCCGGCTGGCCCGGTCGGCCCGGCACCGCCCCCGCTCGGCCGGCCGGCTGGCGGCCTGGCTCGCGCAGCGACAGCGGGCGAACCCGTTCGAGGTCACCGAGGTGCCGTTCGCCGACCTGACCGGCTGGCACTTCGCGCCCGACTCCGGCGACCTGGTGCACGAGAGCGGCCGGTTCTTCAGCGTCGAGGGACTGCACGTACGGACCGACCGCGGGCCGGTCGGCGAGTGGTGGCAGCCGATCATCCACCAGCCCGACCGGGCGATCCTCGGCATCCTGGCCCGGGAGATCGACGGGGTGCTGCACTTCCTCATGCAGGCCAAGATGGAGCCGGGCAACGTCAACGGCGTCCAGTTCTCCCCCACCGTGCAGTCCACCCCGAGCAACTACCAGCGCACGCACCGCGGCGCCCGGTCCCGCTACGTGGAGTACTTCCTGGAACCGGGGCGCGGCCGGGTCCTCGTGGACGTGCTCCAGTCGGAGCAGGGTTCCTGGTTCCGGGGCAAGCGCAACCGGAACATCATCGTCGAGGTCGCCGACGAGGTGGCACCGCACGAGGACTTCGTGTGGCTGACCCTCGGCCAGATCCACGACCTGCTGCACCGGCCGAACCTGGTCAACATGGACGCCCGTACCGTGCTGTCCTGCCTGCCCGGCCACGCGGTCGCCGACGAGGACGGGGACGGGGACGCCGGGACGATCGGTCGCGCGGTGGCGGCGTCCTCGCTCGCCGACGACGGCGCGTGGCAACCGCTGCTCGAGGTCCGCAACTGGCTGACCGCCAACAAGGCCGGTCCCACCCTGGCGACCCGGCAGGTCCCGCTGCGCGAGGTGCGGGACTGGTACCGCACCGACGACGAGATCCGCCACCGCTCCGGCCGGTTCTTCCGCATCGTCGGCCGGCGGGTGCGGGCCAGCAACCGGGAGGTGGCGCAGTGGTGCCAGCCGTTGCTGGCGCCGTGCGGGACGGGTCTGGTGGCGTTCGTCGTCCGACGCATCGACGGCGTGCTGCACGTGCTCGCCCACGCCGATCTGCGGCCCGGTTACCGGGACACCGTCGAGCTGGGGCCGACCGTGCAGTGCACCCCGGACAACTTCACCGGCCCGGCCCGGGACGGCCGCCCGGAGTACCTCGGCCTGGTCCTCTCCGACGAGGTGCGCGTGCACTACGACGTGCTGCAGTCGGAGGAGGGCGGGCGGTTCCACCACGCGGTGACCCGGCACATGGTGGTGGAGGTGGGCGCGGACTTCCCCACCGCGACACCGCCGGACTACACCTGGCTGACCCTGCGCCAGCTGACCGCCGTGGCGGCCTTCAGCTACCAGGTCAACATCGAGGCCCGCAGCCTCCTGCTCTGCCTACGGGCGCTGCGATGACCGGGCGCGGCGACCGGCCCGACGGCGGCCGGCCGGCGGTCCCACCCGGGCCGGCGGTCGCGCCCGAGCCGGTGGCGGCCGGGCCGGCCGGGGCCGGGAGCGCGGCCGGGATCGACGCGTTCCCGCTGCCCCGCCGGTGCCCGTTCAGCCCGCCGGCGGAGTACGCCCGGCTGCGGACCGAACAGCCGGTCGCCCGGCTGCCCATGCTCGGCGGCAACACGGCCTGGGTGGTGTCCCGGTACGCCGACGTCAAGCAGGTGCTCAGCGACCCGCGGATGAGCGCGGACCGGCGCCGGGCCGGTTTCCCGCGGTTCGCGCCGACCACGGAGAGCCAGCGGCAGGCCTCGTTCGAGAACTTCCGCCCCCCGCTGAACTGGATGGACCCGCCGGAGCACACCGCGGCCCGCCGCCAGATCGTCGACGAGTTCGCCGCGCGGCGGGTGCGACAACTGCGGCCGTTGGTCGAGCGGGTGGTGGACGAGCACCTCGACGCCATGACGGCCGGGCGGTCGAGCGCCGACCTGGTGCCGTCGTTCAGCTATCCGGTGCCGTCGCGGGTGATCTGCGAGATGCTCGGCGTGCCGTACGGCGAACACGCGTTCTTCGAACGCCGGTCCACCCGGATGCTGAGTCGGGGCGCGCCCGCGAACGAGCGGGCCCGGTGCGCCCGCGAGATCCGCGACTTCCTCGACGGCGTGGTGACCGACAAGGAGCGGCACCCCGGGGACGACGTGCTCAGCCGGCTGCTCGCCGCGCAGCGCGCGGCCGGCGCGCCGGACCACGAGGCCGTGGTGAGCATGGCCTTCGTGCTGCTGGTCGCCGGGCACGTCACGACGTCGAACATGATCTCACTGAGCGTGCTGGCCCTGTTGACCCATCCGGAGCGGCTCGCCCGCCTGCGCGCCGAGCCGGGCCGGTTCCCCGCCGCCGTCGAGGAGTTGCTGCGGTACTTCACCGTCGTCGAGGCGGCGACCGCGCGCACCGCCACCGCCGACGTGACGATCGGTGGGGTGACCATCCGGGCCGGGGACGGGGTGGTGGCGCTGGGCCAGGCCGCGAACCGGGACCCGACGGCGTTCGACCGCCCGGACGAGTTCGACCCGGACCGCGACGCCCGCCACCACCTCGCCTTCGGCTACGGACGCCACATCTGCCCCGGCCAGCACCTGGCCCGGCTGGAACTGGACGTCGCGTTGAGCCGGCTGGTCCGGCGGCTGCCCGGACTGCGGCTGACCGTGGACGTGGACGACCTGCCGCTCAAGGAGGACGGCAACATCTTCGGCCTGTACGCGCTGCCGGTCGCCTGGTGAGCCGACTGCACGGCCGCCAGGGGCGGGACCGCGCCGGGGGTCAGCCCCGCTGGGCGATCACCGTCGTCCACGCCTGGCTGATCCGCTCGGCCGACTCGGACGCGGCCGCCAGGTCCTCGGGACCCGCCGTGGCGATCCAGTCGACCGCGCGGCCCTCGGGCAGCGTGCCGGCGAGGTAGTCGTCCAGCGCGACCAGGCTCATCTCCCAGCCGGCGCCGATGCCCCACGCCCCCGGCGCCGCGTTCGGGATGATGTCGGCCGGCACCGGCGCGTGCTCCAACTCCAGGACGGTGGCGTCCCCCGCCGGCGTGAGCCGCAGCTCGACCTCGCTGCTGCCGTCACCCGACTCCCAGGTCAGGCCGATCGTGTTCGGCCGCTCGCACCGCAGGATCTCGCCGCTGGCGTTGCCCTCCAGTTGGAAGCGCCCGCCGACCCGCAGGTCACCGGAGATCGGCAGGAACCAGCGCACCAGGCGCTCGGGATCGGTGATGGCGTCCCACAACTCCTCCGGTGAGGCGTCGTAGCTGCGCCGGACCACCAGGGCGTTCATGCCGCTGGGGTGATCGCGCAGCTCGCGCTCGGTGTCCCTGACGACGTCGGACGTCTTGTTCATGCCACATGGCCTTCCTGCTGGTGCGTGGTGCCAGCGGAGCCGGTCCGGCCCGCACGTCGAGGACTTTAGCAGCCATGACTTACGTAACGTCCGATTTGTGCCCGCCGCGCCGTCGCCCCACGTCCGCACCACACGAGCGGGTGACATGAAGGCGGCGCGACGGGGCGGTGATCGACGCTGCCCCGAACGGCGAGCGACCGTCCGGGCCGGCCCGATCGGCGACCCAGGCGACGACCGGCGACCCGGGCGGCGGGGCCTCGGGAAGATAGCCGCGACGCGAGCCGGGCGCACGGCGGGCGGACGCACGGCGGGCGGACGCACGGCGGGCGGGCGCACGGCGGGCGGGCGCACGGCGGGCGGGCGCGCGGACGGGCGGACGCACGGCGGGCGGGCGCGCGGACGGGCGGACGGGCGGACGGGCGGGCCCTCGAAATGGTCCGAGGCGGGTGCCACCGGGCGGGATCCGGAGAGCGGACCGGCGCCGGCGGGCCACCGGGCGGGCCGGGACGGGGTCGCGGGGTCAGTCGATGTCGCGGTCGGCGCGGGAGCGGCGCCGGGCGAGCAGCACGAGCACGACGAGGAGCGCGAGGCCGTCGACGGCGAGCAGGGCGGCGCCGACCGGGTCGACCCCGTGGGCGTGGGCCGGCGCCGGGGGCTCCGGCTGCGGGGCCGCCACCCCGCCCGCCGCGCCCACCGTGAACCGGGCGATGCCGGAGGCGTCCCGACCGTCGTCGGTGACCACGTGGTACGCGACGGCGACCGCACCGGACCCGGTGACCCGCACCGCCTGGGCCAGGCCGTCGCGGCCGACGGCCGTCAACGCCCCCTGGTTGAGCAGGGAACGGTCCGCGTCGTAGACGGAGATGTGGGATCCGGCGAGGACCGGCCGGCCGTCGACCCGGATCCGTACCGCCGTCGGCGCGCCCGACAGGACGGCACCGTCGGCCGGCTCGACCGAGACCACCTCGACCTTCGACCCGGCGGTGGGCGTGGAGTCGATCCTGCCGGCGAGGGCGAGGACGGCCACCAGCGCCGCCACGGTGAGGGCGGCGCCGGCGTAGATCCGTCTCGTGCTCGACATGACGGCCGGGTCAGTCGGTGGCGGCCACGGGCTGGCGCCACGTCGGCGCACCGGCCCGGTGCACGCAGGAGCACGTCGCGGCGGCCCGCTCCGCGGCGTTCGGGCGCAGGTGCAGGTACATGGCGATCAGCATCGGGAGGAAGACCACCGAGTTGTAGAACAGATGCAGCTCCACCCGGGGCACGATCAGCTGGAGCAGGCTGGTCGGCTCGGCCGCGCCCGGCAGCCGGAAGGTGGTGTGGGCCTGCACGAGCAGCAGCGCGTGCTCGATGTGGTGCCAGAACTGCAGGGCCAGGGCCACCATCCACCAGGCCCGGGAGCGGCCGGTGAACCCGGACCGCAGCATGAACAGACCGATCAGCATCACGATGGCGTAGCCGTAGTGCATCCACTCGGAACTGACCAGCCAGGGGAACGGCATCCCCAGCACGCCGCGCGCCTCCGGCCGCGGCCAGCCGAGCACCCAGATCTGGTACGCCTGCACCAGGTGCTCCGCCCAGTGCGCGACGACGACCGCCATGTACAGGGCGAGCGCCGTGCGGTGGAACCTGCCGTTGAGTGACGCCATCAGGCCGGGTGACGCGTTGCTCGCAGCGGTTGCCATGGATCCTCCAGACTCCACACCGGAAGGTGTCCCCTCAACGCTAGAGGCGTGACGACCGCAGCGTGACTCTGAGCTTGCGCTGAGTACGCCGGCAGAGGTGAGGGCGTCGTGGATCGGGCCGGGATCCGGCGGCGGACCGTCAGCGCAGCCGCGCGGTCACCGCGGCGAGCAGGCGATCCCGCTCCGGCACCAGGTAGAAGTGGTCACCGGGGACGGTCTCCAGCGCGAAGCCGCCAGTGGTCAGCTCGGCCCAGGCGTCCACCGTCGCGGTGGCGCGGGTCGGGTCGCCGGTGCCCAGGTAGGCGGTGATCGCCGAGCGGCTGCGCCTGTCGCCCCGTACGGTCGAGCGGCACGTCTCCAGTCTGATCACCAGAACCGGGCCGCCGAACCGGATCGCGCTGAGCGACTTCGCCGCCGGCGCTCAGGAGGAGTGGAGGGTGCGGCCGGTCAGCTGACGGTCGCCGCCCACGCCTTCTTGGCGTTCTTCCAGGTCGGAGAGTTGACCTCGTCCCAGGCGCGGTGGCGCAGCTCCTCCAGGACCTCCGCCGGCACCAGGGTGCCCGTCATGTTGGCCCGGTAGATGTTCATCGTGTCCGGGTCGAAGTCGGGGCTGATGTGGCCGCCCGCGATCGCCATGTCGAACAACGGCGCGCCGGGCAGCGGTACGACGAGGAAGAAGTTCGCGGCGTCCAGCCCGTAGGAAACGTGCTCCTTGGCGAGCTGGATCGTCGTCTCGATCTCCTCCAGCGTCTCGTCCGGGTAGCCCATCATGTAGTTGCCGTAGATCTGGAAGCCGTACTCCTTCATGGCGACGATCAGCCCGGGCAGGTCGGCCTTCTCGATGTTGAGCTTGTTGCTCGCGTACTTGCGGATGATCCGCAGGTTGCCCGACTCGAAGGGCATGTTGATCTGCGTGAAGCCCGCGTCGGCCATCGCCTCCAGGACCTCGTGGTCGGGCTTCCAGCGCTTGAGCAGGTGGATGAGGTTGATGCCGTTGAGGTCGCAGATCGTCACGCCCGCGCCCTGGATCTTCTTGAGCAGCCGGAGGCCGCGCCGCTTGTCGCCCAGGAGCGAGTCGTCCTCGATGAACACGTTGTCGACGCCCAGGTTCTTCAGCGTCTCGATCTCCGCCAGCACCCGGTCGTCCGACTTGACGCGGAACTTGCCGATCGGGCCGCTGGGGCTCCCCTCCTGCTCGCCGGCGATGTGGCAGTACGCGCAGTGGAACGGGCATCCGAGCGAGGTCATCATGGTCGCGTAGCGCAGCTCGGCGCCGGGCTCGAAGAGGCCGGAGTGCGGCCGGGCGATGGTCCAGTACCGCTCGTTGGGCAGCAGGTCCCAGGCCGGCATGGGCAGGGTGTCCAGGTCCCACACGACGTCCTGCGCCCGCGCGGGGTTCATCCGGATCCGGCCGTCGTCGAGGAAGGCGACGCCGTGGATGTCGGCGAAGCTCGGGTGCGCCGACCGTCGTACGGCCTCGACGATGTCGATGATCGTGTGCTCGGCCTCGGACAGGCAGACCACGTCGAAGCCCGCCCCGAAGAACTGCGGCAGCCGCGACCGCGCGTTGACCCCGCCGGTGACGAGGAGCTTCTCCGGGTAGGCCGCCCGGATGAGCCGCGCGCAGTGCAGGACCATCGTCTCCTGGTCGGTGAAGATCGAGGTGATGCCGACGATGTCGTGGTCCTTCACCACCTCGAGGATCCGCTCGTCGCTGACGCCGGTGCGGAGGAAACCACTGGGCAGCGGCGTGGGGTTGGCGAAGATCTCGTCGAGCGGGTCGGCGCCCTCGCCGACGCAGGCGTCGAAGACGCGGACGTGCACGCCGTGCTCCCGCAGGGCTCCGCCCAGGTTCGGGTACGCGAGCGATCCGTTCGGCTTGCACACCGTGCCGGGGGCGGTCTGGTTCGGCGGGTACAGCAGCAGCACGCTGACGTCACGAAGACCCATGGCGAAATACTACCTAGTTTTGAAGTGGAAACAAGGACCACGACGGCGCATATTGAATTCGGAATCGATATGTCAAGTGGACGGTCAGGGCGCGACCCGCTCCAGGTACGCCTCGACCTCGTCCGCCGCCCGGGCCGGCCCACCGGCGGAGAGGATGTCGCGCTGCATCTCGCGGACGCGCTCCCGGACGGCGGAGTCGGCCGCGAGCCGCTCCACGGCCTCGCGGATGCTGACCGGCTCGAGCTGGTCCGGTCGCAGCACGGAGCCCAGGCCCAACTCGATGACGCGCTCCGCGGACGGGGCGGCCTCGGTCGCGAAGTGCGGCACGAGCACCAGGGGGACGCCCGCGGCGAAGGCCTCCAGCACGGCTCCGGTGGTGCCGTGCGTCAGGCACGCCGTCGCGTGCGCGAGCACGGAGTGGAACGGGATCCACTGGTGTGCCTCGACGTTGGGCGGCAGGGGGCCCAGCACCGCCGGGTCGAGGAAGCCGCCGATCGCCATGACCACGTGCCAGGGGGTGTCGGCGAAGGCCTGCGCGCAGGCGCGGAAGAACTCCGGGTGCTCGTTGAACTGGTTGCCGAGCGAGACGAGCAGCACCGGCGCGTCCGGCCGCGGCGGCTGCCAGCCGGGCTGGCCGTCCCGGCCGGTGAGGGTGGGCCCGACGAACACGAACCGCTCGTCGAAGGTCTCGGCGAAGGGCTGGAACAACTTCGGCAGGAAAACGATGGTGAGGCCCTCGATCTCGTCCCAGTACTCCTTGACCGGGGTGTCGACGCCGTACTGCCCGAGCAGGTCGACCAGCACCGAGTGCACGGCCTCCACGTCGGCCGGGTGGCGTTGGCCGTTGCTCTTCCACAGCTCCTCGAACAGCGAGTAGTGCTCGTTCGCGGCGAAGCCGCCGGTGAGGCGTACGGCCGGCCGGTTCCACCGGGTGGCCAGGAGCCGCCCCGCGATGAACGGGAACACGTCGTAGACGACGAGGTCGGGCGGGTTCTCCCCCAGCGCCTCCTCGGCGGCCCGCAGGATGGCCACGTTCTCCCGGACGTACACCAGGTGCAGTTGCGTCTCGGCGTCCTCCTGCTTGACGACCTCGGGCACGTGGAAGGTGTCGAACTCGGACTTGTACAGCGCGACCTCGGCGCCGGCGGCCTTGACCTCGTCGGCGAACAGCGGGGTCGTCACGTACGTGATGCGGTGCCCCCGCCGGGCCAGCTCGCTGACGAGGCCGAGCGACGGGTAGACGTGACCGTGCCCCTGGACGTTGGCGAAGAGGATGTGACGCTGGCGCATGGGCTCACTCCCGGCTGGTCGTCTCGGCGTTGGCAACGCGGCGCGTGCGCGCGGAGCGGTGGCTCCACTGGGGCCTGGCCGCGCCCGCCGACAAGGGCGACGACGACACGACGAGGGGCCAAGGCTTTAAACATATATAGCACAATTGATCGAGGTATCGCTATGCCGGAAGATCCGGCGACGGCCGCGGCGGCGTGTCGCCGGCCCGTCTCTCGCTGCCGGGAAGGGCGCCGCCGGGTGGAGCGCCGGGGCGTCGGAGGTGGGCAGGGCGGGCGGTGGAGCGCCGGAGCCCGTCGGCGGTGGGGCCGGCCGCCGTGGCGGCCGGCCCGGTGGTTCAGCCGAGGGCGGGCGCCCCGGACGGCTCCGGAAGCACGGCGAGCAGCTCCGCGACGGCGGCGGTCATGGCCTCCCGGCCGGCCCTCAGGTAGCGCCGGGGGTCGACCGAGCTGTCCGTGGCGAGCGCGGCCCGGACCGCGCCGGTGAACGCCACGTTGAGGGCGGTCCCGACGTTGACC
This sequence comes from Micromonospora sp. NPDC002717, assembly GCF_040295705.1. Taxonomy (NCBI): domain Bacteria; kingdom Bacillati; phylum Actinomycetota; class Actinomycetes; order Micromonosporales; family Micromonosporaceae; genus Micromonospora; species Micromonospora sp. NPDC002717. The sequence continues at coordinate 81,072 of NZ_JBEOVW010000022.1, read as the reverse complement.
TTGACGATGCCGTTGCCGACCCCGGCCCGCAGCTCCGCGAAGGGCACGCCGGACGACCCGTGCAGGACCAGCGGCACCGGCACGGCCTCGCGCAGCGCCACGATCAGCTCCTGGTCCAGCGTCGCCGCCCGGGTGGTCATCGCGTGGGAGCTGCCGACGGCGACGGCGAGCGCGTCGACGCCCGTCTCCGCCACGTAGCGGGCCGCCTCCTCCGGGTCGGTGCGGACTCCGGCGAGGTGGGCGCTGGCCGGCGCTCCCGGCTTGCCGCCGACGTAACCCAGCTCCGCCTCCAGCCACAGGCCCTGCTCGCGGGCCCAGTCCGCCGCGGCGCGGGTGGCCGCGACGTTCTGCTCGTACGGCAGCGCGCCGGCGTCGAACATCACCGAGCTGAACCCGGCGTCCGCCGCCTGGCGCAGCAGCGTGACGTCCTCCACGTGGTCGAGGTGCAGGCCGAGCGGGACCGGGCAGAGGCGCGCGACCTCGGCCGCCGCGGCGGCGATCGGCAGCACGCCGGCGTGGTAGCGCACCGCGTTCTGGCTGATCTGGAGGATCGCCGGGCGGTCGGCGGCGGCGGCGCCGGCGGCGATCGCCTGGGCGTGTTCGAGCGTGATGACGTTGAAGGCCAGCACGGCGGTGCCGGCGGCGCGGGCGGCGGCGACCAGTTCAGCGGTGGCGGCGAGCGGCATCGGTGACCTCCTCGACGGTGACGTGGGTGAGCAGCCGGTCCGCCGTGGGGGCGTCGAAGTCCCCGGCGTACGGCGAGACGACGGCCGCGGCCGAGATCGCGGCGGCCCGGGCGAGGGTCCGCGGCCACGGCTGCCCGGTGGCGAGTCCCTGGGCGAGGACGGCGGCCAGGGCGTCGCCCGCGCCGGTGGGGTTGCCGAGCACGGTCTCCGACGCGCGCACCTCGTACGCGGTCCCGCCGGCAACCGCGACGAAGCCCTGGGCGCCGCGGGAGATTACCGAGGCCCCGGCTCCCAGGTCGCCCAGCCGGTACGCGGCGGCGACCGCCTCCGCCCGGGTGCGGGGCGCGGCCCCGACGATGTCGGCGATCTCGTCCACGTTGGGCTTGACCATGTCGGGGCGTGCGGTGAGCGCGTGGTGCAGCGCGGCCCCCGCCGCGTCGACCAGCACGACCGCCCCCGCCGAGTGGGCCGCGACGGTGAGGTCGCGGTACGCGGTGACCGGCACGCCGGGCGGGCAGCTCCCCGAGAGCACCACGACCGCCGCGGACGCGACGGCGTCGTCGAAGCGTTCGGTGAAGGCGCCCCACTCGGTCGCCGTGACGACGGGGCCCGGTTCGTTCAGGACGGTCGCCGTTTTCGGGGACACCACGGTGACCGTGCGCCGGGACTCGCCGCCGACGGTGGTGAGGTCGGCCGGGATGCCGGCGTCGCGCAGCTCCTCCCGGATGGTCTCGCCGGTCGTGCCGCCGGCCAGGCCCAGCAGTCGGGTCCGGGCGCCGAGCAGGGACAGCACGCGCGCCACGTTCACCCCCTTGCCCCCGGCCCGGCACCGCGTCGTGGTGACCCGGTGCGAGGTGCCGGGAACGAGATCGGGCACCGTGTAGGTGACGTCGATCGCCGGGTTGGGACACACCGCGAGGATCACGGTCGGCTCGCGGTCGCCGGCAGCACGACGGACCGGGTGAGGTGGCGCGGCCGGTCCGGGTCGAGGCCCTTGCGGCTGGCGACCGCGACGGCGAGCCGCTGCGCGGCGACCAGCTGCGCCATCGGGTCCGCCGGGGACTGGACCACCATGGCGCCGGTGGCAGCGACGTCCTCCCGCAGGCCGTCCGGCGCCGGCCCGAGGATCCACACCGCCGACTGCGCGTCGGCGACGCTGATGGGGCCGTGCCGGTACTCCATCGCGGGGTACGACTCCGCCCAGGCCTGCGCGGCCTCGCGCAGCTTCAGGGCCGCCTCGTGCGCCAGCCCGACCGACCAGCCGGTGCCGAGGAAGGTGAACTGCCGGCGGTCGAGCAGCGCCGGGTCGACGGGGGCGGCCAGGACCGCGCGGGCGTCGTCGACCGCGGTGCCCAGCCCGGCGCCGACGGCGCAGCGCCACAGCGCGAGCGCCGTCGTGGCGAACCGGGTCTGCACGACCGACCGCTCGTCGGCGAAGTCCAGCACCACGGACCGGTCGGCCAGCCGCGTGGCCGCCTCGTCGGGGACGGCGGTGACGACGGTGGACCGCTGACCGGCGGGGAGGTCGGCGAGCAGGCGGAGCACCTCGGTGGTGGTCCCGGAGCGGGTCAGGGCGACGACCTGGTCGTAGCGGCGGTGGTGCGGGAACTGCGAAGCCGCGAAGGCGTCGGTCTCGCCGCCGGCGGACTCCCGCAGCGCGGCGAAGCACTGCGCCATGAACAGCGACGTGCCGCACCCGACGACGGCGACCCGCTCACCGGGTGCGGGCAGCGCCGCGGTCACGGCCGACGACCGGGCCAGGCTCGCGGCTCGCGACCACAACTCCGGCTGCGACGTGATCTCCTCGGTGATGTACGCCATCGACTGTCACCTCATGCAATAAAAGTGCCGTAAATTTGCAACTTGTTGCAGGACGCTACGACGACGGGCGGCACCGGTCAAGGTGGGCCGGGCACGGCGGGCGAGCCGATAGGGTTGTCCGCCGGATGCGTCCAGGGACCGGAGTGCGCGACGATGAACCGCTACGAACGGTGGAACAGGCTGCTCGAGATGCTGGCCGAGCAGGGCCAGCTGGACATCGAGACGACCGCCGCAGCGCTGCGGGTCAGTGGCGCGACGGTGCGCCGCGACTTCGACGAGCTCGCCGCCCAGCAGCTGGTCACGCGGACCAGGGGCGGCGCCGCCGCGAGCAACGTCACCTACGATCTGCCGCTGCGCTACAAAGCGGGCCGGCACGCACCGGAGAAGCAGCGCATCGGCGAGGCCGCCGCGGCCATGATCGCCCCGCACTCCACCGTCGGCATCAACGGCGGCACCACCGCGACGGAGGTCGCCCGCGCCCTGGCGCTGCGCGTCGACCTGGCCGCCGACAGCCGCGCACCGGCGCTGACGGTGGTCACCAACGCGCTCAACATCGCCAACGAGCTCATCGTCCGCCCGCACATCCGGGTGGTCCTCACGGGAGGGACGGCCCGGCCCCACTCGTACGAGCTGGTCGGTCCCATCGCCGCGACGATGCTCGACGGGGTGGCGCTGGACGTCGCGGTGATCGGGGTGGACGCGATCGACCACCGGCACGGGGCGAGCGCGCACCACGACGGCGAGGCGGCCGTCAACCACACCATGCTGGCCACCGCGGCCCGCGCGATCGTGGTGGCGGACGGCTCGAAGCTGGGCCGGCGCGCGTTCGCGCGCATCTGCACCGTCGGCGAGATCGACACCCTGGTCACCGACACCGGTGCGGACGACGAGCAGGCGGCGCTCCTGGCCCAGGCCGGAGTGACCGTGGTGCGGGCCTGACCCGCCGCGTCACCGGGGTCGGCCGACACCACGGCGCCCTCCGGCGGCCCGGCCGCGGTCTGTCGCCTCCCGGCGCGCCCGGCGGCCGGTGGCGCGGCCGAGGTGTCGCCGCACGGGCAGGGACGACGGCCGGGGCAGCCAGGTGCGCCGGCCCTGTTCACCCACGCCCCGCGAGCGCCTCACCGAGCGGGGTGCGCCGGTAGAGCACCGTGCGGCCGGTGCGGGCACGGGCCACCAGCCCGGCGTCGCGCAGCACCGCCAGATGGCCGCCCACCCCGCCCAGGCTGGCCCCGAGCTGGGCGGCGAGCTGGCTGGTGGTGGCGGGCGCGGCCAGCGCCCGCAGCACCGCCGCCCGCCCCTGTCCGACCAGCCGGTCCAGCGCGTCCTCCGGCCGGGCCGGGTCGGGCGGCCCCAGCAGTTCCGCCACCCCCGAGGCCCGGTAGACGACGGCGAACGGCCACGGCGGGTCGACGTAGGTGATCATGGTGCCGAAGACCGTGGGGACGAAGAGCAGGCCCCGGCCGTCGAGTCGGCGGACGCCCGGGTCGCCGTCGGCGACCTCGATCGCCCCGACGGCCCCGCCGGGCGCCCACCGCAGCCGGGGGTCCAGGTCGGCGACGGCCGCCCCCCAGCCGTACGCGAGGAGCCGGCCGGCCCGGTGCAGCAGGTCCCGTTCGAGGACTGCGCGCAGGCGGGGCCAGTCCGGCTCGACCAGGGTCGCCCAGGCGGCCTCGATCGCGTCCGCGAGCAGGTCCACCACGTGGGGCGAGTCGTAGATCCGGCGAGCGTACGCCGGTGGGGTGCCGCGTGGACCGGCGAGGTTGCGGGCCAGTTCGCCGCGGGCCTGCGCGAGCGGGGTCGCCCGCACCACGGCCAGTTCGTCGGCGAAGTCCCGCCCGGTGCCGTCCGGTGGTGGCTGGATGAAGTCCGCGTTGTAGCCGCCGCGGCGCAGCAACGCCAGCAGCGCACCCACTGCCGGCAACTCCCGCCGCAGCCGCTGGTACCCCGGTCGCGCCCGGGCCACCCACGGCGCCAGCACGGAGGCGGGGTTCTGCCCGGCGCAGAGCCGCAGTGCCGCCACCGCCTCGCCCAGCGGGGAGATGGCGTAGCGGCTCGCCGCCACGTCGGCCAGGGTCACCTCGATCCGCACACCGCACCTTTCGTCCGACAGCGAAAGGATAGGCCGGCCACCGGAACGGCCCGCACGATGCCCGGGTGACCACCACCTCCGCCAGAACCGGCGCCGGGCGACCCGCCGCCTACCGCGACGCCTTCGCCGTCGCCGAGTTCCGGGTGCTCCTCGGCAGCTTCGGCGTGTTCATGATCGGCGAGACGGTGAAGATGCTCGCCCTGTCCGTGCTCGTCTACGAGCGCACCGGCTCGGGGCTGCTCGCCGCCCTGGCGTACGTGACCGGGTTCCTGCCCCACGCGCTGGGTGGGCTGTTCATGCTCGCGCTCGCCGACCGGTGGCCTCCGCGCGCGGTGATCGTCGGGTACGACCTGCTCCGGCTCGCCCTGGTGGTGGTCCTTGCCCTCGGGGCGCTCTCCCCGGCAGGCATGCTGGTCCTGGCCGCGGCCGTCGGCCTGCTGGCCCCGGTCGGCAGCGCCGCGCGCTCGGCGCTGCTGCCGGAGGTGCTGCCGGGCGACACGTACGTGCTCGGGCGGTCCCTGCTCACCGTCGCGGCGGGCGGCACCCAGGTGGCCGGGTTCGCCCTCGGCGGGCTCCTGCTCGGTTGGATCGGCCCGTACGGCGCGCTGTGGGTGGCCGCCGCGACGTGTGCCGTCTCGGCCCTGCTCGCCCGCGCCGGGCTCGCGGCGCGACCGCCCCGCGCACGGCCGGACGGTTCCGGGGCGGTCCGGGAGACCTGGCGGGTCAACCGGGCGCTGCTCGCCGACCGGCGGATCCGCGGGCTGCTGCTGGCGCAGTGGCTGCCCGGCTCGCTGCTGGTCGGGGCGGAGGGCGTCGCCGTGCCGTACGCCGCCGGTCTCGGGCCGGACGCCAGCGCGGGCGTGCTGTTGATGGCCGCCGCGTCCGGGATGCTCGTCGGGAACCTGCTGGTCGGGCGGTTCGTCGCCCCCGCCCGCCGGGAGGCGTGGACACCCTGGCTCGCGCTGCTGCTCGGCGTACCCATGCTGGTCTTCGCCGCCCGGCCGGGCCTGTGGCCGGCGGCGGCCCTCTTCGCGGTGGCCACCGCGGGCTTCGCCTACCAGCTCGGACTGGCCCAGCGGTTCCTCGACGCCGTTCCGGAGGCCCGTCGCGGTCAGGCCTTCGGGCTGCTCAGCGCCGGCCTGATGGCGACCCAGGGACTGGCCGCCGCGGCCGGCGGCGCCCTGAGCGACGTGCTCCTTCCCGGCGCGGTGATGGCGCTGGCCGGCGGCGCGTCGCTCGCGGCGACGCTGGCGCTGTGGCGTGTCCTCTCCCCGCCACGCTGAAGGTCGAGCATCGAGATTGGTCTCTGGCTATACCCGCCCGCGACTGGTAGAAATTTTGCAAGGCCGTTCACCTGCCGGCAAAATTCTTCCCCACAGTGAGGCTTCGATGACGATAAGAAGGATCATGGCGAGCCTCACGGTCGCCATCGTCGGTTCGGTGGGGGCGGTGACCCCGACCTGGGCGGCCCCCACCGAGGACCGGACCGTCAGCTACCGCGGCTACCGGGTGGCGGTACCCGCCGGATGGCAGGTCGTCGACCTGGCCGAGGACCCCCACGCCTGCGTCCGGTTCGACCGGCCCACCGTCTACCTGGGCCACCCCGGCGACGAGCCCTGGTGCCCCTCCGGCCTGGTCGGGCGCACGGCGGGACTCGTCATCGAACCGATCGACGCCGTCACCGCCGACCGCCTCACGGCGGACACCGCCGTCACGACGACGGGCCGGGCGACCGTGGACGCCCCGCTGTCGCGCGACGGCACCATCCAGGTCGCGGTGCGCGACGCCGGCGTCCTCGTCACGGCCGCCCACACGCCGGACACCGAGTCGACGGTCCGCCGCATCCTGGCCTCCGCCAGCCTCGGTCGGGGCGCCACGCCGGCGCCCCTGGACCTCGCACGCACGGCCGCCGGGCCGACCTCGGTGGCGCCGCTGGCGGCGGCCGGTCCGCAGCCGGGCACCTACACCGGCAAGGGCTTCGACACGTGCACCGCCCCGGCCCAGTCGACCATGGACGCGTGGCGCAACAGCTCGCCGTACCGTGCGGTCGGCATCTACATCAGCGGCGCCAGCCGGTCCTGCACCCAGGCCAACCTGACGGCGACCTGGGTGACCAACCAGACCAACAAGGGCTGGCACCTGATCCCCATCGAGCTGGACTACCAGGCCCCGTGCGGCACCCGCACGCCGAAGATGTCGTACGACCCGGCCACGGCCCGGTCGCAGGGCGCCACCCGGGCGACCAGCGCGGTGAACGCGGCCAGCGCGCTGGGCATCCCCGCCGGAAGCGTGATCTACAACGACATCGAGCACTACCCGTCGAGCGAGTCGTGCAAGGCGGCGGTGCTCTCGTACCTGTCCGGCTGGACCGAACGGCTCCACGCGCTCGGCTACCTCTCGGGCATGTACTCCAGCGGCTCCTCCGGTGTCCGGGACCTGTGCGCCGCCTACGACGACCCCCGGTACACCCGCGTCGACCACCTCTTCTTCGCCTGGTGGAACGGCGTGGCGGACACCGACGCCGGCAGCTACTGCCCGGACGGGCACTACGCCAACCGTCAGCGGATCCACCAGTACACCGGGGACAGCTACGAGACCTGGGGCGGGGTGCGGATCTACATCGACCGCGACTACCTCGACGTCTCGGCCGGTACTACGCCGCCGCAGGAGTTCAGCGTCACGGTCGACAACACCACCGCGGGTCGGTTCACGGCGAGCGCGAACTGGGGGACCTCGACCTATTCCAGCCAGCGGATCGGTCCCGACTACCGGTTCGCCGACCCGGTCTCCGCCAGCGACGTGGCCTGGTACAAGGCGAACCTGCCCGAGACCGGCGCGTACGAGGTCTCGGTCTGGTACCCCGCCGCCTCCGGCTACAACGACTCGACCCCGTACATCGTGGCCACCACCAGCGGCAACCAGTCGGTACGGGTCAACCAGCGCCTCAACGGCGGCCGGTGGGTGTCGCTCGGCGTGTTCACGCTGGCCGCCGGCGACGGCGACAAGGTCGGCGTGAGCCGGTGGACCAGCGGCACGGGCTACGTCGTCGCCGACGCGGTCCGCATCACCCGCGCCTGAGCAGTTCGCGGCCACCACCGGTCCACCGGCACCGTGCCGGTGGACCGGTGAGGGGCCAGCAGGAGCACCGGCATGGCATCGGCAGTCACTTGTCCTGTCCGGGTGACGACCCGCTCCACCACCCCGTCGCGTGGTCCCGCTCGCGTCAGACCTTGTCGGCCCCCTCGTTGGCGTCGCGCACGAAGTACCGCTGGAAGACGACGAAGATGATCGCCACCGGGATGGTGGCCAGCAGCGCCGCTCCCAGCTTGAGCGGGTACTGCGTGCCCTTGCCGAGCGAGCCGCTGACGAGGTCGGCCAGGCCGCGCGGCAGGGTGAACAGGTCAGGATCCTGCACGGCGACCAGGCTGTGCGGGAACTCGTTCCAGGAGCCCTGGAACGACAGGATCGTCAGCGTGATCAGGGCCGGCTTCGCCATCGGCAGCACCACGGACCAGAAGGTCCGGAAGACGCTCGCACCGTCGATGCGGGCCGCCTCCTCCACACTCACAGGGATGGACTCGAAGAACTGCTTCATGATGAACACGCCGGCCGCGTCGGCGAGCAGCGGCACGATCAGCCCGGCGTAGCTGTTGTACATGCCCAGTTGGTTGAGCACCAGGAACTTCGGGATCAGCAGGACGACGGAGGGCACCGCCATCACGGCGATGATCGCGGCGAAGAGGCCGCCGCGGCCGCGGAAACGCAGCCGGGCCAGCGCGTACCCGGCGAGCGAGGCGAAGAAGACCCGGCCGAGGGTGACCAGCACGGTGACCAACAGCGAGTTGCCGAGCCAGAGCGGGAAGTTGGTGCCGGCGAAGATCCGTTCGAAGCCGGCCAGCGTCAGCGGGTCCGGGACCGGCGAGAGCGGGTTGGCCGCCGCGTCGGGCTCGGTCTTGAGCGAGTTGCCGATCTGGATCACGAACGGGTAGAGGAAGACCAGCCCGAAGAAGACCAGGGTGGCGTACCCCAGGAAACGGGTGGCCAGGGTGCGGGCGGCGGGGCCGCCGCGACGGGCGGGCGCCGCGACCGGCGGCCGGTCGGTCAGCGCGGTCATCTGCGGCCCCCTTCCGGTACGCGGCGACGCCGCCAGCCGCGCCGGCGGCCCTCGGCGTCCCGGTCGGCCATCACCCGGCGCTGGACCAGGGTGAGCACGATGATGATCAGGAACAGCACGAACGAGATCGCCGCGCCGGAGCCGTACTCGAAGTCCCGGAACGCCGTCCGGTACGACAGGTACGCCGGAGTGAGCGTGGTCTTCGCCGGCTCGCCCTGGCTCATCACGTACACCTGGTCGAAGACCTGCCAGGAGCCGATCAGGCCGAGGGTGAGCACCAGGAACGTGGTGGGCTTGATCAGCGGCAGGGTGACGTGCCGGAACCGCTGCCAGCGGGTCGCGCCGTCGAGGATGCTCGCCTCGTCGAGCGCCACCGGGACGCCCTGCAGCGCGGCGAGGAACATCAGCATGAACGTCCCAGAGGTCGTCCAGACCACCAGCGCGATGATCGACACCATCGCGACGCTCGGCCCGGAGAGCCACTCCCACCAACTCAACCCGAGGGGGCCGCCGCCGGTCAGGGCGGCGGGCGCGGCATCCACGCCGACCGCGCCGAAGAGCAGGTGCAGCACCCCGCGCGAGTCGGCGAACCACTGCGGCCCGTCGACGCCGAAGACGCCCAGCAGGTTGTTGACCGCGCCGGAGTTGGCGAACAGGAACAGGAAGACCACGCTGATCGCGACCGAACTGGTCACCGACGGGAAGTAGAACGCGGTCCGGAAGAATGCCTTCCCCTTCAGCATCCGGTTGTCGACCACCAGCGCGAGCCCGAGGGCGAGCAGCGTCTGCGCCGGCACGACGATCGCCACGTAGTAGATGTTGTTCCGGATGCTGGTCATCAGGTCCCGGCGGGCGAGCCCGTCCTCGGTGAACAGCCGGGTGTAGTTCTCCGTGCCGACGAACGGGACGTCGGCGGTGAACGGGCTGCCCTGGCCGTTCCAGTCGGTCAGGCTCACCCAGAGCGCCATCAGGATCGGCAGCAGCAGGAACAGCCCGAGGATGACGACGACCGGCGCCACGAAGAGCCAGCCGGCGAGATTCTCCCCGCTCCGGACGCCGCGGCCCGGGCGGCGGGGCGGGCCGGCGGTCGCGGCGGCGGGCGCCGCCAGTGCTTCGGTTGCCAACTCCCCTCCTTCGACTCGTGGCTGACCGCGGGGGCGCCGCCGGCCGGCGGCGCCCCCGCGGTGCACCTCAGTTACCGCCGAGCGCCGCCTTGGCGTTCTTGTCGAAGTTGGCCAGCACGGCCTTCGGGTCCCCGGCGGCCAGGCCCTGGAGGCCGGCCTCGAGGTCGGTGAGGACACTGTCCATCTTGGGGGCGTTCACCGGGCCCTGGGCGTACGCGGCACCGTCGATGAAGGGCTTGTCCGCCGGGAAGGCGCTGGTGTACTGGTCGCGCACGGACTGGCGGGACGGCATGACGCCGAACGCCTTGGCGAAGGCCATCTGCTGTTCGCCGGCGGTCATCGCCTCGACGAACCTGATCGCCTGCTCCTTGTGCTTCGACTTGGCCGCGACGCCCCAGCACTGGGTGAAGGAGAGCGTGCCCTTCCCCTTCGGGCCGGCGGGCAACTCCACGACCTTGTACTTCACGTTCGGGAAGTCGTTCTGCAAGGCGCCCTTGAGCCAGTTGCCCTCGATGGTCATGACGGCCTTGCCCTTGCCGAACGCCTCACCCGACCAGCCGGCGTCGAGCTGCTTCGGGTAGCGGGCGAGGCCGTCGGTGAGCATCTTCTTGACGTACTGGAGGGCGGCCAGGTTCTCCGGGGTGTCGGCGGTGGCCTGCTTGCCGTCCTTGCTCATCAGCCAGCCGCCGTTCTGCACCATGAACGCGCCGATGCGGTCCCGCGTGTCACCGAGGGCGAGCGGGACAAGGCCCTTGGCCTTGATCTTCTCGGCGGTGGCGGTGAACTGGTCCCAGGTGGTGGGCACGTCCGAGTCGGTGAGGCCGGCCCTGGCCCACAGGTCGGTGTTGATCTGGAGGGCGAGGGTGGAGAAGTCCTTCGGCGCGCAGTAGAGCCTGCCGTCGTAGGTGAAGGTGGTGCGGAGGCTCTCGTGGAAGTCGTCCGGGTTGCTGATCTTGTCGCCGTACGGCTCCAGGGCACCGACACTGGCGTAGTCGGCGAACCGGGCGGCGTCGACGTAGAAGACGTCCGGCGGGGTGCCGCCGGCGAGGGCCTGGCCGAGCTGTTGGGTGAGGTCCTGGGCCGGGGTGACCGTGGCCTGGTTGCCCGACGACGACGCCCACTTCGCCGCGGCCTCCTGGACGGCCTTGGTCTCGGCGTCGCCGGAGGACCCGATCAGGATCTGCAGGTTGGCCGGGCCGCTGGACTGTGGGGTGTCGCCGGAGGAGTCGTCGAAGCCGCTGCCACAGGCGGCGGAGGCGAGGAAGGTGACGGCGGCGATGCCGGCCACTGCCACCCGGGTGAGGGATCGGGTTGCCATCTGGTTCTCCTGGTGGGGGACGGGGGTCAGGCGGTGTGTCGCAGGACCAGTGAGGGCTGGAGCAACACGTGGTCGGGGGTGCGGTGGGGCCCGTCGAGGACGGCGGTGAGCAGGTCCACGCAGCGGGCCGCGGCCTCGCCGAGGGGTTGGCTGACGCTGCTCAGCCCGATCGCGGCGGCGACCGGGGTGTCGTCGAAGCCGATCACCGGCACGGCCGGTTCGGCGGCCCGGACTGCCTGAAGGGCGCCCAGGGCGAGGGAGTCGCTGGCACAGACCAGGGCGGTCGGCGGTGCGGCGCCGCCGAGCAGGTCCCGGGCGACCTGCCCACCCTCGGCGATGCCGTCCACGGTCTCCCGGTCCAGCCCGCCCGGGTCGACCCCTGCGGCGGCCAGCGTCGCGTGCCAACCGGCGCGGCGGTCGTCGCCCACGCCGGAGCCGGCCGGCCAACCGACGAAGGCGATCCGCCGGTGACCGGCCGCCAGCAGGTAGGCGGTGGCCTGCGCGGTACCGGCCGCGCCGTCGACGTCGACCCAGGGGTGCGCGTCGGGAGCGTCCCAGGGCCGGCCGAAGGTCACGAAGGGCACGCCACGTCCGGCGAGCCAGGCCGTCCGCGGGTCGCCGTGGTCGGTGCCGGTCAGGACGAAGGCGTCGAGGTCGTACGCGCCGAGCAGGTCGTCGTAGGCGACGATCTCGCGGTCGACGTCGGTGGCGGTGTAGAGCATGATCCGGTAGCCGGCGGTCTCGGCGGTCTCGGTGAGGCCGTGCAGGAACCGGTCGAGCACGGAGCCGTTGATCCCGTCCCGGGTGGGTTCGATGCGGACCGCGATCAGCCGGGACCGGCCGGTGCGCATCTGCCGGGCGGCCTGGTTGGCCCGGTAGCCCAGGGCGTCAATCGCCTCCTGCACCCGCCGCCGGGTTTCCTCGCGCACGATGTGCGGGGCGTTGAGCACGTTGGACACGGTCTGCCGGCTGACCCGGGCGCGCCGGGCAACGGTCGCGATGGTCACTTTTTCGGCCACTTCATGCCTCTCGCCGTCTTGAACGATCCAAGCCCCGTACGGCAAGATTTGATCGTTCAAGTTCCAGGAATGTTTCGCACTTTGCACCGCCCGAGGACCGCCTGTCAAGACATCGGTCCGTCCGAGAAGGATCTGGAGTCGAGTCGTGATCGAACGCCACCTGCAACCCCTGCTGCACGACCTGGTGGCGGTGGTCCTCGCCCCCACCAGCGCGCTGGGGGACGCGGCCGGGCAGATCCGCCCGGCCGGCGTCCAGGGTGTCTTCCACGCCGACGCCCGGGTGCTCTCCCGGGCCGAGTTGCGGGTCGACGACCGCGAGCCGGAGGCGGTGGCCCGCGGCGCGGTCGAGCCGCACGGCGCCCGCTTCGTCGGCCTGGCCCGCTGGCTCGGCGACCCCACCCCCGACCCGACCGTCCGGCTCGACCGGACACGGCGGCTCGACCCGCGCGGGCTCAGCGAGGAGGTGCGCATCGTCTCGACCGCCACGGTCGCGGTCAAGGCCGTCGTCAGCGTCGACCTCGGCTGCGACCTCGCCCCGATCGAGCTGGTCAAGTCCGGCGCGACGACGCAGCCGCTGGCGGCCCGGACCGGGCGGCCCGGCGAGCTCACGTGGGCGGCGGACGGCATCGTGGTGACGGTCGTCGGCGAGGGCGCCGACGTCGTCGCCGACCGGGCCACCGCGCCACGGCTGTCCTGGCCGGTGGAACTGGCTCCCGGCGACACCGTCACGCTGCGCTGGCGACTGACCGTCGAGGACCCGCGCGCGGTGGTGGTCTGCCCGCCCGGCAAACCCAACTGGTCCGAGCCCGACGTCCACGCCGACGACCGCCGACTGACCCGGCTCCTGCGCCGCAGCCTGGACGATCTGCGCGGGCTGCGCCTCGCCGACCCGGGCGCGCCACAGGACGTCTTCCTCGGCGCCGGGGTGCCCTGGTTCCTCACCCTCTTCGGGCGGGACAGCCTCTGGGCCGCCCGGATGATGCTGCCGCTCGGCACCGACCTGGCCGCCGGCACGCTGCGGGTGCTCGCCCGCCGGCAGGGCACCCGGGTCGACCCGGGCACCGGCGAGGCCCCCGGCAAGATCCTGCACGAACTGCGCCGGCACGAGTTCGCCCTGCCCGACCACCGGCTGCGGCTGCCGCCGGCGTACTACGGCACCGTCGACGCCACCCTGCTGTGGGTCAACCTGCTGCACGACGCCTGGCGCTGGGGCCTGGCCGACGACCAGGTCGAGCCGCTGCTGCCGCACCTGGAGGCGGCCCTGGGCTGGCTCGGCGAGCACGCCGACGCCGACGGCGACGGCCTGGTCGAGTACGTGGACAGCACCGGTCACGGGCTGTCCAACCAGGGCTGGAAGGATTCCGGCGACGCGGTCCGGTTCCGTGACGGCCGGCTGGCGACGGCACCCATCGTGCTGGCCGAGGTGCAGGGGTACGCGCACGAGGCGGCGGTCAACGGGGCGGCCCTGCTGGATGCCTTCGGCCGCCCGGGGGCGGACCGCTGGCGGGGCCACGCGCAGCGGCTGGCCGACCGCTTCCGCGCCGCCTTCTGGGTCGACGGCGGCCCGCAGGGCCCCCGACCGGCGCTGGCACTGGACCGGGACAAGCGCCCCGTCGACTCACTGACCAGCAACATCGGCCACCTGCTCGGCACCGGCCTGCTCGACGCCGCCGAGGAGGCGCAGGTCGCCCGCCTGCTCACCGGCAACGCGATGGCCGGCGGGTTCGGGCTGCGCACCATGTCCACCGACGACGCCGGGTTCAGCCCGCTGTCGTACCACTGCGGGTCTGTCTGGTCCCACGACACGGCGATCGTGCTCGCGGGGCTGGCCCGGGCCGGCTTCACGGAAGCCGCGCGCGGCCTCGCCGAAGGGCTGCTCGGGGCCGCCGAGGCGTTCGACTACCGGCTACCGGAGCTGTACGGCGGTGACGACCGGTCGGTACTCGGCCGCCCGGTCCCCTACCCCGCCGCCTGCCACCCGCAGGCATGGTCGGCGGCGAGCGCGGTGCTGCTGCTCCAGGCCGCCCTGGGCCTCTACCCGGACGTTCCGGCCGGCACGGTCCGACTCGCCCCGCTGGCCGGGCCCGAACTCGGCGCACTGTCGGTCACCGGCCTCCGCCTCGCCAACCACGCGGTCACCGTCGCCGTCGACGGCACCGGACGGACGACCGTCGTCGACCTCCCTCGTGCCCTCACCGTGATCCCCGCCCGCGTCCCGCAGCCGCGCCCGTCCGACGGCTCGCGGACCCGTGCGGCTTCCCGCTGACCCGTTTCCGCCTACCTCCGGCCTGCGCAGCGAGCGGCGGGCTTGACCTCAAGCGCGGTTCAGGTCGCAGCATCGTGGACATGGCAGACGGGATCCTCGACGAGGCGTTCGCACGACTCCAACGCACCGGCCCGGAGCGCGACGGCTGGTTGTCCAACCACGCGCCGATGGTCGCCGAAGTCCTGGTCCGTCACGGGTACGGGGATCTCGTCCACCGGTGGCTGGACGCCCACCTGGGCCGCCTGGAGCCGCGGCCGAGAGGAATCGCCCCCATCGCCGCCGACGAGTGGCGTGACCCCCTCGGTGATCCCAGCCGCACCGGGGACTGGCTCGACTACTTCGACCGCGAGCTGACCCTCGGCCCGTGGCGCGAGGTGCTGGCCCGCTGGTGGCCCCGCCTGCTTCCCGGCATCGCCGCCGGCGCCACCCACGGCGTGATCCGGGTCGGCCATGCCGTCCGCGCCCTGCTCGACGCGCAGACCGGCGCACGTGTCGCCGAGTTGGGCCACGGCCTCGCCTACTGGGCCGCCCGATGGCAGCCGCTCGCCCCGCCGGGCGTCGGCCCCTACCCATCGACCGATCCGCGCTCGGCGCTGGATGCCGTCCCGAGGGTCCCCGACCAACGGTTCGGCATCCGCGCCCGTCTCGCCCAGCTCGCCGACCTGCCCGAGTGGCCGGCCGCTGCCGGCGCCGTACCCGGGCGTGCCGAGGATCAGGTTCTCGCACGGCTGGCAGCCGTCGTCGAGGCCGCCGTCACCCGCCATGCCCACCACGGATACGCCAACCCCGTCATGCTCGTACACGCGGCGACCGCTCCCCACGCGGTCCTGCGGACCCTGCCCGCTCTGCCACCGGCGCTGTGGAGGCCGAGCCTGGCAGCTGCGTGGGCGGCGGCAGCCGCCGTCACCGCCGCGTACTCCCCCGCCGTGGCACGCCCTCCTGATGCAACGCCGGCGACGCAGGCTGCCGAGCTGATGTCCCTGGCCGCCGCTACCGGCGACGCCCACGCGATCAAGTTCGCCGACACGGCCATCGACACGCACGCCCGCACCGGCAACCCCGCGACGATCGGCCTGGCGATCCACTCCGTCCGCCAGATCGCCGCCGACTGAGAACTCCCGGCGCACGTGCCGCCGCGACCTCGCTCCGCGCCCGCGCCTGGGCCGCTGGATTCGATACGCTCACTGCCTCCCGGAAGCCGCCGGGCTCGGCTAGCCCTCCTCGGCGGCGTCGAGTGGCTTGCGCCAGACCGACACGTGGCTCTCGCTGTCGGACGTGAAGGGAGCGCCGTTCCAGTCCGCCACCCGCTGCTCCAGCGTCAAGCCGGCCAGCCGCGCCATGAGGTCGCACTCGGCAGGCCAGATGTAGCGGAAGTTGCTGTGGCCGTAGCGAATGCTCCCGTCGTCCAGCCGCCGGTAGTGGTGAGAGGTCCCCTGCTGCGTGACCATGTCGTAGGTGTCGAAGCCGACATGCCGGTCGGTCACCTCGAACGGCACCGCCGCCTGCCCTGGCGGGAACCGCCGGATACCCGGCACCCACAGCTCGACAACGAAGCGACCACCCGGCGACAGGTGCCGGGCAGCGTTACGGAAGCACCGCACCTGCTCGTCCTGGGTGCGCAGGTTGCCGATGCTGTTCCACACCACGTACACGAGCGAGAACCGGCCGGGGGCGGTCGTCGTGGCCATGTCACCGACGACGACCGGCAACTCCTCCGCGGGCACCTTGCGCCGCAGCCGGTCGACCATCGGCTGCGACAGCTCGATCCCGGTCACCGAGACGCCTCGGGCGGAGAGCGGGATCGCCACCCGCCCCGTGCCGATCGCGAACTCCAACGCGGGGCCGGAACCCGCCAACCGGGCGAGGAAGTCCACAGCGGGGTCGAGCACCTGGGGGGCGAACATCTCGGCCGCGAGGTCGTCGTACCGCTCCGCGGTGTCCTCGTCCCACAGGTCGCTGCTCGTCACGGGCGCAAGCCTGCCCGCCTTCCTCTGGTCATGCCACCCATTTTCGAAGGGGCCACGACCGCCTCCCGGCGGCTGAAGCCGCCACCACACCTCATCCCCGATCGGCCCCGTCGCCCGATGTCCACTGTGCACTGTCTCGTCTCCCGACGGTCGTCAAGACCGCCTTCCCCGCAGATGCTGTTCGGATTCGCTGAGTCGGTCCTCGCGATCGCACGGTCTGTCGCACAACGAATGAGGGCGGTGAGAGCGCCCGCGCCGACAGCCCGTTGCCGTCCGGCGCGTGCCCAGGCCCTGACGAAAGTCAGGGGTGGTTGCTGTCGATCGGATCCTGTGCTGGCAGGGCGCGATTCGTAGCGTGGCCGACGTCAATCGAGATGATCGGAGCACGCGGTGAGGGCGGACAGTTTCTGCTGGTGGCGGGGAACCGTTCTGGCGGCGGCCACGGGCTTGGCGGTTTCTGTGGGCTCCGGCCCCGCGCTGGCCGCTGATGCGGGCGGCGACGACGCCGTGGATGCCGCAGCGGTGGAGCGGGTCGTGGAGGACTTCGCGAGCAGGGCCGGGTATCCGGGGATCGCCGTGGCGATCACCAGGGGAGATCGGGTGCTGCATGTCGGCGGTCATGGTCACGACGCGTCCGGCGCGGCGGTGACCGCGACGACGCCGATGCCGGTCGCGTCCGTCAGCAAGTCGTTCACTGCCCTGGCGGTAATGCAGCTGGTGGAGGCGGGGAAGGTGGAGCTGGACGCGCCCGTTCGCCGGTACCTACCGGACTTCCAGATCGACGACGCCCGCGGGGCACGAGTCACGGTGCGGGAGTTGCTGAATCAGACCTCCGGGATCACCGACCGCACGCTACGGGAGAAGAGCCTGCGGCAGCCGGACTCGCTCGCGGCCGCGCAGCAGCGGGCGCGCGCGGCCACCCTGGCGGCCGATCCCGGCACCAGGTACGCGTACACGAACACGAACTATCACCTCGCGGCGCGGCTGGTCGAGGTGGTCTCCGGGAAGCCGTTCGCGGACTACCTGCGCGATCGGGTGTTCGAGCCAGTGGGTATGCGGTCCACCGTCAGCATTGATCAGACCCCGGGCGACCTGCCGGAGCAGGTGCGTGAGGGTCACGTGTACGCGTACGGGGCGACGGTCCCTGCGGCCGAGCCGAAGCGGTTCGTGGCGGGCTCTGACGGGGTGATCGCCACCGCGGCGGACATGGCCCAGTGGCTGATCATGCAGAACAGCGGCGGTGTTGCGGCCAGCGGTGCGCGCCTGGTTTCCGCATCGAGCATCACCGCCATGCACACGTCGTCCGGCTCGGGCTCGACCTACGGCCTGGGCTGGGATCGTGACGACAACGGCTGGGTCCGCCACAACGGCGTGTGGTTCACCTTCACCGCCAGCCAGCTGCTGCTGCCGTCCGGCTATGGCGTCGCGGTGCTGGGCAACAGCGGCATCGGCCTGGGCAACGAGGGCACCGATCAGCTGGCGGACGCCATCGCGGAGTTGGTGAGCGGCGACAGCCCGCAGGAGCCTGCAGCCCTGCGGCTGATCATCGACCTTGTGCTGGCCGGCTTCACGTTGGTCAGCTCGGCGTTGGGCGTGCGCAACCTTCGCCGCAGCGGCGAGTGGGCGCGCCGCTTCGCCGTCAGGCCACTCTGGCAGCCGGTCATGCGGCTGGTGCCACGGCTGGTGCCGATGGCGTTGCTGGTGATGCTGCCCGACCTGCTCGGTCAGGTCGTGGGCGGCGGACGGGACGTCACATTCGTGCAGTTGGCGTACTACACGCTGCCGCTGGTCGTCTGGACGGCGGTCGCTGCGATCACCAATGTGAGCGTCATGATGACCCGGGTCTGGGCTCTGGTTCGGGCCCGCCGCGCTGCCGGCGGGCACGCCGCACCCGTTGGGGTCGTCCCGGCCGAGATGCTCGCCGGGTAACGCCGACGATCGTGACGAGCACGGATGGGCGGGTGGCCGATGCGGCTGTCCGCCCCATCCCATGACCTCAGGCGACCGGGTGCTCGATCTGGGATCGTGCCCGCACAAACATGTCGTCCGGATCGCCTGTCTGCGGAAAGCCGATGAAGGCCACCATGCCGATGCTGTAGTCGTCCGCCCAGGCGCAGGTGTTGACCCAGACGCCCTGATCCTCTCCCTTGCCGCAGCGCGCTTCACCGCCCATCGGGCCGGGCCGCGTGGGCTTGACCTCGGACAACCTCGGCAGTGTCGCGAAGATGCGGTCGAGTGCCGCAGTCGGGTTCGGCACCTTGCCGGACACTCCGCTCACGACAATCGTGTACTTGTCATCCGCAGTGGTGTAAGCAGTTGCGACCGCGCTGGTGGCGTCGCCGTCAAGAAGCGTCTTCAAGGCGCCCACGCTCTGCTGCGCCGCATTCCGCCACTTTCGGTTCTTCGACTCCGGCCAGCCACTCAGGAACTTTTCGGGCTTGTCGAGACGCATGGCTACCGCCTGCGACGGGGAGGGTTGGGCGTTCCCCGTCCGCTGCGCCGTGTCCGCAGGCCGCGCCAACACGCCCACGATCAGCAGACCCCCGACAACCAACGCACCCAACACCATCGCGCGCCGGCGTTTGGCTGCCATGTTGTTTTCCAGCACCTGTCACATCCTCGAAGCTCTCGTCGTGGCCCAGCACGTACTGCGACGCGCCGAAGGTCATGCTGCCGACGTCGCCGATGCCTTTCTGCAACACGCTGCGCCGGTTGATGCTCGGAATCCCCTGATGGGAACGGGCGATGACGGTCACCAACCATGCGACGTCGAACCACGGTGTCACCGGGTGACTAGACCTGGTCAGGCACGACCTCGCCGGTGATGGCGCGGGAACGCTGCGCGACGGCTGCGCTTATCGGTGCGAGTGCCGGAAGGTGCATGCCCTGCGGGCCGAAGATCAGCCATGCGATCGCGACCGCGTACCACGGCGCCGCCGGGCCATGCAGCATCAGCGGATTGCCCTCCTGGTAGCGGAGGATGAACGACCACTGGGTCAGGTCGGCGGTGAGTTCCAGTACACCGTTGTGCCAGAAGCTCAGCATGTTGCCCTGGTAGTCCCCGAGCAGCCGCTGGTTGGTCAGGATCATCCGCACCTGCGCCTGGTCCCGCCACTGGACCGCCGCCATCGCCTGGGCGCGGCTGCGGGCACTGGCGTTGCTGATGGCGTCACCGGCCATGCCGGCGAGCACGAAGCTCGTCGAGCCGAACCAGAAGTGGCTGCTCTCCCGATACTGCACGGCGGTGCCGTAGAAGCGTGCGTAACCCAGCACCGTGTCGCCGAAGATCGTTTCGTTCTGGCTCAGCCGCAGTCCGCTGGGCGGCAGCGCGACCAACTGGCCACCGCGCGCCAGGTGCTCGTACAGCCGGCACGCACTGCTCCAGCCGTCGCGCAGAACGGCTTCGAGGGCGGCGGCAGAATCCTTGCGGCGGCTCACGTGCGGTTCCTCCGGCTCTCCAGTACGGGCTCGTGGCGGCGTAGCGCCCACCGCACCACTGCGGCCAGCAGTACGGTCTGACCCGCCAGAACGGCCATCGCCCAGCTCCACGCGCCGATGGTGTGCGCCCAGAGTGCGTCCGGCGCGGGCTTCAGCATTATGGCGCGCAGGTCCACCGTGGCGGCTGCGGCGGCGTAGCCCCAGCGAGCCGGGGCAAGCCAGGAGAGCTGTTCGATGCCGGCGCGCTCGACCACGGCGAACAGCCCGCCGCAGAGCACGAGCTGCGCCATCACGAGCCCGACCAGCACCGGCATCGTCTGCTCGCTGGTGGACACGTAGACACTGACCAGCAGCCCGAGCACGGTGGCTGCCAGCGTGGTCAGCCAGACCACCGCGATCAACTCGACCAGCGGCACGCCCAGCACGAGCGCCTCGGGTGGCGCCGGCCGGCCCACCATGCCGAGCAGGACGAACAATGCCGCCTGGAACGCGTTCAGTACGGCGAACACGGCCAGCTTCGCGCTCAGGTAGGCGCCGGGCGCCATGCCCACCGCCCGTTCCCGGCGGTAGATCGCACCCTCCCCGACGAACTCCCGGATGCCCCCGGCCAGCCCGATGAAGACCGCGCCGATGGTCAGGATGACCAGCAGTTGGGCGGCCTCGGTGCTGCGCCCGGGCGGCTGTGCGGGCAGCCCGAGCCCGTCGGAGCCGGGAACCACGTGCAGCAGGGCGGCGAGGCCCACCGGCAGGCCGAGGGAGAGCGCCGCGTACAGCCGGTCGGCGAGGGTGACGGCGACCGTGCGACGGGCGAGGATCGCCGTCTGCCGCCACCATCCCTGGCGCGGCGGTGACGCGGTGGCCGCCGTCCGCTCGGTCGGCGGTGCGGTCTTGGCCGGCGGGCGGGTGGCCGCGAACTTGGCGGCCCAGACGTCCGGGTCGGCGGCGACCGCGGTGAACACGTCGGCGTACTCGGCCGCCCCGAAGAAGTCGAGCAGCTCGTCCGGCGGGCCGAAGTAGGCGACCTTGCCGCCACGGGCGAGCACCAGCACCCGGTCGCACACGCTCAGGTGCAGCGGGCTGTGCGTCACCACCACGACGGTTCGGCCGCGATCGGCCAGCTCGCGCAGGCCGTGCATCACGTCGCGGTCCAGCGCCGGGTCGAGCCCGGAGGTCGGCTCGTCGAGGAAGAGGAGCGAGGGCTCGGTGAGCAGTTCCAGGGCCACCGAGGTGCGCTTGCGCTGTCCACCTGAGAGCGTGTCGATGCGCTGGTCGGCGTGTGCCGTGAGGGCGAGCTGGGCGAGTACCTCGTCGATGCGCTGGTCCCGCTCCGCAGGCGTCACGTCGGCGCCGAAGCGCAGCCCGGCCGCGTAGCGCAACGCGCGGCGTACGGTCAGCTGGCGGTGCAGGATGTCGTCCTGCGGCACCAGGCCGATGCGGTGCCGCAGGTCGGCGTACTCGGCGTAGAGGTCGCGGTCCTGGTAGCGCACCGTGCCGGCCTGCGCCGGGCGGTTGCCGGTCAGCGCCCCCAGCAGCGTCGACTTGCCGGCACCGCTCGGGCCGACCACCGCGAGCAGACTGCACTCGTCCAGCTCGAACGAGACCCCGGAGAGCAGGTTCCGCGTGCCGACTGTGACGCCGAGCCCTTCGGCGCGCAGCGACACCCGGCCGGCGTCGACGTAGTCGTGCAGCGCGGTGCCGTCGAACACCATCTGGTGGTGCCCGAACGAGAGGAGGTCCCCGGGATTCAGCACCGCCTGCTCGACCTGCCGCCCGTTGACGTACGTGCCGTTGCGCGTACCCAGGTCGATCACGCGGAATCCGGCGCCATCCCGGACAAGGTCGGCGTGGTAGCGGGAGACCAGCAGGTCGTCGAGGACGATGTCGTTTTCCGGCGCCCGCCCGATCAGGATCCGATCCGCGGTCGGGTAGCTGGCCGAGGGAGTCCGGCCCAGCGCGAACCGTGCACCAGGTGATGGCTCGGCCGCGGATACGGGCCCGCTCGGCCGTACCTCGGTAGAAAGGCGCGGCTGCGCGGAATCGGTCACCGGCGGCGGTGCGGCGGGAGACCCTTCCGGGCGGAAGGTGAGCACCGGACCGTCGACGGCGTTGCCGAGCCGCACCGCGCAGGCGACCCTGATCTCCAGCTCGTGCACCGGACGGCCGTCGAGGAACGTGCCGTTCCGGCTGGCGAGGTCACGCAGGTGCCACCGTCCGGCCCGGTAGGTGACTTCCAGGTGCTCGCGGGAGGCCCGCGAGTCGTCCAGGACGATCGGACAGAGGGGATCACGGCCGATCCGCAGCGGCCCGCCGGCCGCGGTGACCCGTCGCTCCCCGTCCTCACCGGGTACGCCGACCAGCAAGGTGGTGCTCGCGCCGCCACCTGCCTCGGGGACGGTCATCGGTTCGCCCTGGGTTTCGGCAACCGCTTGGCCATCGACGTCGCCATCTTGATCAGGTCGCTCTGGTGACTGCCACCTTCGTAGTCGTTCTGGATCGCGACCTGGAAGAGCACCTGGCCCGAGCGGACGAAGATCATCGCGTAGACGCCGTTGGAGCCGCTGACGGTGATCCCGAACGACTCCTCACCCAACTTCGGCACCGTGAACGGCCGCCATCCGCACCGCTCGGCCGTCTTGCGGGTGGCATCGAGGAACGGGGCGGCCGCGGTCCCGTAGAAGCCGGCGACCGCCGAGCCGAGGTACGGGTACTGGCCGGTGGTCACCCAGTAGCCGTTGCTGCTGTGCGCCCCGATCGCGCCACTGGGAACGTTGCCGTCCGAGCAGAGCGCAAGCCTGGTCAGGCCGTTGTGCAGCGCGTCGTTGGAGGGGCTCGACTTGACCGGGTCACGGTCTTCGAGCTTCATCGCGGACACGACGTCGGCCACCGACAGCAGCACAGGCTCCAGTGCGGTCACTGCCGGCGGCGGGGAGGCACGGTCGATGCTGGGGGTCGGACTCGCACCGAGGCCGCCGGGCAGGCTGTCCCGGCTGAGGCTCCACAGCGACGGTACGCAGCAGGCGGCCATGAGGACCGTTGCCACGATTCCGATGATCATCGGGGCTTTGGACTTCTTCCGGGGCTGGCCGGGCGCCCCGGGAAAGCCGGACGGCCCGGGGCCGGGCGGCAGCGGGTAGTCCGGCGGCCCGGGAGCCGGCCGTGGGCCGGGCGGCAGCGGATAGTCCGGCGGCCCCGGAGCCCCCGACGGCCGTGGGCCGGGCGGCAGCGGGTAGCCCGGCGACGCAGGGTTGCCCGACGGCGGGAAGCCGGGCGGCCCGGAGGTGGGCGGCAACGGGTGGTTCGACGGCCCGGGGGTGGGCGGCAACGGAGAGCCCGGCGGGCCGGAGGTGGGCGGCAACGGGGAGCCCGGCGGCCCAGAGGTGGGCGGCAGCGGGGACGGTCGTGGTGCCCCGCCGATCGCGGTCTCCAGCGGTGCGGCGTGCAGGGCGTTGACCCAGGCCGCCGCGGCGGCCGGCCGACGCTCGGCGGTCACCGCGACCATCGACAGGATCCCGCGGATCACCCGGTCCTGTCCTGGGCCGAGTGCCGCGGTGAGCCGCTGGGTCATGCCGTCGACGTCGCCGGGCACCGGCATCTCGCTGGTCACCGCGTAGTAGACGGTCGCGCCGAGGGCGTAGCGGTCCGTGGCCGGGGTGTACTCCCCCCGGGCCAGGGACTCCGGTGCCATGAACGGTGCCGTGCCGTACACCCGGGCGGTGCCGCTGGTGCTACGCAGCCGGACCAGGCCGAAATCGACCAGATAGGCCCGTCCGCTGCCGGAGACCAGGATGTTGGCCGGTTTGATGTCCCGATGCAAAACCGGTATGCCGTCGGTGTCCTGGCCGCTGTGCAGGTAGTCGATGGCCTCGGCGATCGGCTCAAGCGGCTTGAGGATGTCCAGCCCGCGTACCCCGCCGGTTTCCAGCATTTCCTGGAGGCTGCGGCCTTCGATCCACTTCATCACGAAGTACAGCCGTGGTGACGTGTCCGCAGTGGATCTTCCAGCCGGATGAGGCGCCGGGCCGACGAAGACCTCTTTGACCTTCACCAGCGCCGGGTGTTCGAGTTGGGTCGCCAACGCCGCCTGTAGCCGAAGGCCCTCCAAGCCGCGGTCGGTCTGGTCCTCCGCCGGCACCCGGAGGATCTTCACCGCGTATGAGAACGCCACATCTCCGTGGTGCTCGCGAGCGCGCCAGACCTCCCCCTCGCCACCAGCGGCGCGTCGCTCGATCAGCTCATACCGGTCCGGCGCGTCCGGCGGTCCCACGTAGCTGTGCTGCGCAACCGACACGAAGGTCATCGTGCCAAACCGTAGTGACGAATCAAAATTTGTTCCTATGGCAAGCCTTCGCCCTTGCACCGCTTGGAAAGTCCATCGCGGCACGCGGCAAATCCGGCGGAGCCGACCGCAAGCCGAGATACCGACGGGACGTGCGCGCTCGCCGCGAGTCTCCGCTCCGGACGCGGCTGTTCTCGCCGCCGCAGCGGATCGTGTTCGCGGATCAGACGATCGAACAGCTACCGCTCAGGCGCGGACGGCTGGTTCGGTGGGCTTCGTGGCAGGGCTGTCGGGTCACGCGTCGGGGTGGACGAGCCGGTGCTCGTATGCCCAGATGACCAGGTGCACCCGGTCGCGCAGGCCGAGCTTGGCCAGGATCCGACTCACGTGGATCTTCACTGTCCCCGCACTCAGGAACAGCCGGGACGCGATCTCGGCGTTCGAAGATCCTCGCGCGACGTGGAGCAACACTTCACGCTCCCGCGGGGTGAGGGTCGCCGCCGGGTCCGGCCCGCACGGCGAGGCGGGTAGGTGCACGCTGACGCGGTCGAGCAACCGCCGGGTGGTCGAGGGCGCGATGACCGCGTCACCGTTGTGGACTGCGCGGATGCCGGCGAGCATCTCGGCCGCCGGGGCATCCTTGAGCAGGAAACCGCTGGCGCCGGCGCGCAGCGCCGCGAAGGCGTACTCGTCCAGGTCGAACGTGGTGAGGACAATGACCTTGGGCCTCGGCCCGGGACCGGCGAGGAGTTGACGGGTTGCCGCCACGCCGTCGACGCGGGGCATCCGGACGTCCATCAGCACGATGTCGGCGGCGGTGACGGCGAGCGCCTGGAGCGCCTGCGCCCCGTCGGCCGCCTGGCCGACCACGGTCATGTCGTCCTGCGCGTCGATCATCATCGCTGCGCCGGCGCGTACCAGGTCCTGGTCGTCGACGAGGAACATCCGGATGGTCATGCGACTGCCTCGTCCGCCGGCGCCGCGTACGGCAGTCGGGCGATCACCAGGAAGCCGCCGTCAGCCGGACCCGCCGAGATCGACCCCCCTGCCGCGGCGATCCGTTCCCGCATGCCGATCAGGCCGTGGCCGGTCCCGGCCGCAGCGTCGTCCCGGTTGCCCCGGTCGCGGACCGTCACGGAGAGGCCGTCGACGGTCCAGCTCACCGTAACCACCGCCCGGCTGTCCGGGCCGGCGTGTTTGACGGTGTTGGTGAGCGCCTCCTGCACGGTACGGAAGATCGCCAGTTCGGCGCCGGGGGTGACGGGCCGCGCGGCGCCGTGTTCGTGGTGGCTGACCGGCAGGCCCGCGGCCCGTACACGGTCAAGAAGCTGCGGCAGATCCCGCAGCCCCGGCTGGGGCTCCCGGCTTTCGCTGTCCGACTCGGCGGACCTCAGTACGCCGAGCAGCCCGCGCATGTCCGTCAGGGCGAGCCGGCCCGCGTTCTCGATGGTCGCCAGTATCTCCGCCGCCCGCTCCGGCTGGCTGCGGACCAGGAACTGTCCACCCTTCGCCTGACTCATAATGACGGAGAGTGAGTGCGCGACAACGTCGTGCATGTCCCGGGCGATCCGGTTCCGCTCCTCGATGACCGCCCGCCGGGCGCGCTCTTTCTGTTCGGCTGCGGCCTGCCGAGTCCGCTCCTCGAGCAACGCGAGGTAGGCCAGTTGGGTGCGGCGGTAAAGGCCGAGGATCCACGCCGCGACGACGACCGCGACCAACAAGCCGCATACCAGGAACGGGTTCGGTCGGAGTCCAGCCGCCGTCACGCTGGGATCGTTGACGAGGCGCAGAGCGGCCAGCACCGCGGCGACGGCCGCCACGGCCAGGCCAGCTGCGGCAAAGCGTCGACTCGCGTAGACCCCCAGGGAGTAGATGGCGAACGGGAAGACCAGCACCGAGGGCATGATCAGGAACAGTCCGCTGACGGCGGCCTGCACCGCCAACGCGACACACACCAGACCAAATGCGGCCCGCGGCGCTGCCCGCCGGGCCAGCAGCGCCGTATGCGCGCCCAGCACCCCCAACCCGAGCGGTACGGCCGGGCCGACCGGCAGCGACACGAACGCCATGACCAGCGACAAGGCCGCAACCGGGACGCTGACCAGCACCGACAGCAGCGGGCCCTCTCGCCCCGTCCAGCGCGCCATGCCCCCAGCCTAGGCAGCCGTCGACAGGGGGGCGGACGGCGCGGGTGCCGGCTGGGCGCGCCACTGGTATCCGAGCGTGGCGGCGCCGAAAGCGAGACCGAGCAGCAGCCAGGTTCCGTACACGAAGGCCACAATCCACCCGCCGTCGGTGAACCGTACCGGGCCGTCGACCACGCCCATCGCCTGCGCCAGGGCGCCGAGCCCGGCCAGCGCCCCCATGCTGAGCAGCACACCGGTCGCGGTCCAGCCGGCGGCAAGCAGCATCCAGCGTGGCAGGAACCGACCCCACGGCTGTACCAGCGCAAGGGCGATCCCGCCGGCTACCCCGAAGACGACCAGCTCCATGACGGGGAAGCCCTCGAGAGAAACCGAGCCCACCGCCTGCCGCGCCAACTCGCCACCCATCGCCCAGTAGACCTTCAGGGCCGGGTACGGCAGGACCAGTGCGGCTGCCGCATAGCCGGGCCAGACCTTCGGGGCGCGGTTTGCGCCGGTGGCCCTGGCATGGCGGAGGGCGGCTGCGGCCAGCAGTGCCCCGGCCGCGAGCGCTGCGGCGCGAGCCATGAACCCCGGCCAGTCGACGACCGGTGGCAGCCCTGGCACACCGAGCACTGCCAGCGCCCGCAGCGCGTCGAAGACAATGCCGCCGGCCGACCAGATCAGCAGGACGAGTGCCGACCACGCGGTGGCCAGCACCGCCAGGCGTGGTATCCGGACCGAACCGGGCCGCCGCCGCATGGCCAGCGCGGCACCGACGCCGAACAGGGCGCCGACCGCGGGAACCCACCAGGGGGCGAAACCCTTCGTGTAGCCGTCAGCTGCCGGCAGGGCGGCCCGAGTGAGTGCGATCGCCAGGGCGGCGACGCAGGCAAGGCCAGCAGCGTCAGGCAGGCGGGACCGGGCGTACGTGGGCATGGCATCTCCGTCGGGTCGTCGAAACGGTCAGCTCCGACGATCGCCCACCAGCGGTCGAGTCGACATCTGCCGCGAAGCCAGGACATGTATGCCGCTGGTGATACGGCACGTCCCCGCTCGTCCACGTCCCGCCCGGCTCAGGGCCCGCCGCACCTCATCCCCGCGTCCCTGGGAGGTGTCGCACCACCCGGGTGCTGCCCTTGCAGTCGGCTGGACAGTTCTCGTGGTAGTTCGCGGACTGCTTGGCGCCGGCGAGAAGATACGACAGCCCTACCAGGTTGTCGTCCTTGAGCAGCAGTGCCTCGGCCTCGATTTCCTCGAAGCGCCGCTGTTCGGTCAACAGCCAGCCAAGCTGCCGGTACGAAGAGTTGTGCCCCGGCTCGGCCAGCGTGTCGCGGACGAGCTGAGTCGCCTCCTCCAGGCGGCCCTGGGCCGCCAGCAGCCGCACGCGAACGTGCCCCTCGCCCGCGTCAACGGCAGCCTGGTAGGCGGCTACCGCCTCGTCGGCGCGGCCCAGCTTCTCCAACAGCGCGCCCAGCGGCCATCGAGAAACACCCTCCCCGCCGATCGCTGACCGATAGGCGCGGACCGCCTCGTCCAGCCGGCCCGCCCGGGCATACACCTTGGCCAGCCGGACGCCCGCCGCCGCGTCACCAGCCGCGATCGCCGTCTGGTACTCGCCGATGGCCTCGTCGATCCGGCCGGTCCTGGCGAGCAACGCGGCGAGACGGGCCCGGGCTTCTGGCTCACCCGCCTCCACCGCCGCCCGCCACCCGGCGATTGCCTCGTCGGTCCGGCCCGCATCCGCCAGCAGGTTCGCGAGGCCGCCGTACGCCCGAGGCAGACCGGCCTCGATGGCCGCCCGCCAACGCGCCTCCGCCTCCTCGACGCGGCCATGCTCCATCAGCAGATCGGTCAGGCGTTCCACGTCCAGCCAGTCCCCGCCGCTGGCCCGGGCTTCGAGAACCGTGATCGCCTCGTCCACCCGCCCCTGCTCGACCAGCCACTCGGGGCGATCGTCCGGATCAGTCGGCTCGTCGATCATGCCGGCACGATACGACAGCGGATGCTCTGCGAATCAGTCGATTTCCTCGGCGTCGCTCAGGTCTTCCAGCCGTACCGGCCGGTGCTGAGCGAATATCACAGCCAGGCCGTAGGGGTCGCAGACGGCAAAGCGCCCCTCCTGGAAGTGCAGGATCCATTCGCTGTCGGTGTAGAAGTTGAGCTGCGGGTTGTCCAGCGGAAGCTCCTCGGCAGGGACTTCCCGGTAGGGATCGAGCTCGTCCTCGGCCAAGCCGAACCAGGCCGGATCGGTCAGCATCGTGGCGTGCACGAAGCGAAGCCCTGCCACCAGGTAGTGATCGATGTCGTCGAGCACGCGGGCGATCATTGGCAGATCGACGTGGTCGAGGTCGTCGACGCCGTCGAGCAGGATGTTGACCGCGATCGGGGCGCGGTAGGCCGAGCTCGTGACCGGCTGTTGGGGTCGCCATACGGAGAGATCGCCGGGCCCGCGTTCGAGGGTCAGTAGGCCGATGCCAGGACGAGACACGGTCGTGGTCATGTCGACATCCTCCACCCGCCCACCAACGCCTGACCTGACTGGCTGGGCAGCGCGATGCTCCCCGGCAGCGACGCGGCGGGTCCGGGCTGAACAGATAGCCACACTCTCATCGGCTCCTCAAGAACGGAGCCGGCCTGGACCAGTACCAGGTGCGCGACTGGCAGCCCTGGTACGCCCACATCAGCCTGTCCAATACCAAGACCGCACCTGCCACTACCGACGGCGCGGCTACCCGTGACCAACTGCCGTTGCAGTACTGTCCGCGACAGCACCGGGCCGCGGCACCGCAGAAGTCAGAGGCGCCCGCACGAGGCCGGCATGGGTGCGGCGGAGCAACTCCAGGGCCATTGCCTCGCCCGAGGTGTCCGTCCCGAGGAGGCGGTTCACGTGCAGGTGCACGTAGCTGTGGCACAGTGCCTCTCGGGACCGCCACAGATTGCCGTCGCGGTGCAGGGCGGTGAGCTGGGCGATGGCGGACTCGAGTGCTGGCCGTCGGGCGTTGAGCAGCCGGGACACTTCGTCGTCGGTGGGTGGGGCGGCTCCTAGCGCCTGGCGCAGGGCACGTTGCCGTCTGCGGTATTCGAAGCCGCCGGGGTGGGAGGAAGGTGGACCGCCGTAGGAGAAGGTGGCTCGTTCTTCCCGGGACAGGCCCAGGCAGGCCAGGAGGTCATCAATGCTGACCACGGCCAGCTCCAGCAGGTCTGTGCCGAGCCGGCCTTCGACGTGGGCCTGCAGCATCTCGGCGACGCCCGGGCTGTCGGCCATGAACAGACGCTCTGCCGCCGCCATCCCGGCCTCGCCCCCGTACCTCTCGATTTCACGCTCGTACGTCTCGAACGAGAACTTCCCGCAGATGCCTTCGGCCGTCAGTCCGCCGGCCCAGGCACAGACCTGCTCCATCAGCGGGCCGGTGAGCGCAGCTGGATCTCCATGGAAGCGGAGGCGGACGTGGCACTCCGGATCCGCATAGCGGACGAAGAACCAGCCGTCCGCGAGGCCGGACCGGGTGGCGTGCTCGGCGAAGGTGCGTACGGGTCCACCGATTAGGTCCTCCTCTCGATGCGGGTCGCAGTAGAGCTTCAGGTACAGCCAGTCGCTGCCCGGTGGGCGCAGCCGTTCCACCGGGTCGACGACCTTGGTGACGGACAGTGTGTCGCCACCTGGGCGCCCCCCGCCACGGCGGACGAGAGGGGCCACCACCTCGCACATGTG
This sequence comes from Micromonospora sp. NPDC002717, assembly GCF_040295705.1. Lineage (NCBI taxonomy): Bacteria > Bacillati > Actinomycetota > Actinomycetes > Micromonosporales > Micromonosporaceae > Micromonospora > Micromonospora sp. NPDC002717. The sequence continues at coordinate 51,116 of NZ_JBEOVW010000022.1, read as the reverse complement.
GCCGCCGTCGGTTCCCGGCAGCCAGGCGTGCTCCGGTCCGGGCAGCGCTTCCTGGAGCATCGCGGACCCACCGGGGACACCCGCCCTGAGTTCCTCTCGAAGCAGCTCGACGTCCCGTACGTCGTCGAGGTCGAGAAGCAGCCGGTTGTCGGCCACCGTCAGGTAGACGTGGCGGGGTACATCCCATGTGGTCCGCCATGTCGAGAGCGCTGGCCCGAAGTCGTCGTCGGGGCCGGACCCGTTGGCGGTGGCCGGGTCGAGCCGCCACTGGGCGGGAGCCAGGACGATCCGGTGGCGCTGGACCCTTGGCAGGTAGGCCAGTCCAGCCGCCGGTCCCCAGGAGAAGGCGGTCAACTGGCAGCGGCCGTCGTGGGCGACATCGACCAGGAACCGGACCGAGGCCGATGCCCGCCGGGTGTTGAGCATGTGCCCTTGGACCCCGACGACCTCGGCTCCCCCCGCAGGCCAACCGACCACGAAGCGCCCGTCCCTCAGGCCGACGACCAGCTCGCGCACCGGTATCACGCCCTCGGCCGGAACGCCGGGCCATGCATCGACGAGGATCTCGTGTCGCCGGACAGCGGGCCTCAGCGCCACGTTCGCGGAGCGTGGGGGGTCGGGCGAATAGACGACCTCAGCAATGAGCGTGCTGGGGTCGTACGCCTGCTCGATGCGTGCGAGTTCAGCCAGCGCCTCCCCAGCGGGGGGCCCGAGAAGGCCGGCGAACCTGCCCAGGCCGCGGCCAGCGGCGGACGCGCCGACGCTGGGGCCGACGACGATCTGGAAGTCCCCACGGTCGATGGCAGCCGACGAGGCGGCGGCGACGAAGAAGGACAACTCGAGTGACGGCGGAATGTGCTCGGGGACAGGATCAGACGTGGCCAGACGGGCAAGGAGCTCGTCGTCCAGCTCCACCACTCGGCGGCCCTCCCGGTTGGCTGACACGGCGAGGTCGAGGAGGAGCTGGTCACGCGGACCGCGCCTGGGCCTGCCCGCGCCGCCGTGGGAGGACGGCGGTCCGAGCCCGGTCGCGGGGTCGAGAAGCTCTAGCAGCGGGACTCGGCGGTGCGGCCCGTACCGGCCCTCGAACCTTCGCCGGTACTCCCCCAGGTGTGGCATTCCCTCCGGCAGGTGGCCCAGGCGTAGGAGCAGGCCAGCGGCCTCGGCCGCTTCGGCTGCCACCGAGGCGTGCAGTCCGGTGGACCGGAACGAGAGGGCGGTGTCGGTCTGTAGGACCTTCCGCGCCCCACCACCGTTGATGCCGACCCTTCCCGTGCCGGCGCCCACAGCGGTCACGGCAGTGTCCACATCGACCATCCGGTGCTGCAGAGGCTGCAGGTGGTCCGCCTTCCGGTCGAGGGGCAACTCGTCCCACCTGGCCAGCTCGTCGACCAGCCCGGCCAGTTGCCGGGCGACGACGTGTGCCCGTTCCGAAGGGGTTGCCTCCAGGGACCTACGCAACCGCGTCATCGGATCGCCGCAGGTCGGTGCCGGGCTCAACTCGGAGATGAGGAATCCCTGCGTCAACAGGTCTTCGACCAACCGACCAGCCTTGTCCGGCGTAGCACCGGGTATCTCCCGGACCGCCTGCACCAGTTCGGCTCTCGAGGTGGCCACCCGTGCCGCACTCAGCACGAGGCGTACGGCCGCTGTAGCGCGTACGGAGCTGCCTGCCCCCGGCCCCACCGCAAGGATGGCGCGGCCACCGTACAGCAGCACAGCGGGACTGGCCATCAGGCGCAGGTGCGGACGGATGTCCGGGTCGTCGCGTAGCCGCTCGGTCAGCTTCTGCAGCCAACCCATGTCGGCCCGCGTGTGGGTGCGTGACGCGGCCGGGACAATCGCGATGTTCGTGGTCTGGGCCCACCGCACCAGGCCGACTCCTGCGAACAGGCCGAAAGGCGTCGGCCTGGTGGTCATCCTGATGAGGTAGCGCCTGAGCTTGCGGGCCAGGCGGGGAGCCCGCCTGTCCTGGAGACCGGTCCGCTCCAGTGCGGCGGCCAGATCCGGACTGGCCACCCGTATCGCAAGGGGCAGCAGCGGATCAGGGGGGAGCAGCGACGAGCCGGACCGGGCCGGGAGAGTGAGGTTGCGGGAGCCCGCTGGGAGGAGAGGGGCCCGTAGAACGGCCCATCCGAGCGGCTCGTACAGCACGGGTCGGTGGCCCTGGCGTGCCCGCTGCACGCGGTGGGTTCCGGTCATGAGAGCAAAAAGCTCCGGTCCCAGACCGGCTCGATCCCGGTAGCTGCGGCCAGCAGGGTCATGGCGACACCCGCGGCACCGTCCAGCAGGCCGGCCCGGTCCACGGCGACGTCCGCCGTCTCCAAGGAGGCGTAGCCGAACGGCCGCTCGGGATCGTACGCCGCCAGAAGCTGATCGACGAGCTCAGTCGACGCGTCCGCGAGGGTGTCCGACGGGGTGTCTCGCGCGAAGCGCAGGACGATCTGGAGTAGCCCAGCCACACCATGGCAGAAAGTGGGTGAGGGGACGTAGCGCAATTCGGCAGGGCGTCGCAGGATGCTGGTCATTCCCTCGACCGCCGCGCTGCGCAGCCCGCCGTCGTCCAAGGCGCAGCCTGCCAGCCACAGGGAACGCGCGACCCCTGGAGTGCCGTAACACCAGGCACCCCGCGTCGGGCCGGACGCTCCACTAGAGGTTGGCCTGCCCGCCGGCGTCAACGGTACGGCGTCGGGCCAGCCGCCTCCCCATACGTCGTCGACCCGCTGCGAGAGCAACCATTGGGCGAGGGAGCGCACCGCCTCGCGCTGACCGGGGACCTCGTAATCGCTTAGCAGGGCGAGGGACAGCAGCGCCAGGGGGCCGGGTATGCCGTGTGCGAGCCCGCAGTTGAGCTGTCCCGAGGGATAGGCACGGCGCGTCGACTCGGAGAGCAGCAGTTCCGGCGGGGTGGCCCAGCGGGGTATGCCTCGGGGGGATTCGGCAAGGCGTACCAGAGCGGTGAGAACGTCCGGCAGCACACCGAGCGAGTCGCGCCTCAAGAGGTAGGCCCCCACACCACTCACCCCGGAGACGAGATCGAAGGCACTCACCGGCAGGCCGGTGCCGATGGCGTTCAGTCGCGCGGCGAGCTCCGACGCCTGCGGGGCCAGCAGCTCGTCGGCGGCCGCGAGCGCCCGCTGGTAGCGGTCGCCGTTCCGGCTCAGCGATTCCAGTGCGAAGGCGAAGCCGCCAAGTCCGGCGAACAGCCCGGCGTGCTCCGGGCCACCGTTCTCCAGAGCGGTTACCCCTTCGGCGAGGAAACCGTGGCCGACCGCGTCCCACCCCTCCCCCGGAAAGCACTGATCGAAATAGGAGCACATCACAGAGATCCCCGCATGCCCTCCAGCGAGTCCGCATGGGTTCCACTGAACCGACCCGGGATAGAGCGTCTGGCGGCGTGCCAATGGAAGCGACCGAGCGATGCGTTCGCGATCAGTGACACGGATAGCGACATCCCGTGCCGCGAAAAGCGCCGCGCTCTGCCGGGTCGCGTCGAGGGCGCCGGCCCAGACCGGCGAAAGCACAATGTCAGGCGTTGCGGACTCAGGCACCTGGACTCCCTTGGGTTTTGAGGTCGGTGAGGGGTGCACGCGCTGCGAGGGGCATCCCGGTGGTGATCGTCAACCAGGGGCCGACGCGCTCAACAGCGAGGAGTGCAGGCCGTCTCAATGCAGCTGATCGTTTTGTCCCAATCCTCATCCGGAAGGCAGCCCGTGCAGGTCGACTCACAGGAGGGCCAGATGTCGCACGTGTTGGTGCATCCCCAGTCCCCACACGTGCACGTCCAGAACGCTTCGGTCCACGGAATTGGCCGACAATTCCCCTCCGGGTCCGTCATCGGTTGGGTGTACTCGTCGATCGGGTTCGTGTTCTCGTCATACAGGGCGGCACGGAACTCCGGCCGGCGCCGGGCCCGCTGGGGGCCGCGGCGCACGGGGCCGCCGGCAGATGTTGGTCGCCTTCGCCGAAGGTCCAGGTCGAACTCATCCGGCGGCCGGACCGATGCCGTGCGCGTGTAGGCGATGTGGGCACCCTTCTTCAACGTGATCCGGGTTGCCTCAGTGCCGAGGAACGGCGCCTTCTCAGATGGAATCCGCGAACTGTCGAGGACGTCACTGACGGAGAACTCGATGAAGTAGTCGAGCCCTTTCGTGAGGTAGAGACGCCGGTGGCCGGGGCGGTCACTGTCTCCCAGTAACCCGCTCACGGTGAGACCGACTTCCGGCGGTCGCGAGGGGTCCGGGCGCAGCCGTTCGACCAGTGGGTCTTGGTGGCCTTCGACGTCCCTGAAAGGGCCGTTGTCCGTGGAGTCAGGCATAACGTTCTCCCAAAATTGATTCGGGCGGCCCGACACGTGAGCAGCTGCAGGCCTTCACACCTGGCATGATTCTCCTACGTCCCTGAGACCCATGTGCGCCGAATGTCGTCGACGCGTGAAACTGGATTCTGAAAGTCCGTCGGATCACCGCCTGGCTGCTACGCCACCCCGACACACGGCGTCCCGCCGACCGCACTGGGTCCGCGACGTCGCCTACGACGAAGATCGCTGCCAGGTCCGTGCCGGTACCGGCCCGCAGGTCATGGCCACCCTCCGCGACGCCGCGATCGGCGCCCTCCGCCTGGCCGGCACCACCAACATCGCCGCCGACACCACGCCCGCAACCCCACCGACCACTCGCCCTGCTCGGCATCACCTAACGACTTTGCCAGGGCCTGGGAGCTGAGCCGGATGCGCTCGCCGGAGCACGACCGTGTGATGTTCGAAAAGGTGCTCGTCTGCCATCGTGCTCGGCGAGCCAGCCGTCGCGCTGTCGGCTCGGCTGGGCGCTGGCGTGAAACTAGAAAGGCAAGAAGGAAAGCTCCCTGCCACTATTAACATATACCGCACCCCCGGGCTTGCGGCAAGACCCCGGTCGTGGCGCACAATCGTCGGCCGAGCGCAAGAACCGGCACACCATGGGGGAATGCATGTTCGATGTGATCATCGCCGGCGGCGGCCCGACCGGCATGATGTTGGCGAGCGAATTGCGTCTGCGGGGCGTCAACGTGCTCGTGCTGGAGAAGGAGGCCGAGCCGCCACCGTTCGTGCGGTCGCTCGGGCTGCACGTGCGCAGTATCGAGGTGATGGATCAGCGGGGGCTGTTGGAGCGGTTCCTCGAGAACGGCAAGCAGTACCCGATCCGTCCCGGCGACATCCGGGGATTCTTCGCGGGCATCGAAAAGCCCGCTCCCACCGGGCTGGACACCGCGCACGGATACGTGCTCGGCATTCCGCAGACGCTCACCGACCGGCTGCTCGCCGAGCACGCGGCCGAAGTCGGAGCCGAGATCCGGCGCGGCTGTGCAGTGGTCGGGCTGGAGCAGGACGACGACGGCGTGACCGTCCACCTTGGAAATGAAACCGCATCGCCGTTGCGGGCGCGGTTTGTCGTCGGCTGCGACGGTGGGCGCAGCACGGTTCGGAAACTGCTCGGGGTCGGGTTCCCTGGCGAGCCGTCGAAAATCGACACGCTGCTGGGCGAGATGGAGGTGAGGGCGTCCCCGGACGACATCACCGCGGTGATGACCGAGGTGCGCAAGACCGAGAAGCGGTTCGGGATCGGGCCGTCGGGCAAGCCGGGGGTGTTCCGGGCGGTCGTGCCGGCGGAAGGCGTGGTCGAAGACCGCTCGGTGCCGCCGACGCTCGAGGAGTTCAAGCAACAGCTGCGCAGATACGCCGGCACCGACTTCGGCGTCCACTCCCCCCGCTGGCTGTCGCGCTTCGGCGACGCGACCCGCCAGGCCGAGCGCTACCGGGTCGGACGGGTGTTTCTGGCCGGGGACGCCGCGCACGTCCACCCGCCGATGGGTGGGCAGGGGCTCAATCTCGGGATCCAGGACTCGTTCAACCTGGGTTGGAAGCTGGCGGCGGCCATCAACGGCTGGGCGCCGGACGACCTGCTGGACAGTTACGAGTCCGAGCGGCATCCGGTGGCCGCCGACGTGCTGAACAACACCCGCGCACAGATGCACCTGACGACCAACGAGCCCGGACCGCAGGCGGTTCGGCGGTTGTTGACGCAGCTGATGGACTTCGACGACGTCAACCGGTTCCTGATCGAGAAGATCACGGCGATCAGCATCCGGTACGACTTCGGTGAGGGTCATGCCCTGCTCGGGCGGCGGCTGCGTGACGTCCAACTGAAGCATGGGCGCCTGTTCGAGCTGATGCGCACCGGCAGCGGGCTGCTGCTCGACCGGACGGGGCGGCTTTCGGTGGACGGCTGGGCCGACCGGGTCGACCACGTCGCCGACATCAGCGAAGAGTTGGACGTACCGGCGGTGCTGCTCCGGCCGGACGGGCACGTCGCGTGGGTCGGCGAGGATCAGCAGACGCTCGAGGTCGCGCTGGCCAAGTGGTTCGGCGCCACAGGAGCTCCTACGGCCGGGTGAGGGACGCTCTCGAGGACTGCGACGCCCCCGGGGATGCCGGCGTGAAGGTGCGCTGCAGGTATCCCGGCGAGCGCGCGGATCGGGTGCCCGAGCCAGTGCCGCGCGGGTAGGCAGACAGTCAACTCCGGCGGCGGACCGCGCCGCTGGGCGCCTTCTCCGGCGACCGAACCCGTCACCGGCTGTCCCGTGCCGGCAACCGGCGCATCAACCGGGTCCTGCACATCATGGCCATCGTCCAGCTCCGCAACGACACCGAGGGACACCGCTACAGACCTTGAATGGTTGGGTCGAGTGGGGCTCCGGGGGGCGAGGCCGGTGTGGGCGAGGAAGTCCGCAACTGCCGCTGGCCGCCCGGCGTCTCCGGAAACGGCAGCGTGGGTAAGGTCCTGTCCACGGTTGGTTGGGTACGACTTGAGCTCGACGTGGAGAAGTTCGACGACGCGTAGTTCGAGCCTTACCTGCGGGCGTGCGCGGCCTGGGCGGCGACGGTCCCGACCGTGTCGACCAGCCGGCGCCGTTATCGGCTGGCGGGACTCGATCAGCGCACGGTAGCTTGCCGCGCGTGACCGACTGGATCAAGATTTTCGAGGATGACTGCCGCCTTCCATCAGGGCGCGAGCTGGACGAACTGACCGCGGAACTGGCGCAGTGCCTACGCGATCCGGACCCGAGCATTCGCGACGGCCATCCGTACGTCGTACTGCGCACCTGGATCGAACGCGACGTCATCGCCGGTGACCGCCGTGAGCGACTCGGCGACGAGATGGCCGACCGGTTCACCGACCCGCGCACCGAGGCCCGCACCTTCGCGCCCCTGGTCCTGGACATGATCGTCAGTCGGGGAGACTTCCGTCCGCGCTGGCTCGACGCCTTCAGTCGCTGGTATCCGGCAGAGACGGACCTGCGGGGATACCACCCGCGGCTGGGCTGGCTACACGCGGTGGCGCACGGCGCCGACCTGCTCGGCACCTTCGGCCGCCACCGTGACGTCGATCCCGCCGCCATGCTCGACCTGGCGGGCGCCCGGCTGCTCGCCCGCACCGACCACCTCTGGGCCGAGCGTGAGGACGACCGTCTCGCCCGCGCCGTCGCCCTGACTCTGACCCGCCCGGAGCTCACCGCCGCAGCGTCAACGAGCTGGCTCGACCCGATCACCGCCGACTTCCGTGCCGTGTCCGCCTCGACCACACCCACGTACGTCTCCAACGCGCTGCGCACACTGCGGGCGCTCTACGTCTTCGTCGATTGCGGCATACAGGTCCGACCAGACGGCCCCCGGCAGCAGATCACCCACCGCCACCCGGTCAAGCAGCGGCTGGTCGACGTGCTGGAAAGCGACGCCAAGGCCATCGGCTGAACGCGTGCGGACCAGGCGCACGTGATGGACTGCGGGCTGCGAGGTCATGGGCACCGGCGGCGTCGAGAAGTTGACCCGCCGTTGACGCTGCTCAGCTCAGGCTGATGACGGGCCGGGTCAGGATCTCGTGGGAGTACCGGTCGTCGGAGGCGAGCCACTGGCCGAAATCCTTGTCGCGGTAGGCAGTCGCGAGGGTGAGCCAGCCCAGGAAAAAGCCGCTGCCGCCACACGTGGCGCCGCCGCCGTCGCCTCCGCACACGATGGTTCGCTCGGTGGTCGCCTCATGCTTGTAGGGATCTTGCCCGATCGCCAACCCCCACAGGTTCGCCTCGCGGTGCGCGCCAGTCTTGTGGTCGAACGGGTAGCCGTCGTTGGGGCAGTCATCGCCCCAACGGAAAAGGGTTGTCGCACCGGCCCCACAGGCCCACTCCCACTCGTCCGCCGTGGTCGTCCGCAAGCCGATGCTCGCGAGCCCGGCCATAGCCTCGTCGTGGGAGACCTCCCGGGTTGCTCGGGCCCGCGCTACCTGCCCGGTCTGGTCGAACTCGACCGTCAGACCACCACCAGATCGGAATATCTTCACCCCGCCGCGCCGATTTCCGGTCGACGCGACGAGTTCGAGTACCCGAGGGTCGTCCGGCGCCAGCGGAGTCTCGCAGGGGTCGAACGCGTCCACCGCGATCAGCATCGCCGGCATCTCGGCGCTGCGTACCGGCGAGGTCATCGCGTCGACGTACTCGGCCAGGGGTGGAAGACCGTACTCGCCGGCGCTGTCGGCGTAGCTGGCAGCCTGCTCCGGAGCGGGCCGGAATCGGGCCGCGTCGTAGCCGAGAGTGGGCCGGCCGCCGGGTACGAGAGCGAATCGCATCCCGTCGCGGTCGAACAGCGCCATCCGGTGCGACCGCCCCGCGTACGCCGTGTTCTTCAGGCCCGCCACGGTCAGGTCGTGTCGGTCGGCGATGTCCTGGGCCATCCGGCGGGCAGCGCCGTCAGACAGGTCGTTCCACTGCTCGAAACCGAGGTCGGCGTACGGCACCGCGCAAGAATAGAGCCGAAGGCACCGATCGCACAGCCTCACCACCATCCGGCTGCCGATGACCGACATGGGGCGGATGGCGCTGTCGCTCGCGCTCAAGCCCCGGTCGACCCGTCCCCGCCGCCGGTCGACCGGCCACCTCCTGGTGGTCCGCGACTCGACCGGCCCCGCCCCCACCGTGGTGGCAGGATCGGGGCATGCCTTCGATCGAGGTCGTACTGGGTGACATCACCGACGAGGACGTCGACGCGATCGTCACCGCGGCGAACGAGTCGCTGCTCGGTGGCGGCGGCGTCGACGGGGCGATCCACCGCGCGGCCGGGCCACGGCTCGCCCAGGCGGGCGCCGCGCTGGCGCCGTGCGAGCCGGGCGACGCGGTGGCCACTCCGGCGTTCGACCTGGACCCACCGGTACGACACGTCATCCACACGGTCGGCCCGGTGTGGGCGGGCGGCGGCCACGGGGAGACCGACGTCCTGGCGTCGTGCTACCGGCGATGTCTCGAGGTCGCCGACGTCATCGGCGCGCGCAGCGTCGCGTTCCCGGCCATCGCCACCGGCGTCTACGGGTTCCCGCCCGACCGGGCGGCGGCGATCGCCGTGACCACGATCCAGGCCACGCCCACCGAGGTCGGGCAGGTACGCCTCGTCGCCTTCGACGAGGCCACGCACGACCTGCTGACCGCGGCGCTGCACGCCTGACCGCCTCGTACGTGCCAGCCCCGTGCCACCTCGGCGGGACCCGGACCGAGGTCGGCCCGGCGAGCGCCGCGATGCCCTGGTCGGGTCTGTCACGATGGGCGCTCGCCCGGACATGGACTAGACGTGGGTTCGGGGACTGAGCACGAGGACCGCTTCCGACGCGTCTACGCGGCGAACTTCGAGCCGCTGCTGGCGTACGCCATGCGGCGCGTCGAGCAGCCCGAAGACGCGGCAGACGTGGTCGCCGAGACGTTCCTCGTCGCCTGGCGGCGCAGCCGTGACATGCCGCCGGAGGCGGAGGTTCGGCTGTGGCTGTACGGCGTGGCCCGACGGGTGCTGGCCAACCACCATCGCGGCGGAGTACGCCGGGAACGGCTCGGTGAACGGTTGCGGCAACGACTCAGGGTCGCCGTCGCCGTCGACCCGGGCAGCGAGGTGCCCGAGCGGCTCACGGTCCAGGCCGCGCTGGCCCGGCTGGGTGAGTTGGACCGCGAGGTGTTGATGCTGACCTTCTGGGAGGGCCTGGAGCCGCGCGAGGCCGCTGCGGTCCTTCACGTGAGCCCGGCTGCGGTCCGTACCCGGCTGTCCCGTGCCCGGGCCCGACTGCGAGATCTCGTCGGTGACGACCTCGGCCCGCCCGGACATGTACTCGACGTCATGGCAGCACGCACCTCGGAGGAGGGCAGATGACCGACGAGCACCTCGGCCGGATGGTCCGAGACGCCGACCCGTACCGGCCCGATGTCATCAGGCACCTCGACGGGGCCGCGCAGAACCTCCTGGAGGAGATCATGTCCGTGCCGACCCTCGGACCCGTCGCCGAGCCGCCCGGCAAGCGCCCCCGGGCACGCCGCGGCATGATGAGCGGGCTCGCCGGCGCAAGCGTCGCCGCCACCCTTCTCGCCGGTGTCCTGGCCGTCTCGATCATGAAGGTCGATCAGCCGGAAGGGCGCCCGGCGACCCCGGCGGTCACCTCCGAAGCGACGGGCCCGGCCGCGTACTCGGCGATGGTGCTCAAGGCGGCCGAGGAGAACCCGCGGCTGCTGATCGACCAACCCGGCTGGAAGGCGACCACCGTCTACGGGTTCGCCGAGAAGGAGGGCACCATCGCGTTCAGCAACGGCGGACAGCACCTGGAGATGAACTGGTACCCGGCCGCCCAGTACGACGACTACCACAAGGATCGGCTCCAGGTCAGCAAGCCGGAACCGGTGAAGGTCGACGGCTGGCCGGCCGACCTGTTCCGGTACAGCGCGAGCGACTTCGCCGTCATGCTCCGTCCCCGAGACGGTTCCTTCGTCGAACTGCGTACCGGGGGCGCCTGGACGCGGAGCGAGTTCGATCGCGTTGTCGCCGACGTGGTCCGCGTCGACGCCCGCACCTGGCTGGCCGCGCTTCCGGCCGAGATCGTCACACCGGAGCGGGTGAACGAGCAGGCGGCCAAGGTGCTCGCCGACGTGCCGCTCCCGCCGGGCTTCGACATCGCCGCGCTGAACGGCCTCGGCACCAACGACGCATACCAGTTCGGTGCCAAGGTGACCAGCCGGATCGGCTGCGGATGGATCGCCGAATGGCTGCGGGCGAAAGAGGCCGGCGACGACGCCGCCCTCCAGCGGGCCGCGGACGCGCTGCGCAGCAGCCACAAGTGGAAGGTGCTACACCAGATGAACGACGAGGGTGACTGGCCGGAGGTGTTCTGGGAGACCGCCGACAAGGTGGCCGCCGGCGGCCCGCCCGCCGGGTACAAGGAGGCCCTGGGCTGCGAGTAGGCGTCCCGGACCGCCGAGCAGTTCTCGGGCCGGGCGCTGAGGATCAGCGGATCCTCAGCGCCCGGCGCCCGCTCCGCGTCTCGTCGCGCTCGGGGCGGCGCACCAGTTACGGTCTTGACGGCCTGGCCGCCCTGAAGGCCTGCTCGCCATCGCCATCGCCCTACTCGGACTGGGCGGGAACGTCGGCCTCGTCGCCGGCGCCGCAGATGGTCACCGACGCGGTGCCCCCGGCCGACGGGGGCCAGGACCCGGGGCATGATGGACCTGTCCATCGCTGTCGCCGGCGCCACCAGCGGCCTTGCCTCCGGCCTGGTCGTCTCCGCCGCCGGCTGTCCGGCCCTGGCGCTCGTCGGCGGCCTCGTGTCCCTCGCCATCCTGCCCGCCGTCGCCGCCACCACGAGGAGCCGATGAGCCCGCCCACCGACCCTGCCGTCCGCACCGTCGACGGCAGCGGCCTTCTCTGCGTGACCCTCCTGCTCCGCCTGCGGGAGGAGATCGACGGCGTCCCGCCGGGCACCATCGTGCACGTCGTCGCCACCGACCCCGTCGCAGCCGTCGACCTACCCGCCTGGTGCCACCTGACCGGCCACACCTGGCTCGGCCGCCAACCATCCGGGTCCGGCACGGTCTACGCGATCCGCGTCACCGCAGCAGCCGCGCCGGTCGACCGGCAGCGGCCCTGGATCACCCGCCGCTGACCGGCCTGCGGGGCGTTCACCCACTTCACCGTGCCGAGCGCGAGCCGCTCCGATTCGGCGATCTCCAGCCCGGCCGGGGTCGGCATCGGCGGGGACGGCCGGGTCAACTGCTCCCCGGATGGCCCGTACGACGTGGTCGCCGGGTCCGGCGACGGCGCTGCCACCACCACTGGCAGTGGTCCGGTCGGTGCGTCGGCCGCGGTTCCCGCGGCACCGTGTGATCGCCAAGGATGCCCCGCCGGAATCCGCGCCACCCCTAACGTTCTGGTGCGTAGGTCGGGTTGAGGGAGAAGAAGTCCTCCTCTTCCTGGGCCAGGTGCAGCCGGAGCACGGCGTCCAGGCCGTACAGGGCGGCCAGCAGGTCGGGCACCTCCTCGCGGCGCAGCCGGCCGTCCGGGTGCTGGGCCAGGTGGCCGCCGATCCGGTTCATGAGCCGGTGGATCTCCACGTGTGCGCGGCTCATCGTCGAGGTCGCGTCGGCGCTGCCGAGCGGGCCCGCCAGCGCCGGGTAGAGGTGGCGTTCCTCGGCCGCCTCGTGCGGCAGCACCTCGTCGACCAGGCGGCGGTGCACGTCGCGCAGCGCCGGCACACATTCCAGCGCGTCGGGACGGGTCGCCACCAGGTCGGCGGTGTCGCGCAGCCGGGTCAGCACGTCCCGCACCCCGCCGTGCTCGCCGGCGTACCGGTCGAGCAGTTTCCGGGTTTCCGGCGGGACGTCGCGGCGGCGCAGGCCGCCCCCGAGGGCGCGCAGCGCGTTGAGGATCACCAGCACGTCGATGCCCTCCTGGAGGAACGCGCCGACGACCGGGGGCAGCCCGCCGGCCGCAGCGGCGATCATGGCGACGACGGCCAGGCCCATTCCGACGGTAGCGCTCTGCACCGCGATGCGGCGCGCGTACCGGGCGATGTCGACGGCGTCGGCGAGCCGGTCCAGCCGGTCCACGGTGAGCACCGCGTCGGCGACGTCGGCGGACGCCGTCGCCCCGGTGGCGCCCATTGCCACGCCCACGTGCGCCGCAGCCAGGGCCGGGGCGTCGTTGACGCCGTCGCCGACCATCACCGTGATCGTCCGGCCGGACTCCTCCCGGACCCGGGCCACTTTCTCCTGCGGCGAGCACTGGGCGATCACGTCGTCCACGCCGACGGCCTGCGCCACGTGCCGAGCGGTCCCCGACCGGTCGCCGGTGACCATGATCAGCCGGCGGAGGCCGGCCTCCCGAAGCCGCCGCACGGTACGCCGGGCGTCGGGACGTACCGGGTCCTCCAGCAGGATCGCACCGAGCGGGATGCGGTCGTCGCTGACCCACACAGTGGAACGGCCGGCCATTTCGGCGCGCTCGTGTACCCGACGCGCCCACTCGGGTGGTTCGCCGGTGAGCTGGCCGACTCGGACCAGGCGGCCGTCCACCCGGCCGGTAACCCCGCGCCCCGGTTCCTCGGTGACGTCGTTCGGCTCGGCCAGCGGCAGCCCCTGCTCGCGGGCCTGCCGGACCAGGGCGGCGGCAAGCACGTGCGGGGAGAGCTGCTCGACGGAGGCGGCAAGCCGCAGCACCTCGTCCCGGTCGCCACCGGGGGCGACCAGCGTCTCGGCGGCACGTGGGCGGCCGGTGGTGAGCGTGCCGGTCTTGTCCATCAGCAGGGTGCGGGCCCGGCCCAGCAGCTCCAGCGACCCGCCGTCGCGGACCAGTACGCCGCGCCGGGCCACCCGGGACAGCCCGGAGACGATCGCGATGGGGGCGGCCAGCAACAGTGGGCAGGGGGTGGCCACCACCAGCACCGCCACCGCCCGCAGGAACTGGCCGCTGAGCAGCCAGGCGAGCCCCGCCAGCAGCAGGGTGAACGGCACGAACGCGGCGGCGTACCGGTCGGCGAGTCGAACCATCGGGGCCTTGTGCGCGGTGGCCTCCTCCGCGAGCCGGACGATGCCCGCGTACGTGCTCTCCGCCGCGCTCTTGCCGGCCCGCAGCCCGAACCCGGCGCCGGCGTTGACCACACCGCTGACGACCTGCTCACCGACAGTGCGGGTGACCAGCCGCGATTCGCCGGTGACCGTCGACTCGTCCAGGGTCGCGGCCTCCTCGACGGTCCCGTCCACCGGCACCACGTCGCCGGGGCCGACAACGAGCCGGTCTCCCACCGCCACCTGGTCCAGGGGCACCACCTCGATCCCGCCGTCCGGGGTACGTCGCCGCGCCTGCCGGGGTGCCCGTTCCAGCAGCGCGCGCAGGTCACGGCTGGCCCGACGCTGCGCGTAGTCCTCCAGCGCCTGCCCGGTGGCGACCATCACGGCGATCACCGCGCCGGCCAGGTACTCGCGGACCAGCAGCGTGCCGACCAGCGCCAGGACGGCGATCACGTCCACCCCGAACTGCCGGCGCCACAGCTGCCGCAGCGTCGACCAGGTGGCCGGCAGCAGTGCCACGAGGGTCACCGCTACCCAGACCAGTCGGGCCGCCTCCGGCAGCCCGGCGAGCCATGACCCGGCGCCGACCAGCACGGCCAGGGTGAGCAGGGTCAGCGGCGCCCACTGCCGCCAGTCCACCCGGCGCCGCCCCACCGGCCGCTCCGGTACGCACTCGCGCGGTTCCGCCCTCACCTACGGATCGTCCCAGCGGCACGGCCGGTCGGACCAGGCAACCGAGGTATTCCGGCGCGGGCCGGACGGCGCGGGCGAAAGCAGCCTCGATGTCCAAGGAACGTTGCGTGCAGGAGACCGGTCCGGTCAAGGGACAGCGTACGACCGGCCACCGTTACCGGCACGTCCCGGACCTGTCTGCGCGACGTCCGGCGACGGGTGCACACGCTGCGGGTGCCGCACCGACGGCCGGATCGAGGTACGCATCGCCTTGTCCTGACCGTACGGTCCGGTATCGACCAGCTGCCGGGCAGCACCACCCTGCCGGCGCCCGAGGCTGCCGCCGGCGTGGGCACCCCGCCGGCGGCAGTCCGCCCCAGTCGATGAAATCCGTCCGTGTCTCGCGGCCCTACAGGCTGGTCGTTCCTCTTCGCGCACCCGCGTCCGTCGGGTACGCCGACCTCGTCGATACGGATGCCAGCGCGGTGGGTGGCGTCGTCACCAGGACGCCTTGCGGATCCCCGGCAGCTCGCCCCGCAGCGCCATCTCCCGGAACCGCACGCGCGACAACCCGAAGCGGGTCAGCACACCTCGCGGTCGGCCGTCAATGACGTCCCGGTTGCGCAGCCGCACCGGGCTGGAGTCGCGGGGCAGTCGCGCCAGTTGGCGGACGGCGTCGTCCCGCACCGCCGGGTCGGTGTCCGGCGAGGCGATGGTCCGTTTCAGCTCGGCGCGGTGCGGCGCGTGGCGAGTGACGAGGTCGGCGCGGCGGGCCTGTCGGTTGGCGAGGCTCTTGCGGGCCATGTCAGCGCGCCTCCCGGAAATCGACGTGCCGGCGGACGACCGGGTCGTACTTGCGCAGCACCAGCCGGTCGGGGTCGTTGCGGCGGTTCTTGCGGGTGACGTACGTGTAGCCGGTGCCGGCGGTGCTGCGCAGCCGGACAATCGGACGGACGTCGGTCTGCCGAGCCATCAGAGCGTCACCCCCCGGGTGCGCAGCTCCGCGACGACCTTCTCGATGCCCTTGCGGTCCACCGTCTTCAGCGCCTTGGCGGTCAGCGTCAGACGGACCCAGCGTCGCTCCGAGGGCAGCCAGTAGCGGTGGTTCTGCAGGTTGGGGTTCCATCGGCGGCGGGTGCGCCGGTGGGAGTGGGACACGGCGTTGCCGAAGCTCGGCTTCGCGCCGGTGACATCACAGCGACGGGACACAGATACTCCTTCAGGGACGAAGTGCCGTAACGACAATCGTTTTCATTCTTACCGTGGCCGCTCGGGCGGCCTCCACCCGGGGCCGAACAACCTCGACCGGACGCCGGGGGCAGCGGCACCGGCACCACGACCACGCCACCGGCACCGCCGGGCCAACCCGGCGCTTTCGTGCGAGAAGACCTCGCCCGCCACTCGCCGTCGACCGCGCGCTTATAATGACAATCGTTTTCAACTAAGTCGAGAGGACTGTGATGTCAACGTCCCCGCTCGCACCGGCCGACACCGGAGTGCCGGCGTCCGACGCCCGACCGTCGTTGACCGTGCTCAGTGGCTTCTGGCCGTCCGCCACGTACGCCGTTGCCCGCAGCCTGCTCGCGGCGGACCCGTCGTTGCTGCTGGTCCGGCACGACCTCGCCGGCCTCGGCGCCGGCACCGTCCACCGGATCGTGCGCGACAGCGAGGGAATACTCGAGGACGAGCGCGTCGCACTCGCCCACGGCTGCGTCTCCTGCACCCTGCGCGAGGACGTACTGCCGACCCTCGCCCGGCTGGCGCGCGCCCACCCGCACCGGGATCTGGTGCTGATGCTGCCGGAGGTGGTCAAGCCGGAAGCCGTCGCCGCCGTCTGCGCGCACTGCCTGGTCGACGGCGCGCCGATCACCGACCTGCTGCACGTCGACTCGTACGTCACCGTCGTCGACGCGGAGCACCTGCTCGACGGGCTGGCCAGCACCGACGAACTCAAGACCCTCGGCATCCACGCCGCCGACAACGACGACCGTGGGCTCGCCGACGTCATCGTCCGCCAGATCGAATACGTCGACACCCTCGTCCTGTGGGGGCAGTCACGGGAGGGTGCGTACGAGACCAGCCGGCTGTCGGTGCTGCTGGAGCGCATGGCGCCGTGGGCGACGCAGGTACGTGTCGACGGCGACCAGATCGACGCCGCCGCGCTGACCCGCCAGCTGCGCGGCACCCACCGGCACCGCACCGAGACCCCCGGCGTCCTGACCCGTGGATTGGAGGGTTACCACCTCGGCCTGCACGATCCACACCCCGACTGCGGAGTGGTGTCCGCGGTCTTCCGCGCCCGCCGCCCCACCCCCGACGGCTGCACGACGCCCTCGAGGAGGTCAACGCCGAAGTGATCCGCTCCCGAGGGCACCTGTGGCTGGCCAGCCAACCGGACGCGGTCATCGCCTGGGACTTCGCCGGAGGCGGCCTCGGCCTCGGCTCCCTCGGCCGCTGGCTGGCCGCCCTCCCCGACCCGTACTGGGACGAGGCGTCCGACCACCGCCGGCTCGCCGCCGCCATCGACTGGGACCCCTACTACGGCGACCGGAACCAGCACCTCGTCTTCATCGGCCTCGACCTCGACCCCGCCGGCCTGCACCGCACCCTCACCGGCTGCCTGCTCACCGACGCCGAACTCGCCGACGGCGAGGACGCCTGGCGCGGCTACGACGACCCGTTCACCGGCTGCTTCCCGCTCGCCGACCTCGACCCGACCGACACCGACGCCGACGGAGAACCCACATGAGATCCGACATCCACCCCGACTACAAGCCCGTCGTCTACCGCGACCGCGCCGCCGACTTCGCCTTCCTCACCCGCTCCACCGCCACCAGCGACCAGACGATCGAGTGGACCGACGGCAAACCTACCCCGTCATCGACGTGCAGATCTCCTCCGCCAGCCACCCCTTCTGGACCGGCAGGCGACGCCTGCTCGACACCGAGGGCCGAGTGGAGAAGTTCCGCGCCAAGTACGCCCGCCGCGATCGGCAGCAACCACGATGAGCACGCGCGCATCGACCGGGCGGCACACGCCCCGCCTCGTCGGCGCGGGCGGGATCCGAGCGCGACCCGTCAGCGACGCCGACGGGCGTTGAGCCGGGCGGCCTGGCGCGTCAGGTGGTCGCGCTCGGCGAGGTTGGGGGCCTTCTGGGCCGCCTTGGCGTACAGCCGTGCCGCCGTGGCCAGGTCCCCGTCGCGTTCGTGGAGGTACGCCGCCACCGCGGCGTGGCGCGGTAGTGCGTCGTCCAGCGCCGCGAGCGCCGCCAGCCCGGCGCGCGGTCCGTCGGCCTCGCCGACGGCCACCGCGCGGTTGAGCCGGACGACCGGGCTGTCGGTCAGGCGCGCGAGTTCGTCGTACCACTCGACGATCTGCACCCAGTCGGTCTCCTCGGCGGTGCGCGCGTCAGCGTGCAGTGCCGCGATGGCGGCCTGGGCCTGGAACTCGCCCAGCCGGTCACGGGCGAGGGCCGCCTGCAGGATCTCGACGCCCTCGGCGATCGACGTGGTGTCCCACCGGCCGCGGTCCTGCTCGGCGAGTGGCATCAGACTGCCGTCGGGCGCGGTCCGGGTGGCGCGCCGGGCGTGGTGCAGCAGCATGAGGGCGAGCAGCCCCGCCACCTCGGGGTGATCGATCGCGGTCGCGAGCTGCCGGGTGAGCCGGATGGCCTCGGCGGCGAGGTCCACGTCGCCGGAGTAGCCCTCGTTGAAGACCAGGTAGAGCACGCGCAGCACGGTGGCGACGTCGCCGGGCTGGTTGAACCGCACGCCGGAGACGGTGCGCTTGGCCCGGCTGATGCGTTGCGCCATGGTCGCCTCGGGCACCAGGTAGGCCTGGGCGATCTGACGGGTGGTCAGCCCACCGACGGCGCGCAGCGTGAGCGCGACCGCGGACGACGGCGTCAGTGACGGGTGGGCGCACAGGAAGTAGAGCTGGAGCGTGTCGTCGAGCGCGGGCGCGGGCCCGGGCGCCGACTCCTCGTCGATGAGGTCCTCACGCCGGCGGCGGGCGGCGTCCGCCCGGGTCGCGTCGAGGAACCGGCGCCAGGCCACGGTGACCAGCCAGCCCTTCGGATCCTGCGGCGGGTCGGCCGGCCAGACGCGGACCGCCTCGACCAGCGCGTCCTGCACGGCGTCCTCGGCCGCCGCGAAGGCGGCTCCGCGGCGGACGAGGATCCCGAGGACGCTCGGCGTGAGGCCCCGGAGCAGGGCCTCGTCCATCAGATCACTCCGTGATGGTGGGCGGCTCGGCCAGGAACGGGCGCACCTCGAGCCACTCGTGGATCGGCTTTCCACCCGCTCCAGGGGCGGCCGACAGCTCCCCAGCCAGCTCGATGGCGCGCTCGTAGCTGTCGACGTCGATCACCATCCACCCGGCGATGAGGTCCTTGGTCTCGGCGAACGGGCCGTCGGTGACCGGCGGGCGACCCTCACCGTCGTACCGGACGAACGTCCCCTCCGGGGCGAGCGCCTGACCGTCGACGAACTCTCCGGTCCCCTCGAGCCGGGCCGCGAAGTCGCGCATGTACTGCACGTGCGCCGAGATCTCCTCCGGCGTCCACTGGTCCATGGGCACGTCGTTGACCGCAGCCGGAGCGCCCCGGTAGTGCTTGAGCAGCAAGTACTTGGCCATGGTGTTTCTCCTCGGTGCTGGTGCGACCCATTCTGGTCACGTTCACCGCGGGGACGGAGCCAGCCACGGGTTCTCGACATCGCCGTCCGAAGTTTTTGGCTCGCCGCTGTCCTAGAGCTCCTGGACAGGGCGTGACAGCAGGCAGAACTCGTTGCCTTCAGGATCAGCAAGCACAACCCAGCTCACGTCGGAGGGCTGTCCCACGTCGACGCGTCGCGCACCGAGGGCGAGCAACCGGTCAAGCTCCTCCGCGGTGGACACGCCGTCGGCACGCAAGTCGAAATGCAGCCGGTTCTTGATCACCTTGCCCTCTGGCACAGCCACCACGTCGATCATCGGCCAGGAACGGTCGGAGGCTGCGATGGTGATCACCTCACCATCCTCGTCAACAACCTGCCAGCCGAGAACCGAGCACCAGAAGTCGGCGATCAGTTGTGGTCGGATGGCGTCGATGGCGATGACGGTGAGACGGCTCGGCATGCCGTCATTCTCACCCACCCGCGAGGTGGGTGAGAGGCTGAGCCGTGTCCGCTCCACCGCGCCCACTATCTAATCGATTAACCTCCATATATTGTGCAGACCGGGAGCGCCGTCGCCGTTCGCTGTGGAGCGTGGAGGAGCGGATGAGACTCATCTCGTGGCAGGACCGGCCACGCGGCCGATCGGCGCCGGCGGCCCTGGGCATCCTGGTGCTGGCGGCCGGACTGGCGGTTGCCGGTCCACCCACCGCCGCACAGGCATCCGACTGCACGCGTACCCACACCGGTCGCACGCCGTTGCCGGACCTGCGTACCGGTACGTACCTCGGGGCGCAGGGCGGGCTCTACCCCGGTGGCGTCAACGTCCGCCCGGCCGCACACGACTCGGCGGGGCGGTCCCTGGCGGCCACCCAGGTCGTCCCGCGCAACGCGGCGGGCGCCGCCGACCCGACCAACGGCCGGATCGTTCTCGCCTCGATCGGCATGTCGAACACCACCCAGGAGTTCCAGGCGTTCATGCAGGCGGCGGCAGGTGACACCACCATCAACCCCCGGTTGGTGATGGTCGACGGAGCCCAGGGCGGGCGTGCTGCGACCGACTGGGCCGACCCGAACAGCAGCACCTGGCAGATCCTCAACGATCGGCTGAGGCAGGCCGGGGTCACCCCGGCCCAGGTGCAGACGGTCTGGCTGAAGCAGCAGTTCGCCGGGGACGGGCTGGGCGCGTTCCCCGGCGGGGCGCAGAAGCTACGAGACTCCCTCCGCAGCATCGTCACCATCGCCCGGAGCAAGTACCCGAACCTGCGAATCGTCCACCTGTCCAGCCGCACCTACGGTGACTACTCCACCCCGACCCGCGGCACCGGCGCCTACGAGCAGGCGTTTGCCGTCAAGTGGCTGGTCGAGGACCAGATCGCCGGAGATCCGCGACTGGCGTACGCCGGCAGCGGCGCCCCGGCTCCATGGCTGGCCTGGGGTCCGTATCTGTGGGCGGACGGGCTCGGCGCGGACGACGTGGCGGGCGGCGTGCCGGGGCGCAGCGACGGGCTGGAGTGGTCCTGCGCTGACTACCAGAGCGACGGCGTGCACCCCAGCACCTCCGGCCGGAGAAAGGTCGCCCAGGCGCTGATCAGCTTCTACAAGAACGACACCACCGCCGCCCCCTGGTTCCGTCGCAGTTGACCGCAGCCGGCCCTCGGCACACCGAAGCCGCCGTCTGGGTGACGGCCCGGGGCGGCCCGCCGCGCTGCGGCGGCATCGGGTGGAGACGCGCCTCAGCGTGCGCCGTAGTAGCGGCGGTGAAGGTCGTGCACCTGCGCGGCGAGGTCAGGCACGGGCCCTTCCACCACGACGTGGGGAGCGATGTCCCGGATCGGCAGAGACCGCACGGGTGGCGGCGGCACGTTCATCTCGGCCAGCCAGCCCGCCAACTGCTCGGAAGAAGCCACGTACACGATCCGGCCGAGACCCACCCAGCCGTGCGCCGCAGCACACATGGGGCAGTGCTCACCGGAGGTGAAGACGGTCGCCTGCGCTCGTTGTTCAGGGGACATGTTCGCCGCGGCCCAGCGGGCCAGCTCGAACTCCGGGTGGCGGGTCCGGTCGCCGCCCGCCACCCGGTTGCGGTCCTCGGCGAGTACGGTCCCGTCGGCGTCGACCAGCACCGAGCCGAACGGCTCGTCGCCCTCTTCGAGAGCCTCGACGGCCAACTCGATACAGCGGCGGAGATGCCGCAGTTCCATGTCGCTCACCATGGGTCTCCCCGGGAGTTCAACCGCCGCTGCCAAGACACTGCTTCACGTGGCTTCGCTGTTGGCGATGGAGGTCAGCCGGTCGGCTGCTGCGACAGGATAGCGATGATTGCGCTGTTGCCGCAGCCGCCACGCGTTGTGTTGCACCGCGGCCGACTGGCTCAGGTGGCCACCCGCCGGCCCTGCGCGTGCGCTCAGGGGTGCATGACGCCCCAGGTGCGATCGTCGGGGCTGACCAGGGCAGTCAGGTAGACCGGAGGAGGCTGCTTCGCAGCCTGCTTGCACACGTGTTTCGTGCATCGGTGCGCAGCCTCGAACGCCTCGGCTCCGGGCGTCCGGTCGTGTCGGGATCCAGGGCGTCTCATTGATCGAACGTGAGCCGCTCCCATTCGAGGCCGCCGCGCCAGTCGGGCCGGCCGGCCGCCCAACCGGTGACGACCGACTGGAGCACGTCCAGTTCGTCGACGTACGCCTGGAAGTGACGGTCCGGCCCGCCGTCGCGGTACTCGACGACCAGACGCCACCTCCCGTCGTCGTCCCTGGTCTCGGCGCACTGGATGTAGGTCTGCCCGTCGGGGGCGCCAGTGCGATGGACAACCAGGAACTCCTCGCCCGCCGAGTGGACCCGCTCGGCGAGATCCAGCAGAAGGTCCTCGCCCGGGTCGTCGTACACGGCACCCGACTCGACTGTGGCCCGGATGGTGGGTCTTGTCATGCGGCGAGTGTGCCAGCCCGGCTCAACCCGCGCCGTAGCGAGGCGGCAGCGTGGCCGTGACGGTGAGCGACGAGAACGTGGGACGGAATGGAACGGCTTCGGGGTACAGCTCGCTCGAGCTGTACCCCGCCACCTCGGCAAGCTGGTGCCGCGCCACCACACGGGCGTCGGCATCGTCGCCCGATGGCCAACTGAGGCGGCCCGTCAGCGAAGGAAAATGGTTCCGCCCCATCCTGGGCCGTGTGCTGCCGCCGTCGGGAACATCAATCCGCTCGCGAAACGACCCGCATTGACGTTCGTGATGAGCCGGCCCGCACCGTTGATCGAGACCAGGTCGGCGCGGCCGTCCCCGCTCAGATCGGTCGGGTAGGGCAGCATGTTGGCGTTCCAACCCTGGCCCACCGAAGCTCGGGGCCCGAAGCTGACCAGCCCGTTGGTCACACCCTGGTTGCGGAAGGCGGCAAGCGTCCCGTCCGCCAGCACGCCGAGCACATCCGCAGGTCCGTCACCATCGAGGTCGACGACGTGCATGGCCAGGTAACCGGTCCAGCCCGCACCGACCCGTTGACCGGCGGCGAACAGACCTCCGCTGAAGCTGCCGGTGTTCAGGAAGTGCCACAGCGATCCGTCCGGCTTGATGGACATCAGGTCGGCTCTTCCGTCACCCGTGAGGTCACCGACGAATGGAAGCTCGGCGGTGCTCCACCCCTGGCCGACCGGGACGGCCGGACCCCAGGTGACCGCGCCGTTGTTCATGCCGGCGTTGCGAAATGCCTTGAGCGTGCCGTCCGGGAACACCCCGAGCAGGTCGGCGCGCCCGTCGTCATCGAGGTCGGCCAGGTGCACCGCCAACGTCCCCTGCCAGCCACCGCCGACCTGGACGCCTGCGGCGAACATGCCACCCGTGAAGGACCCGGTGTTCCTGAACTGCGTCAGGGCTCCGGTGCTGGTCACTGTGAGCAGGTCCGCGAGCCGGTCACCGTCAAGATCACCGATGATGGGCAGTTGCGAGGTAGACCATCCCTGCCCGACCGCCTGGGTGGCGCCCAGCTCCGGCCAGTTCACCGTGGTGCGCAGGTTCTCGTACGCGTTCAGCGCGCCGTTTCCCGTCACGGCCAGGACGTCGGAGCGCCCGTCCCCGCTCAGGTCCACCCGGTCGATGCCCCGGCGCAGCGCGAAGGTCACCAGGGGGTGGAGCACGCCGTGCGCCACCGACTCGGGGTGGGCGGCGATGGCGGGAAGGAGGTTACGGATCTCCTGGCGAAGGTTCTTCGCGACGGTGGCCTGTCCGGCGCGCTCGGCGGTCAGAAGATCCACGGCGCGGGTCGCCGCGTCCACGAGGCGTACCGTCTGCTGCAGCCAAGGCTTCGCCTGGGTTGTCAGGCTGCTTTGCATGGTCTGCAGGTCCGTGCTGGCCGTTCTGAGGTCAGAGAGCCTCTGTTTGAGTGCGGCGGCGGCGCCGTCCACCCCGGTTCCGGTGCGGAGGGCGATGCGGAAGCTTCTGATGGCGTCCGCCAGCGCCACCGAGTCGGTGTGGTCGATGACGGACGAGCGGTTGATGTCGGCGAAGGTTCGGAGCTGGCTGGCCTTCGGCCCACCGAGGGTGTCGATGGCGCGGGACCAGGAGTTCTCTGGCTGGTACTGCGCCGGATTCCAGGCGAAGTCGGCGGCGGTGAGCAGGGGCAGCTGAGAGGGGCCCTGCTGGGTCATCTCGTTGAACAGGATTCCTGGAGCAGCCGAGAGCGCGGGCTCGCGCCCGGCCAGCGGGCCCATCTGGAGCCGGTCCCAGACCTGGTCGTTGACCGGGAAGTTGTCCCAGATGGCGAGGCGGTGCCGGGGGAACGCCAACTGTGCGTCGTCGAGATTCTTCTTGGTGATACGCGGAGACAGCACCTCGGGTCCGGTCCAGTACACGCCCACTTCGGTGCCCAGCCGGGTGTCGAACTCGGTGCGGTAGCTGCTGACCGCCGTCCCGGCGTACTCGCTGCTGACGGTGTACAGCTGGCCCATGTCGGCGTGGGTGCCGATGAACTGTGTCTGGACGAAGTTCGTGACGTCGGCCTGTGCCCGGGCCCACGCCGTGACCCCGGTTCCGTACGTGCCGGTGTCGGTGGCGCAGGAGAACGGCCGTGTCGGGAAGACGTCGTCCCAGGCGATGACGAAGTGCCTGACTCCGATCTGGCGCAGCTGGTCGAGCCGGGAGAGCAGCGTCCTGCGCTCCGTGGCGGACGAGTGGCAGATGCCGTTGGCCTGGTCGAGTGGCATCTCGGGTGAGATCCGGTATACGAACGCGACGTGCAGGTTGTTGGCCCTGGTGACGACTTCCTGAAGGTCGCCAAGTTCGGCGTCCGTGTACGGGGTCCGCCAGTTGTTGCTGCCGCTGCCGCCCGTACGTGGGTCCGCCGCGGGCCCGTAGAAGAAGCGGTTCATCTTGTTCCGGGCGAGGACCTCCACCTGTTCCAGCCGGTCAGCTTTCGTCCACAAGGCCACCCCGGGTGGTGGGGGGTTGGCCGAGTCCATACCACCGCGGAACGAGAAGGCTGGCCAGTCCTTGATCGTGACGCGCGCGATCTCCGCGCCAGAGGAATCCGACGTCAGGAGCTGCCTCAGGGTCTGGGCGGCGTAGAAGGTGCCCACCTTGTCGCCGCCGGAGAGCACGACCCGTTGCCTGCCGCCGGAGTCCGTCCCGGTGGCCAGCAGATAACCCTGATCCGGCAGGGTGCTCGGGGTGGTGACCCCGATTGCGTTCAGGGCGGCCGCGCTGGCGGGCGTCTCCCCCGCTCCTCCGACGTAGACGGTTGTTCCGGCGCCGGGATCGGTCTCGGTGAGGGTGACCCTGGTGCCGTACACGGCGAAAGCGGCCACCACGGCGTCCACGGCCGGCTGGTCCGCGGCCGCGCCGCGGACGATTGTCACTGCGACCGGCAGGTTGAGCGGGGTCCCGGTGACGGACAGCTCCCGTGGCTGTGGATTGAGAGGCGGGGTTGCCGCAGCGCCGCTGGCCGTGGACGGTGAGCCCAACAGCCCGACCGTGCCGAGCAGCGAGGCGAGCGCACAGCCGGCCACTGTGCGTGGGAAGCGCCAGCGTCCCCGAGGGTAGCCGTTTCGCATGGGCGCACTCCTAGGAACTTGAGGATCGTGACTGGAGGCCGTGACGCGCGGCAGGCACGCATCGGCTTTGGAAATACTGGACTAGACCATAGAGCTTCGTCAATGGCTCCATCCAAGCCTGTAATCATGATTTTGAATTAATCTGGATCCTCGCCCAGATCCGGCACACCATCGGACCCTCCGACGGTGGCGAGTTCGCCTTCGGCGTCCCACGTCAGGTCCGGCTGCCCGCCTTGGTGGCGTCGCACACGTTCGCGCTGGTGCCCGACGGCCGGCAGGTGGTGTTGCCGCTGGCGTCGTTACTCCTCATCAACCGTTACATTTGCCCGTTGCAGAGTGTCAGTAATGACTGCCCCCACTTCAGCCGGAAGGCGGTCCGGGGAAAACACAGCGGCAACGCCGCAGGGCGGTCCGGACCGACCTTACGGCTACCATCCGTTGTTCTGCGTCCTGGACAACACCGGCGGTGGGGGTGGCGACCATCGAGCCGATCCGGGACGCGATCCGGGCCGCCATCGGCCAACCCGAAGGGTGAGTGCCGGCCCTGCGGGCCACCAGATCCGCCGCTACGACAGTACGACCGAGGTCGGTTGATCAACAGGCTTCACCGTCTCACGACCGTCACACCCTTGACGTAGTGGGCCTTCACCTTTTCCGGGGTGAGCGCGCGATCGTAGACGGCGACCTCGGACATCCAGCCACCGAAGCGGTTCGCCGCGTCATCCCCTCGTGCCCCGATCTTCAGCGAGGCAGCCCCGTCGGTCGGCACCCGGCTGATCGGCACGGACGCGCGCTCGGTGCCGTCGAGATAGACCTTGAGCGTCGAGCCATCGAAGACGGACACCAGGTGGTGCCAGCCCCACTGCAGCACGGGGGCACCGACCGGACCGGTGGTGGACAGGGAGTCCGAGAGGTTCATCGCCGCCGGCCGGTTCTTCGCACCCAGGCGCAGGAGGTATCCGTTACGGGCGGGCGAGTCGTACTTCTCCAGCACGCCCTGGTCGCCGCCCTCCCGGACGTAGACCCATGCCTCAAGGGCATAGGGGCCGGTCAGGCTCAGGCTTGCCGAGTCAGGTACCTCGATGTAGCCGCCCTCAAGGCTCATCGACCGGCTGTTCCCATCGGCCAGCGGCCCCGGCTGGCCCTGGACCACGGATCCCCGGACCACCCCGTTGTTGCCGTGCCCGGACCTGTCGAGCACTGTCGCCCCGCTGTCGTCGAGCCGCCAGTAACCGACGGCGCCGTCGGCCCGCACCAGGTCGGCGTAGGTCCCGGGAGCCGGCCTGGCCACCGTCACGGTCGTGGTGAACGCCCTCGGCTCCCCGCCATCCGGGCGGGCGGTCATGACAATCCGGTAGTCACCCGGCGCCGCATTCTCCGGGACCGAGACGCGCGTACGGACCTGCTGCCAAGCGAGCCCGCTCTTGGCGTTGCGGGTGAACAGGATCTGCTCGGACGATGGCGTCCATCCGTTCGGAAGGTCCACCGAGATCCGGCCCTGGACGACTGCGGTCCCGGACATCTCGACGAGCATCCCGAGATTAGTCGTCGCCCCCGGGGCGACCATGGTCGCCAGTTCGGTCGCAACGACCTGCGCCCGGGACAGTTGGCCCACCTTAACGCGCGACACCGTAGCTCGAACGGTCGTCGTCCCTGTGCCCGGTACCGTCACGGCGTCGCCCTCGACGGCGACTGCCGCGCCGTTGGCGGTTGCGGCCTCCAGCCGGTAGCCGGCCGGCAGTCGTAGGTGCAGCTTGACCTGCTGGAGCCCGGGGCGACCCGCCGCGGCGGGCGGGGGCGTCACCGTGGCTTCGATCGTGCCCCGGGCAACGGCCGAGGTGATGGAGTAGGTCACCGGGCCGAACAAGGTCGGCAGTTCGGTGACCCCGACCGTCTGGCCGTCGGACAGCCACGGCTTGGGCGTTGCCGGCGCGAGGTCGAGCTCGGTCGGCACACCCGCGGCGTCGAGGGTCTCGTTGACGAGCATCCCCCGCAGCGCCTTGAGGTACGTGGCGTTGTTCGGTGACAGGGGTGCCCGGAACTGAGAGCGGTAGTACTCCATCGGGCACGGCGCGACGGTTTCGCCCTCGCCCCCGATGAAGGTGTTGCGGGTGAAGCCCTGGGCGAGCATGCCGTAGAACGTCAGCCCGATCCGGTCGGCATCACCGATCTGGTCGAGATACTTGAGGTAGGACCAGCCGTACTGCTGGTCGACGCCGCTCGAACGGTAACCGTCCGCTGCGGGCCACGGGCCGGCAGGGCGGGTCTGGCACGCCTCGACCGGCTCACCGCTGAGATTGAACCGGGTGAGCCCGAGGAACGTGGCGCCGTGCTTGTTGAGGAAGGTCGTCAGCCCCTGCCCGACAGGGCTGTTGAGGTCGATCAAGCCGCTGCCCAGGGCGTACGGCATGATGAGGTTCCAGTAGCTGCCCTGCGGTGAGTTCGTGATCATCCCGGCCGGGTCGAAGTCGTTCGGCTCGAGCAGCGCAACGGGCACGAAGACCGAGCCGTCGGGCAATTGGGTCTTACTCCGGTCGATCGCGGCGAGGGTCGCGGCGCGTAGCCCGTCTGCCTGTACGGTGAAGGCGGCCGCGTCGTCGGGGTGGCCGATGAGACGCAGGACGACACCCATGTCGCGCAGGCCGCGCCACACGTCTGCCTGGTGGTGGATGCCGTGAGCCCGTGCGCTGTTGTCGGAATAGAGGCTCGTCTTGGCGAGCAGACCGTTGGGGTCGTTGCTCCGCTGGGCCGCGATGTCGTTGAGCCACGCCTTGAAGGTGGCCAGGTGGGCCGTGATGAGCCCGGAGTCCCCGGTCTGGAGGTGGTACCTCGCGGCCGCCTGGAGCTTGATGCCCCGCTCCCAGGTCGTGAACCCGTCAAGGTACTGCCCCCGGACGAGGAACTCGTCCATCGTCTGCCGGGTGCGCGGCGCGTAGCCGAAGTCGCCGAGCGACCCCACCGTGGCCACCACCTCGGGGATCCAGGCGAACTTCGGGTCGTCGGGCAGCTCGTAGCCGTTGCCGATCGTGAGGTTGTAGCCCATGACGAGGTTGGCCAGCAGCATGGACCGCATGGCGTCGGCGGCGTACTTCTCCGGAATCTGCACCCCACTCCCGGTGTCGAGCTGGCCCTTCCAGTAGGCGGTCATCTGTGCCCGCCTGGCGTCGTATCCGCTGCTGTCCATGACGACCGTCTCGAGCGCCTGGGGCTGGTTCATCATGAGCAGGTGGACCTCCGCCGGGCCCTTGCTGAGGTCGAGGGTGTAGGTCAGATCCGGTGCGCTCCACGCAGCCTGGCCGCTGTAGGCGAGCGCGAGCTTGTCGCCCACCTTGAGGTTGTTCTCGACAGCCACGGCCCCGGCGACGTACATGCCGTTCAGGTTGACGCGGAGCGTGGCCGACGTCTGGCCGGAGTTCCCCGGCCGGACGATGAAGCGGATCATGCTCATGAGCCGAGCGGAGCCGGAGAACCGGGTGACGTAGGACTCCCGTTCATAGGTCCGTCCCTGGCGGTCGGTGTAGCGGTTCTGCAGCACCGGCTGGTAACCATCGGCGAGCGTCGGCTCGTCAAGCCTGGTCTCGGACGAGCCGTAGAGTTCGGTCCCGTCGCCGACGTAGAACTTGACCCACTGCCGAGTCCGCCCGTCGGCGAAGTCCGAGTTGATCTGGCTGCCGTCGGTGAAGTGGAAGCTGAAGTCCCGCTGCGCGCTGAAGTTCTTGAGGTCCGGCATCGGGTATGTCAATGGAAGGTTGTTCCACCGGGTGTCATGCCAGAAGTCGTCGCCGTGGTTGGCCGGTACGAGAAGGTCCCGCATGTTTGCCATCGTCGGGCCGTCAGGCAGCGCCATGAGCTGCTCGCCCCACGTGTCGGCCCCTTGCCGCAGGGCCGCCTGCACGCGCTGGACGTATCCGTCGGGGAACGCCGGCTGGTCTGGACGACCGATTGGCCCGTCAGGCATGGCGTCCCCAGCTGACGGCCCGGACGCAGCCCGTGGTGAAGCCGGCGCCGCTGCGGTAACCGGCGCCAGGACGACTCCCCCGGCCGCGAGACAAGCCACCAGGAGTGCAGCCGTGCATGCCCATCGGTTCGTACTTCGTCTAGCAGCCATCAGCCCTGCTCCTCATCGAGTCGGTAACCGCGACGCGGGCTGGCGGGCGTGCACTCGGTGCCCATGACCACCCGCGCGTTCGGGCAGATGCGGCAGACGCTAATACTGGTATAGACCGGAGTCAAGATACGTCGCGCGATCCCCAACCCCTGCGCTACACCCGACAACGCCTGACGGGCAGCAACCGTGGAGAGCCCGTTGCGCGAAGACGCGCAACGGCGGGTTCGGCGAGCGGCCTGGAGAAACGGACCAGCGGCAACGCAGGCACCGCGCTCCAGGCCGACTCAACTAGGACTTCCCCCGATGAAACGTCTCCCCCGACGCCTGGAAGCCTCCGTCCGTGGCGGATCAGGGTTCGATCGGCCGGACCTGATCCCGGTACCGCTCATAGAGGCCGCGATTGTGCGCGTCGCCCTGAGCGAGGTTCGCGGATACGTGGACGGGCGGGTCGATGCCGCGGGCCAACAGCCGGCGGCAGACCAGTTCGGTGAGGAGCTGCGCGATGAGGACTCCGGTGAACGACGAGACCGCCCCGGTCCGAACTCCTGGGGTGATCTCCAGTGCCGCGTCTCCTGCGGGCGCGTGGTTGTCGATCACCACATCCGCCAGGTCAGCGAGATGCGGTCCCTGGGTGGAACGCGCACCGGCCGAGCGCGTGTGTGCCAGTGAGGTGACCGCCACGATCGGATGCGCTCGGTCGCGGGCCAGCGTCGCCATCTCGATGACGGCGGCGTTGATGCCGGAGTTTGAGACGATGAGGAAGGCGTCGTGCGCGGAGGGTGCGGCGAGGCGGTAGATCCGCTCGGCGAGACCGGACTCGCGCTCGTACGTCGGGTCGAGGATCGGCCCCGGGTCGGCGCCGCCGAACATCACGAGATCCTTGACCGCCAGCATGCTGACGGCGGCGAGCCCACCGGCACGCCCGGCGAGTTCGAGGGTGACGATCCGCGAGTGGCCGGTCCCGAACGCCTGTAGGACGCCGTCGGCGGCGATGGCGTCGGCGACGAGCCCGGCTGCGGCCTCGATGGCGTCGAGCTCCGTGGCCAGAACCTGTTCGAGTGCGTTCCGGGCGATGGTGGCATAGGCCGGCTCAGGCACTGATCCTCCTGGAATGTTCACGGTCGCCGACGGCTTCGACGGCGGCTTCGACGGCAGCCTCGACGACGATCTCGCCGCTGCCCGAGGTGACCGGACTGACATAGGTTTCGTAGCAGGGTTGCGTGTCGCGGGCGGGTAGGTAGCCGAGGTAGCCGTTCGCATAGCCGAGGACCACGATGTCCCCCACCCGGTCGGGCGCTGCCGAACGGATCGTCTCGCCCAGCTCCAGGAACAGCTCGCCGGGAACGGCCACGACCGTGATCCCGTCGAGGTCCGCCGCCTCCACGTCGATGACGTACGGTTCGGTGCGACGGCGGGCCGCCTGCTCCTCCGCGATCCGCCTCCCCTGTTGCAGGACCCAGCGGATGCGTTCGTCCTTGCCCACCGGCAGCGGCGTCTGCCGCAGGGCTACGTCGAGCTCCGCGGGCTGCTTGGGGGCGAGCGTGACGGTTCGCGAGATCGGCGGCCGTACCGGCGCCGGGGTGCCCCCGCCGGCATGCGGCGGCACCGGTAGGACCCGGTCGGCCAACCAGGCCCCGAGCCGATCCACCTCGTCGAGCCCCCGCCCCTGACGGGTTTGCCGGGTACTGATGTCGCCGGCGGCACCGGTGGCGACGACCACCCACCTGCCCGGTGCTGACAGCGCCCGGCGGATGCCGCCGTTCAGGTCCGCGCTCACATGGTTGTTGTCGGCGGGAAGGATGGTCGGGTGGACCGGAGAGATCACGACCAGCCCCACCACGTCGGCACCCGCGGTGACCGTGAGGGTGTCGACGGGAATGTCCAGCGGGCCCGCGTCGGCGACGTTACGGCGACCCGCCAGCCTGGGAACCAGTGTGCGGACACAGCCGAGTCTGGCGGCGCGCTCGGACTCCACGGCGGACCGTGCGGCCGCCAGCGATGCGGCTTCGAGCCGGTCGGCGAGGTGCCGTGGCGTGGCCTCGCCGCCGGGGCTGCAGCCCGCCTCGGGACTCGCGTGGGTGTGGGTGGCGGCGACCCAGCAGGACTGCACGCCGATGCCCCGCATGGCGCTGCGGATCCGCTCGACGACGTCGACGTTGACGCAGATCAGATCCGCGACCACCAGCGCGAACCGGTGGCCGTCGTCGGCGAACGTGACGGCATGGACCTCCAGCGGGTCGAGCACGTTCTGGACGCCGTCGGAGCGGTCGGCATAGCCACCCATGGGTTCTCCGGGCACGACCTCGAGACGCACCACCCCGTGTCCGACCCTCATGCGTCGCCGCCGGTTCCGTGGCTCGCCAGCAGGCGTGCGTAGGGGGCGACAGCGCTCAGCAACGCCGGCCCGCCGTCGAGCGGCTCCGCTCTGGGTGTGACCAGCGACAGCCCCCTGGCCTCGAGTTCGGCCGCCAGCGCCTGGTGGAGCGCGTTCCCCGGGGCCAGCAGCCGTCCGCTGAAGGACACCCGTCGGGCTGCCCCGCTGAGGCCGAGCCGGACGGCTGCCACCTGCGCCGTATCGGCGAGATCGGCCGCGGCCTGGGCGCAGATCCGCCCCGCCGCCGGGTCGGCCTGCGCGGCCGCCTCGAGCACGTCGCGGGCGAAGGCCGCGGTACGGGCGACCATGGCGGGGTCCCGGTAGTAACGCTGCAGCGACGCCAGGTCGATGCCGCCGAGCGCGGTGACGAGACGGTCGGCCATAGCCGTTGCCGGCCCGACCTGGTCGTGCGACGCGGTCGCGGCGCGCATTCCGGCCAGTCCGATGGCGTACGCGCTGCCCCGGTCACCGAGGTGGGGACCCCATCCGTCGAGCCGGGCGTGGTCGCCGTCCGCGTCCACGGCGAGCACTGTCGTCCCGGTCCCGACACACAACAGCACGCCGGGACCGCCGAGAGCGCCGGCGTGCGCGAGGATGCTGTCCTCCACGACCACGGCCCGGCCGCCGAACTGCCGCTCGAGGGCGAGCGCGAGACGCCGGCGTTCAGCGTGCTCCCCCGGTACGCCGGTCAAACCGGCTACCACGCCGGCCACCTGTGCGGGGAGGGTGATCGTCGCCGCGGCGCCACGAACGGCGGCCAGGATCCGTTCGACGCCATCCTCGTGCGGCTGGTAGGAGAAGCCCGGACCGACGCCGAGCCGACGGCCCGCCGGGGTACGCAGCAGCAGCCGAAGTTCCGACTTGCCGCCGTCGATGGTGATCGTCGTGGTCATCGCGACATCCCTGCGGTCAGTCCTGCAACAATCTGCTTGGTCGCGAGTGCGAACACCACGGCCAGCGGCACCAGGGCGATCACGAGTCCGGCGAACAGGGTGCCGCGGTCGGCGGCGAACTCGCCGAAGAACCGGGTCAGCCCGACCGGAATGGTGTATTTGTCGCCGCTGCGCAGCAGTACCAACGGGTAGAAGAAGTCGTTCCAGGTCGGCGCGAACTGGAAGACGGTTGCCACCGCGAGCGCCGGCCGCATCAGGGGCAGGACGACCGACACGAACAGCCGGCCCTCGTTCGCCCCGTCGATCCGCGCGGCCTCCTCCAGCTCACCGGGCAGTCCCCGCATGAAGCCCATGATCACGAAGACCGAGAACGGGATTCCGCTCGCCGCGTAGAGCAGCACCAGCCCGATCCGGCTGTCGATCAGACCCATCGACTGGAACATGTAGAACACCGGCAGCAGGCCGAGTTTCGCAGGAATCATCAACCCCGACAGGAAGAACGCCGCCAGCAGGGCGCGGCCCCGGAACTTCCACCTGGCCAGGGCGTAGGCGGTCATCGCCGACACGCTGACGCACAGTGCCACGGAAGCGCAGGTGACGGTGAGGGAGTTGACGAAGTACGTCGAGATCGACGCGGTCTGCCACGCGCGGGTGTAGTTGCTCAGGTCGAACGAGCTGGGCAGGCCGACCGGCGCGCGGAGGATCTCCGCGTTGGGCCGGAACGAGCCGATCAGCACCAGCAGCAGCGGGCCGAAGGCGATCGCGGCATACGTCCACAGGAGGAGCTGGCTGCCTGCGCCGTGCAGCAGCGAACGCTGGCGGATGCCGCGCGGACGTACGGTCCCGGCTCCGACCTTCGATGCCCGGCGGGGGGCGGCGCGAAGGGTGGTAGTGGTACTCATTCAGTGGACCTCCCGGCGGCGCAGCGCCCGCTCCAGGGCCAGGGAGACGCCGAAGATGAGCACGAAGATCAGCATGGCCAACGCCGACGACTCTCCGATCGCGTTGCTGCCGCCCTGGAAGGCGGTCCGGTAATAGAGCAGACCCAGCACGTCCATGGCGCCGCCGGGCCCGCCGTCGGAACCGCCCAGCGCGTAGACGAGGTCGAAGATGTTGAAGCATCCGATGAACGTCAACACGGTGATCACGCCGACCGCCGGCATCAGAAGTGGGAACCGGATGCTCCAGAACGTGCGGGTCGGTGACGCGCCGTCCACCGCGGCCGCCTCTTCCAACTCCTGGGGAATACCGGCCAGAGCGGCGCCGAAGATGAGCATCGGTCCGCCGATCCACTGCCAGGCGTTGACCAGGATCAGTACCGGCAGGGCGAGGTCCGGCTCGCCGAGCCACGGGCGCGCCCAGGCGTCCAGGCCGACCGCACTGAGCGCGAAGTTGATCGGGCCGAAGGTGGGGCTCAGCAACAGCGACCAGATGTACCCGACGATAAGCGGGCTGATCAGGTACGGGAGCGAGAAGAGCGTCTGGAACAGCCGCTTGCCCCGAGGGTTGCGGTGCAGGAGCACCGCCAGGCCGAGCCCGATGGTGTTCTGGATCGCCATGGTGCCGACGAAGAAGAGCACGTTGTGTCCGAGCGCGGCGGGGATCTCGTCGCTCAGCGGGTAGCGGGTGAGGATCTCCCGGTAGTTGCCGATCCCGACGAACTCCCCCTGGCGGGTGCCGTCCCAGCGGAACAGCCCGTAGTAGAAGGCGGTGACGAGCGGCACCACGAGGAACAGCCCGTAGAGCGCGAACGCCGGCAGGCAGAACGTCGTGATCCACCCTGCCGAGACCCGTCCCGCCCGGCGGCGTGACCGCCGGGCAGGACGGACCGTCAGTTCTTGGGCCGGAACCACTGATCGACCCCTCGTTGGATGTGTGCGGCCACGTCAGCGGCGTTGCCTCGGCCCAGGACGTAGTCGGAGAACGCCTCGGAGGCGAGGTCCCAGGCGGTGGGTGTGCCGCCGGAGAAGTACGCGTAGGTGACGTACGGGCTGGGGTTCGCCTGGTATGCCTTGAGTGCCTGCGCCAGGAGTTCGTCCTGCGGCTCGACACCCGGCACCGGGGAGATCTGCTGAAGCTCGTTCGACAACGCCTTGCCGAACTCCTCCGTCGCCATCCACCGCACGAGGTCCAGCGCCGCGTCCCGGTGGCGGGATTTCGCCGAGACACCGAACGACCCGTCGACGTAGCCGGGCACCAGCGTCTTGTCGACCGCCGCGCCGGGCGCCGGCGGCACGTTGAAGATGCCCATGTCGAGCTGGGGGTTGGCCTTCTTGAACCCGGCGAGCTCCCACACGCCACCCGGGAACATGGCGGCCCGGCCGGAGGTGAAGAGGGCCTGCGCGTCGCTGTAGTTCACCCCGGACGCCTGCGCCGGCCAGTACTTCTGGGTGCCCTTCCAGGTCTCTAGCGACTTCACCCAGGGCGCGTCGGTGAACTTCGCCGAGCCGTTGAGCATCTTGGTGAGGTAGTCGGGGCCGCCGTACGTGGTGGCTCCGAAGATCTCCTGCTCGATCGGCAGCATCCACTTGTCGGTGACGGTGTTCGCCAGCGGGGTGACGCTGGCCTTGCTGAGCTTGTCGAAGCCCGCGATCATGTCCGCCCAGGTGGTGGGGGCGGCGATGCCGTTGTCGGCGAAGATCTTCTTGTTGTAGATGACGTGCAGCGTCTGGATCGCGAACGGAACGCCGTAGACGCGCCCGTCCTTCTCGCCCTTCGCGCCGTCGAGGATCGGCTTCGGGAATCCGCTCAGCTTGTCGACCTGGTCGTCGAGGGGCACCAGGCTGCCGGAGCCGACCAGCGGCTGGAGCAGTCCGTAGGAGCGCAGCTGCGCGACGTCGGGGCCGTTGGCATCGGTGAGGCCGGTCTTGAGGATCGTGTCGTACTCGGTGTTCTTGTAGGGGACGTACTCCACGGTCACGCCCGGGTGGGCCTTCTCGTAGATCTGGAAGATCTTCTTGTACGCCGCGACGTCCTCCTGCCGCCAGCCCCAGACCTTCAGGTTGACGGCGTCGCCACCGCCATCCCCGCTGTCGCCCGGCGCGCAGGCGGCAAGGGTGACGGCGAGTGTCGCCACCACCCCCATCACACCGAATCTTCTGGGCATCTCGTCTCCGATCGTCATGGCCGCCATCCTCGAGACCTGCGGACGCGCCGAGCGTAATACCGGTATAGACCGGAGGTCAACGGGTTGCATCGATGTCGGCGGCGGGGCGGAAACTGCCCGTAGGATGGCTCCAACTACGGGGAGAGGGGATCGGGTCCGTGCCAAGGAGGCGACACGAGCCGAGCGAGGGGGCGCTTGAATCGTTGCCGGCGGAGCACAACCGCGGCAAGGGTGAGCACATCAGAGACGTGCTCACCGCCATGGTCCTGAGCTCGCGGGACGGCGCGCTACTTCCCTCGGAGCGGGTCCTCGCCGAACGGTTCGGCGTCGCCCGGATGACCGTCCGGGGCTCCATCGACGCGCTGGAGTCGAAGAGAATGGTCCGGCGGGTGCCCGGGCGCGGGACCTTCGTGCAGCACCCCACGCTGACCCACTCGGAGATCTTCCGCTCGTTCAGCGAGGACATGCGGATGCGCGGCATGGCACCGGGCGCCAAGTCGTACCGCGCCCGTACCCGCCCGGCCACCCGCGCCGTCGCCGCCAGCCTCGACATCGCCCCGGGCGAGCCGACCCACTACATCGAGCGGATCCGTACCGCGGACGGCATCCCGATGGCGCTGGAGCGGACCAACCTCGCCGCGACGCGGTTCCCCAACCTGCTGGCGGTGATGGGGCGCGATGACTCGCTGTACGAGGTGCTGGGCCGCGTCTTCGGGGTGCGGCTGGAATCGGCGCGGCAGACGGTCACCATCGCCCGGCTGACCGACGCCGAGGCGAAGCGGCTCGAAGTCGCGGAGGACAGCCCGGCGTTCCTGATCGAGCGCATCTCGGTGGACAACATGGGAAAGGTCGTGGAGTTCGGCCGGTCGCTCTACCGCGGGGATCGTTACGCCATCCAGATGCACGTCAGCCCCCCGTCGTCGGAGGGCTGACGCACATCGGCGGAGGCCGGTCAGCCGAGTCCGGTGAGGTGGTGCGCCTCGAGTTCGGCCGCTGTCAGGGCCCGGTCGTAGATCGCCGCCTCGTCGAGGTCGCCCTGGAGCCGCTGGTTCGCGTCGTCCCCGCGGCCACCGAGCTTGACGCTCGCCGTACCGCTGCCCGGCGACACCGACGTCGCGGCGCTGTTGTCCACCACCCCGTCGAGGTACACGGTCAGTCGTGACCCGTCGAAGACGGCGGCGACGTGGTGCCACGTGTTCGGTGTCAGCCGGGTACGGCCGGTCACCAGGCCGTACCCCTTCCCGGCAGCGCCCAGCGACCACGCCTGCAGGACGCCGTCTGTCACCCTCAGCGCATATCCGTTGACCGCCGGCCCGGTGTAACTCTCGATGATCGCCTGCCCCGGCGCCGGGGCGAGCGTGTCGAGCTTCACCCACGCCTCCAGGGTGAACGCGCCCTGGAGGTCGGTTCGCGGGCTTCGCGGCGCCTCGATGTACCCGGCGGAGAGGTCCGCCGCCCGGTCACCGGTGATCGCGCCCTCGGCCCCCGGGTGGGCACCGGCCAGGTAGGCGCCGTTCTGCCGGCTGGCGGAGCCGTCCACGGCGGTGCTGGAGTCGGTCGCGTCGCCGAGCCGCCAGTAGCCGGCCGGGTCTGCCCCGGTCACGAGGTTCGGGTAGCTCTGCTCCCCGACCAGGATCGGCAGCGACACGTTCACCGGTGGCGCGCCGTCCTCGGCGAAGGACACCGTCACCTGGTGGCGTCCCGTCTCGGCATCGGCCGGGACGGTCACCTCCACCGGTACGCTCGCGACGACGGTTCGGCCCCCCGGCTGGGCACGGAACACCTGCTTCGCCGGGTCGATGGTCCAGCCGGCCGGGCCGGTGGCGCTCACCTGGCCACTGATCCGGTGATCCGCGAACACCTCGAAGGCGACCTGGAATCGCTTCGTCTTACCGGGCGCGATGAGCGATCCCGGCGGATCGACCGAGACGGCGCCGCTGAACACGTCGGAGTAGTGCGGGACGATCTCGTAGATGTGCGGGGCCACGCTGCCCGATGTCCACCGGATCCGTACCGCACTGGCCGCGAGGTCCGCGGCCGGCACCTTGGTGAACCCGTCAGCGAGCGGTCCGAGATCCACCCAGGCGCCGTCGACCAGCGCCTGGATCATGCCGTCGGCGGGAGCGGTCGCGTCCTGCACCACGGTCACCGCCGACAGCCGGTGCGGCTTGGTGATCGGCACCGTGATCGCGTCGCCGTCCTGCGGTGTGCCGGCGGCGACATACGCCGTGTCGTCGCGCCGGTCGGTCAGGTTGCCCAGCGCCGACCCCTGGGCGGCAGCCGGTAGGCCCGTCGGAGCCCCAAGGTCGCCGTACCAGCGGTCACCGATGTAGCCGTCGCTCTGCGAGGCCGCGAAGCTGAGCAGGTCGTCGACCGGACCGGGACTGATCTGGTGCCACGTCCTGTCGAGGATGCCGCGGGCACGCGCCTGATCCCGTCGTGCCAGCCAGGCGGCTTCGCCGTCGCCCCGGTCCTGGGCCCGGAGGATGGCCACGGCCGCCCGGCCTGCCTGGCCGGTCGTTCCGACGCGGTCCAGCCAGGGTCCGATCTGCTTGAGCAGCGCGGGGTTGTCGAGCTGTGCCCGGAGCGCGGCGGGCAGTTCCGCCAGGCGGCGCATCTCACGATCGAGTTGCTCGAGTTCGTCGCCCACCGGCCGGCCCGCCGAGTACTCGGCGATGAGCCGGTTGATGAGTGCGGCGAACCGCGGCCGGGCGGTGTTGTCGAGGACGCTGGCCCGGTTGTTCTCCGCGAACAGCCGCAGTTCCTGGTAGGCGTCGCCGCCGACGATCTGCAGCGTGCGCGTCCAGGAGCGCTCCGGGTCGTAGGCCCCGGGGTTCCAGGCGTAGTCGGCCTGCGTGCCGAGTGAGATCAGCGAGGCCTCCTGGTGCTGGACGAGTTCGTTGAACGAGATGCCGATGACGTCGTCCGCCATGCCGGCGTCGCGCTTCACCAGTGGGCCCAACAGCAGCCGGTTGGGGCTGTAGTCGTTGACCGGGTAGTTGTCCCAGAGCATGATCCGGTGCCGCGGCCAGGCGGCCTGCGCGGCCCGGAGGTCGTCCCGGGTGATGCTCGGCGAGACCACTTCCGGCCCGGTCCAGTAGAGGTCGACGTCGGCGCTCACCAACTCGTCGAACCGGTTCTTGTACGGCGTGCGGGTCATGCCCCAGTACTCGGTCGGCACGGTCACCAGGCGGGTGGCGCCGGGGTGCTTCTCGATGAACTCGCGTTGGACCAGGTTGGTGACCCCGGCCTGGGCGGCGGCGAGCGGCGACGAATCGTTCCGGTAGGCGTCCCGGTCCTCCTGGCACGCGAAGTTACCGGACACGTCGTCCCAGGCGATGACGTAACTGCGGACCCCGATCTCCCACAACTGCGCGAA
The DNA here is from genome assembly GCF_040295705.1 of Micromonospora sp. NPDC002717. Taxonomy (NCBI): domain Bacteria; kingdom Bacillati; phylum Actinomycetota; class Actinomycetes; order Micromonosporales; family Micromonosporaceae; genus Micromonospora; species Micromonospora sp. NPDC002717. The sequence continues at coordinate 11,997 of NZ_JBEOVW010000022.1, read as the reverse complement.
GCGGGCCAGCAGCTTGGCCCGATCGGACTCGCGCACGTGGCAGATCCCCTGACCCGGGGCCAAGGGCGCCTCCGGCGAGACCCGGTACACGAAATCGACATGACGCGACCGCGCCAGGTCCACGATCTCCTTCAGCCGGCCCAGTTCCGCCGCGTCGTACGGAGAGTCCCACTCCGACCCGGTACGCAGATCGTCCGCAGGCCCGTAGAAGAACTGGTTCATCTTGTGCCGAGCCAGGAACTCGATCTGCGAACGCCGGTCCTCCTGCGACCACACCGGTCCGTAGAACGACTCCATGCCGCCACGAATTCGGTAACCCGGCCAGTCGCGCACCGCCACACCGTCGACCGTTACCCGGGAGCCTTCCGGCACGAGCAGCTGACGCAGTGACTGAACGGCGTAGAAGGTGCCGGCGCCGTCCAGACCCGCGAGGACGATCCGCGGTCGCCCGAGACGATCGTGGCCGGCCGCCAGAACGTACCCCTCACCGGGCAGCCCCGCTGGCCCCTCGACCCCGAGGGCACTCAGCACCGCGGTGCTCGCCGACGTCTCGCCCGGCCCGCCGAGGAGGATCAACGGGCGCGACGTCGACATGTCCGCGGTTCGGACGACCCTGGCCGTGACACCGTGCGCCCCGAGCAGATCCACGAGCGATTCCTCGGCCGCCGAATCCACGGACGCGCCCGCGACGACATCGACATCGCCGGGCAGGACGACGGAGCCCGGACGCGGCGCTACCTGCTGCGGCACCGGGAGAATGCGCGCCACATCCACCCGATCAGGAGCCTGGGCCTCGCCCCGGGCAGGAGGAGGGTTCACCAGTCCAATGGCGAGCCCGACCAGTCCGGCGAATATTCCGGCACGGCGAAAGCCACGAAACGAACGCGACAGAAACATCACACCTCCACTCCTTCAACTTGGCTGGCGCCTGGTATCGGCATGAATCCCGGCATGGCACACACCGAGCGGAACGCCGCGAAGGCTGAGGCCCGAGGTCCGCCGCGCCGCATCCTCGACTCCCAACAGATCAGCTGGCCACACCGGTCTATACCAGTAACAAGAATCCATGCCACGCCTGACCACGTCAACCCTGCCGGCGAACGCAGACGCGGGCGGCCGGCCATCAACCACCGCGCGCAGCACTCAGGGGAACCAGCTCGTGACCCGGCACAACACCGAACCACCCGCTGGGGAGGTCGGCCGGGATGGGCGTGCGCCCGCTTGGCGTGGCCTCCGGTCGTCGCGGCGGCGGTAGCTGTCAGGAGGGCGTCACCTCGAAGACGCCCCGGGCACCGCGTTCCGCGTCGACCATGGCGTGGCTGACGAACGGGTAGTGTCCGGGCTCGGGAAAGACCGTCTCGACGAAGCCGCCGGCGGCCGGAGTCAGCGAGAGCACCTGAGCCCCACCGGGGTCGGCCGGCCGGCCCTCCCACCGCCCCTCCCGGTAGACGGTGTCGAACTGGGCGCCGACGACGTGGAACGAACTGTCCCGGTTGGGGCCGGCATCGAGCAGCCAGACCCGGACGCGCTCGCCGGCCCGCGCGGGTAGCGGCCGGTGGGCGTACTGGGCGACGTAGCCGTTGAAGACGACGGCATCGGGCCGCTCCGCCTGCATCTTCGCCAGGTCGCCGGGCTCGCCGTCGCCGCCGAGGTACAGCTCGGACTGGACGAGGACGAATTCGCGGTCGACCCTGGGCGGGTCGATGATCACCGCGATCGGGCGCATCACCTCGTCCGGGCGACCGCACCGGCGTGGAAGTCGATCCCGTGGTCGACCGTGCCGTCGTTGATCAGGGTGATCTCGAAGGTGTCGCCGACCTTGCCGCGCAGCACCGGCCCGGGGACCATGCCGTCGAACGTCCAGAGCGCCCTGTACCCCGCCGCGGCGGCACTCGCCGAGGGGAAGCTGCTCGTCGACGGCATGCTCGGTGAGCACAAGGCGATCGTCGGGCTCGTCTCCGAGCTGGCCGGCCTCACCCGCGCGGTGCCCGCGGCGGCGGCCGCTCGCGCCCTCGCCGCGCTGTTCGCGGTGCACCTCGACAAGGAAAACCGCCTGGTCGTACCGCTACTGGTCGGAGCCGCCGACGTCTCGCTCGCGGGGTTGCTCGCCGGCATGCACGATCTGCTGGTCGAGGCGACGCCGGCCGCCGGGGGCGGGTGCGGCGGCGGCTCCTGTGGTTGCGGCGGGGACGCCCCGGCCGGCGTGGGCGAGGCGCCGGTGCTGAGCATCGACCCCCGGCTGGACGTCCGGGACCTCCCGCACGGACAGCGGCACGCCACCGTGCTCGCCGCCCTGGACCGGCTGGGGGCGGGTGACGCGCTGATCCTGGTCGCGCCGCACGCGCCCAGGCCGCTGGTCGCCGAGATCGATCAGCGCTACGGCGGCGCGGTGGCGACCGAGTGGCTGCAGGACGGCCCGCAGGTGTGGCAGATCCGGCTGAGCCGGACGCTCGCACCCCGCTGACCGGAACGACGACGGATCGCGGGACGCCGGGCGGTGTGACCACCGCCCCGGCGCCGGCGGGTCTTTCGGCCTGGCTGGCCACGCCGCACCGGGTGGACGATCGAACCGCGCCTGGAGAGGGAGAAGGACAATGTGCAACTACTGCGGCTGCCGCGACTTCCCGCTGATCGGCCGGCTGTCGGCCGAGCACGACGAGATCGCCAACGCGGCCGGCGAGCTTCGTCGGGCAATCCTCGCCGGGACCGACGACCGGCTGGCCGCCCTGGACGCCCTGCTCTCCCTGCTGCTCCCGCACACCGCGACCGAGGAGACCGGCCTCTTCGTCGAACTGCGCGAGGAGGGCAGCCTGGCCGAGGCCGTCGACAAGCTCTGCGCCGAACACGACGACATCCACGGCGTGCTCGGTGCGGTGGATCGGACGGCCCCGGACTGGCCCGCCGTGCTCGCCGCCCTGGACCGGCTGCACCGGCACATCGACAACGAGGAGCACGGGCTCTTCCCGGCCGCCGTGATCGCCCTTCCCATTCCGGCGTGGGACCGGATCACCACCATGGCGGAGGCCGATCCGGCCAGGTCGTAGGTACGGGTGCGCCGCGAGCCCGTCCCGCCCCCTTCTGGCGTTCGACCCGTTTCGCGGCAGAGGTGACGGACAGCGTTGCTCGGGTGCCCCGCCCGTGGCGGTGCGGCGGCGCGGGCCGCCGGCACCACGCACACCCTCGTCGAGGGGTGGGTCGGCGCGATCTTCGGCGTGGAACTCATCGACTGCTACGTATGCTGACCGCCCACCTTCGACACCGTCAGCTACGCCGTACGACGCAGTGTGGTGGCAGGTTAAGTTTTGCTTATCGCGTTGCCGGTCAACGACGGATGCTCGGTACCTTGCCCGAATGCGACACATCAAGACCGTAATCGCCGCGCTCGTCGTGGGTCCGCTGGCCTGGGTCCTGCTCGCCGCTGGACAAGGCCGGTCCCTGCGGGTGTTCGGGGATGCGCAGGAAAGTGGTGAGGCCCTGGCCCCTGACGCTCTGCTGAAGCCGTTGCTGGTGCTTGCGGCTGCTGGCCTTCTGCTCGGACTCACCGCCACCGTACGGATCTCCCCGCTCGGCTCGGTGCTGACCGGACTGGCGTACACGGTCAGCTACGTGGGCCTGTTGTTCAGCCCAGCACGGCTGCTGGACCTGCTCGGTCACAAGCTGAGCGTGGCGGGCTACCAGATCGACCTGCTCACCCCCGTACGGACCGGGACGACGCTGCTGCTGGGCTCGCTGCTCCTGGTCGGGGTCGCCAGTGTCCAGCGGTGGCGGCGCTGGCCGCAGCCGGACGCCGATGAGCCGACGGCCGTTGTCCCCGACACGCTCATTCCGCTGGCATCGGAACGGGACCGCCCGCTCGGCGCGGATGGACTCCGCCCGCTCGGTGCCGACGGGCTCGGGTCGACGAAGCAGGCTGAGGACCCGACGAAGCCGGGTAAGGCCGACGAACCGGAGCCGGTGATGGTCGGCGGTTCACCCTGGACCGATTCGCTGCACGGCGATTCCGCGAACATGCCCTGGCAGTCGGGCTTTCCGGCTGTTCACCGGCGACCTCGTCGCTGACTTCGAGGCCACCCTCGGTCTGCTTCCGGACCAGCTCCGGTACCGCCGCTCACCCGAACCCGTTCGACGCCGACGAGGCGGCGGAGCCGGTTGCCGCTGCTGCTCGGGTGGGCGGCGCCGGGGTCGCGCTGATCCTGGTCCGCGGCCCACGGTGGCCGCACCGCCGTCGGGCGGCACCGTCCAACACGCCCGCCACGACCGTCGCGGCGGCGGGATCCGGCTGGTGGTGGCAGGGGCGGGCGGCGGCAACCTGGAACTCGTCCTCGCCCAGCTCGACCCGGCCGAGCTCAACCGGTTCTGCGCCGAGCTGACGGCGCACGTCAACGACCTGCGGGCCTCGATCGACGCGGAGCCTCAGCGGCGCGGTCGCCCTTGCCCCTGCACCACCGACGGCGGCCCGGCGACCCTGACGTTGCGCAACACGGTCAGGAGCACGTCGTGGATACCCGCGCACTCCAGCACATCCCCGCTCGACCGCGAGGTCTCACGCCGCCACCGGCTGCCGACCGGACCGGCGGGCGAAGCCGCTCATCCGCACCGCGGTGAACACCGCTGCGGCCAGCGCCACGTCCGACAGCAGCATCAGCCCGATCGAGTACGAGCCCTGTGCGCCGTACACCCAGCCCATGACGAGGGGCGGCACGAATCCACCGAGGCCGCCCGCCGCGCCGACCAGCCCGGTGACCGCGCCGACCTGCTCGGGCGGGGCGACCTTGCCGACCAGCGCGAAGACGGCTCCGCTGGCGGCACCGAGCAGGCTCGCCATGCCGAGGAGGGCCACCGTGGCAACCGGCATCAGCGGCGGTTCGAAGGCCTGGACGACGGCCAGGGCGGCCACCAGGGCGAAGCACCACACCAGCACCGGCACGGGGTGCAGACGGTCGGACAGCCAGCCGCCGACGGGGCGGGCGGCCACGGCCAGCACCACGAAGCCGGCGGTGCGCAGCGCCCCGTCGGCGGCGCTCAGTTCGTACGTGGTGCCCAGGTAGGCGGGTAGGTAGACGCTGAAGGCGACGAAGCCGCCGAGGCCGACCGCGTACAGGAAGCACAGCTGCCAGGTCACGGTGAGCCGCCCGACGTCGGCCAGTCGCCGCCAGGGGGAGCCGGTGGGCCATCGCCGGCGTGTTGATGAAGCTGGCCGCCATGCGCTCGTACATGCGCGCCCGCACCCTCGACGGCACCGTCGCCTAGGACCTGTTGGACCGCATCGGGATAACCGCCGGCCAGGTCGAGTCGATGTACCGGCTGCTGGCGATCGCCAAGTACGACGAGCGGTACGTCATCCGGACCGCTTACCGCGCCGACGCCGCCGCCCTCGATGCGCAGGCCGGCTGCTCACTCGACTGCGAGGGCGGGCCCGGTATGGGGGGCGAGGCGCCGGTCGCAGCGGCCGTGGAGCGCTTCCACCTCGTCGACGGCGAGGACGACGTGCACGTCGGCCGGCGCGGGCTGGTCACCCGGCGCCGCGACGGGCGGGCCGGGCTGTCCATCAACCCGCTGTGGGGCCGGTCGTGACCGCCTCCGCCATCGGCACCGTCCCGGTGACCGCGGCCAACCGGATCCGGCTGTTCCAGCTCACGTCCGTGTTGCTCGGTTACCCGGACGCCGACCTGCTCGGCGCCGGGGACGAGCTGCGTGGCGCAGCCGCGCGGATCGAGCACCCGCGGCTGCGCGGCCAGGTCGAGGAGTTCCTCACCTGGCTGCTGGGCACCGCGCCGATCGACGTGCAGCGGCACTACGTGCAGACCTTCGACCTGCGCCGCCGTTCCGGCCTGTACCTGACGTACTACCTGCACGGCGACACCCGCAAGCGGGGGATGGCGCTGCTCATCCTCCAGCAGCGCTACCGCGCCCACGGGCTGCGGCTGACCGGCGGCGAGCTGCCCGACCTGCTGCCGGTCGTGCTCGAGTTCGCCGCGACCGTCGGCCCCGGTGCGGGGGAAGCCCCGCTGCGCCAGCACCGGCGCGGTATCGAACTGCTGCGCGCCGCGCTGGCCGAGCTCCGCACGCCCTACCACCTGCTCCTCGACGCGATCACCAGCGCCCTGCCCGCGCTGACCGACGCCGACCGGGACGCCATCGCGGCGCTCGCCCTCGACGGCCCGCCCGTCGAGTCCGTCGGCCTGGACGCCCTCGGCCCCGACGAGCTCACCGGCGTCGGCCTCGCCCCCTACCCCACCTGCCGCCGTCGGAGGCGCCGCGATGAACACCGTCATCTGGATCGTCCTGCCCTACCTGTGCCTGTCGGTGTTCGTCGCCGGCCACGTGTGGCGGTGGCGACACGACCAGTTCGGGTGGACCACCCACACCAGCCAGCTGCTGGAGAACCGGATCCTGCGCCTGGGATCGCCGCTGTTCCACCTCGGCGCGTTCGGCGTCATCGGCGGGCACGCCATGGGGCTGCTGGTGCCGGCCTCCGTCACCGAGGCCGTCGGCATCCCCGAGCACGCCTACCACCTGACCGCCGTCTGGGGCGGCACCATCACCGGCCTCATGCTCGTTGCCGGACTGGTCCTGCTCATCGCCCGGCGCTTCGTCAACGGGCGGATCCGGCGTAAGACCACCCCCATGGACAAGGTGCTCTATGCCGCGCTGGCGGCCATGGTCACGCTCGGCATGACCGCCACGGTCGCCACCAACCTGCTCGGGAGCGGGTACGACTACCGGGAGACGATCGCTGTCTGGTTCCGCAGCGTCTTCTGGTTCGCGCCGCGTAGCGACCTCATGGTCGGCGCGCCGCTGGTCTACCAGTTGCACGCCATCGGCGGTTTCCTGTTCCTGGCGCTGTGGCCGTTCACCCGGCTCGTTCACGTCTGGTCTGCGCCGCTGGCCTACCTGTGGCGCCCGTACGTCGTCTACCGCGCGCGCCGCGGCCCCGTCCCGGCCGCTCCCGCCTCGCCGGCCGCGGTGCGCGAGGCGACCGCCCGCCGGCCCGGGTCACCGGTTCGGTGAGGGCAGGAACGCCCCGCGTCACAACTCGGGTGGGGATTGAGAACTCACGGACGGCGGAGGAGACGTGGTCGACTACCTGCCCACCATCTACAAGCAGTTCCTCGAACGCTTCCCGGAGGTCGCCGAGGCGCACGGGGTGCTCGCTCGCCTCGTACGTGAGCGCAGCCCTTCGACGAGCGGACCGACCGGCTGATCCGACTTGCCATGGCGATCGGAGCCGAGGCCGAGGGGGCGGTGCGCTCCAACGTTCGCAAAGCCGTCGAGCACGGAGCAACGCTCGACGAGGTGCGCGCCGTCGCCCTCGGGGCCATCACCACGTGCGGCTTCCCCACCGCGATCGCCGCCCTCGGCTGGATCGAGGAAGTGGCGGTGGCCGAGAAACTCCCCGACGGCGGCGCAGCCGCGTCGTAGCCCGGCAACCGGAGCCGGCGGCGAAGCCGCCGACGCGCCAGAGTTCGTCCCCGCCGAGGGCGCGGGCCCGTCAGGCGGGGTGGGCGCGTCGCGACGGCGGACACCCGGACGCCGGCCGCACCACGCTCAGGAGCCGGCGCCCGGTTCGCCGCCGAGGCGCAGCAGACCGGCCGAGGTGGACGTGAATCCGCATCCTTGCAGGTAGAACTTCTCCAGGTGGGGTTCGAAGTCGACGTGCAGCCAGTGGCAGCCGGCCGCCGTGGCGTCCGCCGCCGCGGCCTCGACCAGCCGCCGGCCGATCCCCTGGTGCTGCCAGGGCGGATCCACTGCGGTATCCAGGAGGAACGCGTGGGCTCCCCCGTCCCAGCACACCTGCACGAATCCCACCAGGCGTCCGGCGTCGAACGCGCCCACCCAACTCAGAGCGTGTCGTTGCAGGCGCTCGCGCCACGGTGTCAACTGCTCGCCGCCGCCAAAGGCGCGCGCGTGCAGCGCGCTGAGCTCGCCGTCGTCAACCGTGAAGCGCGACACCAACTCGATGGACATACCGCCACAATAGAGACGCCCCTCATCACGACCGTAGGTCGCCCCGTTCCGCCCAGTGTGTCAAGTTCCTGGATCAGGGCCGCGTTCTCGTCCCGACCTGCCCCGATGCCGGGGCGTGGGCCGAGCGAACACGAGGCCGCCTACCTCCCATGGCTGCCCGGGGTGTTCCCAGGGCCGGTGCAGGTCGCCGGCCGCGGTGCTGGCATGCGCGCAGGAAGGTGCTCATCGAGATCTTCGGCCAACCGATCCCCTCCTCTGTCCATCCTGCCCCCGTTCTATTGCGACTACAGACCTGGAGCATCGTTCGGCGAGCGCATGTTCATCAATCAGGGATGCTTCTTCCTCGACTACGGGGGCATCACGATCGGTGACCGCGTCCTGATCGGTCCCCCGAGTGACTCTGAGCACGGCTGGACACCCCGTCGAGATCGACGAACGGTACGACTTCATCACGCACGCGCCCATCCTCATCGAGGATGATGTGTGGATCGGTGCCGCAGCCACGGGCACCCCCGGAGTAACAATCGGTCGCGGCTCGGTCGTCGGCGTGGGCGCCGTTGTCGCGAAGGACGTGCCGCCGCTGAGTGTGGTGACGGCAACAAGTGTTGTCGAGCGAGAGCGTTTGAGGCCGGCATCTACTGCAACCTTCTGAGGCCTGCGGCTCCACCGGCGCACGTCGGCACGTGCGAATACCAGCGACCGACCCCAGCGTCACGTTCGGTGACGAACGCTTCGCGGCAAATGAGGACGCCTCATCATGCATGTCGGACGAGGGCTTCCGGAGGCTTGTCGGCGTTGCCTTCGTATCAGTGACCGTGAAGTTGGCGCGCGTACGCGGCGACGTCGAGGGGTCGGCTCCAGTCGCCGGTCGTCGCCCATTCGGTCCAGAACGCGGGCCAGCCGTGCGGGATGGCCGGCGGGTGGTGGGGATCGCGGTCCGGACCGAGGAGCAATTCGCCGAGTCTTTGCAGGTCCGCGACGCTGAGTCTGGCATTGCGCGTGCCGTAGAAGGGGTCATAGTCCTCCTGCTCCTGTGGCCAGCTGTCCCGGAACTCCGCGGTGGCCCGCACCCAATGCTGCATTACCCGCCGCAATAGGGCGTAGCCGCACAGGTCGACGGCGGGCGCCGGATCAGGGAAGCGGAACGCCCCGGCGCACCGGCGCTCCTGCTCCTGATACCGGTCCTGCCAGAACTCCAGGGTCCAGCCCGGCCAGCACTCGGCGAACCGGTCGGCTAGGCCCAGCACCGGATCGACCGACCAGACTCCGGCACGGCGAGCGGCGGGATCCAGATGCAGGCCGCCGCGCGGTACCTCCGGCCACGTCGACGGCTGCGGGAGGCCGGTCAGTTGGTCGAGCAGGTCAGGTCCGACCTGCCACGGTGGCACCGCCCAGCCGCTCAGACCGTATCCGGCATCGCCGACCGTGACGAGGTATCGAAGGTCCGGCGGCTCTTGGGCATCGGGATGTCCCCACTGGAACAGATCGGTGTTGTCCCATGGCTTACGTCGCAGGACCGCCCTGTCCAGGTCGAGTGCGTCGGTTATGTCGGCGATGCCGTTGTATGCCCAGCGGATCGTCCAGCCCGGCCAGGTACGGCGATACCCGTCCAGATCAGCGAGCCGCTGGTCGTAGTCGGCGTCCAGGAAGAACAGCAGGTCCTGGCCGTCCAGGTCGATCAGGGCGCCCGCCTCACACGAGGACTCGATCTGCCACTCGTCCCGGTCCCATACGGCGAAGGACTCGATGACCGCCAGCGCGGGAGCTGGACCGAGCGCAAGCCACGCGTCGAGGCTGTAGCCCATGCCGTTACTGCCGCAGTGCGTCCATTCGCCGTTCAGTCTGACGGCCACGTTCGCCCGGGAGCCCATGCGTGGGATCGTAGAACCCCGCCGTTTGCGCTCCGCCCGCCCCCGGCCTGATGCCTGTCCTCAGTAGTGGGCGAGGATCTGCGCAACGAATGGCCAAGAAGACCAGCCACTACGGCGAGTTCCTCGGCGTCGAGCTCGTATGTCGCCCGGGTCGGGTTCATGGCACTGACCTCGAACCTTGCGAAGCCGATCGGCTCCTCGTAGCGCAGGCTGTCGAGCTCGACCACGGCACGACAGCAGGGCACCGTCACGTCCAGGTGGTCGAAGCGCAGGCCGCCGTTCTTCCTGACCAGGTCGCCGAGCCAGGCCAAGCTGATGTCTTCCTCACAGCGTGAGCAGGTGATCCGGGTGGTGTACTCGCCGGCGTCGATCAGGGTCACCCGGTCGTAAAACCTGGCGGGACTGGGCCGTGGCCCGCAACGCCGCCCGCTCGAGGGGCAGAGTTTCACACGCCGCGTCGCGCGCTCACCGGGGACGTACCGTCGAAGGGTGGACGTGCTGCTGCGCGGCGGGCCGGGTGACGGCCAGGTGCTGCCCGGCGGCGGGGAAACCGTCGTATGGCGGGCCTGCCTGTACGAGATCACGACCGAGTACAGCGAGCGGCACGGCCGCGACCTGCGGGTCTACCGGCACCGCCCCGACTGCTGCGAGCCGTACGGCCGAGGCGCCGAGGACCGCTGCGAGTGACCGACCCCCGCTGGTTGGAGGATCTGGGCGGCTGGCCTTCAGGACGCCTGGCGGATGGGCATGTCGGCCAGCCAGACGTCGGCCAGGTCGCCGAGGGGGACGCCGAGGGCCTGACTGAGGCAGACCACGGTGCCGAACGCCGGCGCGGGAAGGCGGCCCGCCTCGATCTTGCGCAGCGTCTCGGGGGAGATGCCGGCCGCCAGGGCCACCTCGACGAGGCTGCGGCCGGCACGCGCGGCCCGGAGGGCGGTTCCGAGGCGCTGGCCCGCTGCGATCTGTTCGGCGGTGAGTGGTTGGCGAACCATGCCAGCAGGATATCCCGCCGGAGTGCCCCGACCTGACGTGGTATAAAAATGCCGGTATAAAAATACCGCACCCGGAGGGGGAGGCTGTCGTGATCGAACTCAAGTCCGCCGAGGAGATCGGCCGGATGGCGGTGGCCGGCCAGTTCGTCGGCGAACTGCTCGCCGAGCTGAGCGATGTCGCCGCAGTCGGCGTCAACCTGATGGACCTCGAACACCACGCCCGCCGCCGGATCTCCGAACGCGGCGCCGAATCCTGCTACTGGGACTACGCCCCTTCGTTCGGCCGCGGCCCGTTCCGCAACGTGCTGTGCCTGTCGGTCAACGACGCGGTGCTGCACGGCCTGCCGCACGACTATGTGTTGCGGGACGGTGACCTGCTCAGCATCGACATGGCGGCCAGCATCGACGGCTGGGTCGCCGACTCCGCGCTCTCCGTCGTCGTCGGCACCCCCGACCCGGCCGACCTGAAGCTGATCGAAGCCACCGAGGTCGCACTGGAGGCCGGCATCACCGCCGCCCAGCCCGGCGGTCGCCTCGGCGACATCTCCGCCGCTATCGGCCAGGTCGCCCGCTCCTACGGCTACGGCGTCAACGCCGAGTTCGGCGGCCACGGCATCGGCCGCACCATGCACGAGGCCCCGCACGTCTCCAACGACGGCCGCGCCCGTCGCGGCGTGAAACTCGCCCCCGGTCTCACCATCGCCATCGAGCCCTGGTTCTGCCGCTCCACCGACAAGATCAAGTTCGACAACGACGGCTGGACGATCCGCTCCGCCGACGGCTCCCGCACCGCCCACTCCGAACACACCGTCGCCATCACGGCTTCCGGCCCCCAAGTCCTGACCCGCCGCCCCACTCACGGCGCCACCTCGGCCGACCCCACCAAGAAGCCCGCCACAGCCTCCTGACCCACGGCCCGCCCTAGCTTGATCTTTAACCTGTTTGGCTTGGGCGTGGGGACTGTACAAATAACGGCTGATCGACCGATCAAGGGAGAGACGCCAGATGACGACCGAGATCACCTCGGGGCAGGAACCGGCCGCAGGGTCGGTGAGTGCGGTCACGGATGAGCAGTTGATCGCGATGCTGGTCGATCGGGCTCGTGGTGACGGGCTGAAGCTGACCGGCGAGGGCGGGCTGCTGCAGCAGCTCACGAAGCGGGTCCT